>JBFFZZ010000115.1:0-9233 GCA_041568335.1 Candidatus Polarisedimenticolaceae bacterium | reverse complement strand
TGACGATCCTCTTCGCGCTGGGCGCTCTAGGGATCCTGGCCTGGCTGCTGCAGCGGCCGCTTCGGCGAGGCGGACCGGCGGTGGCCTGCTGGATCGCGTTGCAATCGGGCACGGTGGTGTTGAGCGAACAGCTCGTGGCGCGCCCCGAGACGATGGCGCACAGCCGACACGACTTTGCCGCGTTGACGGAGTACATGTCCCGGGTGAGTCAACCGGGCGACCGGTTGTTCGTCTGGGGTTGGGCGCCGGAGATCTACTCGTTGACGCGACTCGAAGCCGCCTCGCATCTGACGTTCTGCCAGTACGTGGCCAACGATCTCAAAGGCGTCCCGGACCGGCCCGCGCTCAACGAGGAGTGGGCCGCGCTGCTGATGAGCGAGCTCGCGGAGAGTCGCCCGCGATTCATCGTCGACGCCTCGCGTGTCAGCTGGTTCGAAACCGAGCGCTGGATCTACGACTTGCGGAACTACCCGGACTTCGAGCTCAACAGGATGTTGCAACGCGACTATCGCCTGACGACTCACGTCGACGATTGCGCGATCTGGGAGCGCCTCGAGGATAGACGCTAGGCTGGAGCCGGCGAATACTACTTCTCGGCATCGTGAATCTCGAACCACTTGAGGATGTGCGCGACCTTGGCGATCAACCGGCTGGGCCGGGAGGCGATGCCGTGGGAGGCTCCGGGGATGCGCACCAGCGCGCTGTCGACACCGCGTATCTGTAGCGCTTGATAGTACTGTTCGGACTCCGCGATCGGCGTGCGCCAATCCTCTTCCCCGGTCAGCAGCATCGTGGGTGTCGTGACGTTGCCCACCAGCGAGAGCGGTGACCGCTTCCAGTAATGCTCGAGATGCTCCCAGGGTGGCCCGGGGAACCAGTACTTCCAGAAAACGTTGTACATGTCCGCCGTGAGGACGAAGCTGGTCCAGTGGATGACGGGCTTGGCCACGACCGCCGCCCGGAAGCGGTCGGTCTTTCCGACGATCCAGGCGGTCAGCACGCCACCGCCGCTGCCGCCCGTGACGAACAACCGCTTGTCGTCGACGATCCCGCGCGCGATGACCGCGTCGACCCCCGACATCAGGTCGTCGTAGTCGTGGCCCGGGTAGGCATGATGGATCAGGTTCCCGAACTCCTCGCCATAACTGGTGCTCCCGCGGGGGTTGGTGTAGAGCACCAGGTATCCGGCCGCCGCGTAGAGCTGAACCTCGGCGCTGAACCGGTCTCCGTAATCGGCGAACGGGCCGCCGTGGATTTCGAGGATCAGCGGGTACTTCCGGGACGCGTCGAACCCCGGCGGGATGGCGAGCCAACCTTGCACGCGGCGACCGTCGTGCGAGGATTCGAACCAGATCTCCTCGACGGTCGCGAGATCGCGATGGGACAGCAGATCGTCGTTGAGGCGGGTCAGGCGACCGGGTCGATCGACGCCCCCGACGGCGACCTCGGCGGGCGCGTCGGGACGGGTCCAGGTGTACGCGAACCGATCGTTGTTCGAAAGCGTGTACGTCCCTCCCCCGTAAGGGCGGCCGATCGAGCCTCCCCGGTCAGCGGCCAGCACGTCGCTCTTTCCGGCCAGGCTGACGCGGCCGATCTTGCCGTTCCCGCGGTCGTTGTACTGGAAAAAGATCGACCTGCCATCGGCCGACCAACGTGGCGCCTGGATGGAACGCGGGAAGTCGGCGGCGATCTCGCGTCTCCCGGACCCATCGATTTTCATGACGTAGAGACGGCTTCGCTGGTAACCCTGATGCCGGTCGTCGTAGCCGGTCCAGGCCAACCAGTTCCCGTCCCTGGAGATCGCCGGGGACCGGTCGGGCCCGTAACGGTCGGTCAGCGGACGCGGTTCACCGCCTCCGATCGGAACGAGATACAACTCGCTGTTGCGCGGTTGCTGATCGCGATCCTCGCGGCGGTTGGCCGAGAAGACGAGCTGCTTGCCGTCGGGGGTCCAGACCGGGGTGCCATGATCGTAGGGTCCCCGGGTGATCTGCCGCGGCGTGCCACCCTCGCCGCTCAGCACGAAGATCTGGCGGTAAACGTCCTCGCGAAAACCGGAGCCGTCGGCACGGTAGAGCATCTTCGTGATGACCCGAGGAGGATCCGCCCACGTCGCTCCCTCCGGTTTCTTCGGCGGCTTGACGAACGGCTCCGGTTCTTCCGCGACGAGCATCGTGAACGCGATGCTGCTCCCGTCCGGCGACCAGGAGAGCCCGCCCGGTGGTCGGGTCAGCTGGGTCAGCCGCGCGACCTGCCCGCTGTCCATGTAGCGGACCCACAGCTGGGGTGTCCCTTCCTCGCCGGCGACGTAGAGGATGCGTGCTCCGTCGGGAGACCAGCGGGGTGAGCTTTCGCGGGCGTCGCCACGGGTCAACGGTCGGTGGTGGCTTCCGTCGATGTCGAGGATCCACAACCGTCCGCGCGTTCGATCCGTCATGACGTCCATCGAGTTGCGGACGTAGACGACGCGCTCCCCGTCAGGCGAGATCCGCGGATCCGACGCCCACTCCAGCTCGAAAACGTCGAGTGGCGCGAGGGTTCCTGCGGTCGCACCAAGGCCCGAGACCGACGCGCCCGCAAGCAACAAGAGGGACAGTTTGAAGCGCATGGCAGACACCTCCGTGACCCACGTTAACAAAGAGGCGCAACAAAGACGGGGCTTTTGGAGCCGTGCCGCTTATTTGGCGGAGATCGTCGTCAAGAAACGCCCGGCCCTGTTTCGCCACGCTTGTACCCGATAGATTCGTTGCGGTCGATACGCCCCCTCTTTGGAGCTTCGGTTCCCCGTATCGGCCGGTTGGATGTGGCTCGGAACGCCCACCCCCGGGCAGCCGTTGTCGCTCCATCGATACTTCCGTGTGTGATGCTCTATTTGAGCCACGGGGGCCGGTGGAAGGGGCCGACCCCCGTGGCGCTATTTTTTGAGCGCTATTCCATCTTCCATCGCGGAACACGTCCCGGTGTCCACGGCGCCCCGGCGTGCTCCATCCTCTCCTCGAGTCCCGCGAGGTCTTTCTCGACGAGCTCCTGCAACGCGGCGAGCGTCTTCTCGAACGCCCGACCGGCGATCCGGTAGGCATCGAGATTCGTTTGCGTCGGCGCCGCGGTGGACGACCACTGCGCCGACACGATCCGTCCCACGCGACGCGAGATCGAGCGGTGCGTCGGCTCGTTGCGGCGGCCGCGCACGCGGTCGCCGTTGAGCTCCGTATCGATGTCGGCAAGCCGGTCCTCGAGCGCGCGAATCTCGTCGGCGATCTCGGACGATGCTCCTGGAGTGTCCTCGTAAGCTTTCTTCAGATGGTCGAGACGCGTGTTGGCCTCGCGGATCGTCCTCCCGGCACCCAGCACGGCGCGTTGCAACCGCGCGACCTTGAGTTGGAACGCGAGCAACGCCCGCTTGTCCTCGGCGGCGAGGGTCGCCGCGCCCAACGCCACCGTCTCGAACTCGACCGGCCCGGCGAGCTCGCTCCACTCACCGTCGACGCGCTGCGCCAGCGAGACGTTGTACTTGCCGGGGACGACCATCGGCCCACGCGGCGGATCGGCGAACGGATTATTGAACGACGGCGGTTGCAACCGCGTCGGCTCCATCGAGGGGTAGCGCAGGTCCCAGGTCGCCCGGTGGACGCCGGCGGTCGTTGAACCGCTGATTCGCCGAACCACGTTGCCGTCGCTGTCGGTCACGGTGAGGATGACGGCCGGCTTCTCCTCGCGTTCCTCGGCCTCGATCGCCTCCCAGCTCGGGTAATCGTAGGGTTCGTCCGCGTCCTCGCGCTGCTGCTCCTCCTTCTGACGTTTCTTCTTGAGGGTCTCGAGTCCATCCTTGATGAAGTAGGTGAAGGTCGCGCCGACCTCCGGGTTGGGCGCCGAGTAGAACGCATCGCCCTGAAACGACTTGCCGCGCAGACCCAGCGGCGTCGACTCCATGAACATCCACGCTCGTTTGACCGGGTAGATCGTCGGCCCCGCTTCGAGCGAGGCCTCGTCGATCTGCCGCAAGGCGGAGTAGTCGTCGAGGATGTAGATACCACGGCCGAACGTGCCGACGACGAGGTCGCTTTCACGCCGCTGGACATCGAGGTCGCGCGCCGCGATGACCGGTAGGCCGCCCTTGAGCTGAATCCACTTCTTCCCGCCGTCGACGGTGACGAAGACGCCGAACTCGGTGCCGGCGAACAGCAGGTTCTCGTCGACGTGATCCTCCACGACCGAGTAGACCGTGCCGCGCTCGGGCAGATCGCCCACGATCGTACGCCAGCTGGCGCCGCGGTCGTCGCTGCGCAGCAAGTAGGGTTTGAAGTCGCCGCTCTTGTGGTCGTCGAACGCCGCATACACGCGGTCGGTGGCGTGCAGGCTGGCCTCGATGTCGCTGACGTAGCTCAGCTCGTAGATCCCGGGGAAGCTGTCGATCTTGCGCCAGGTGTCGCCCTCGAGCACCTGGATCACGCCGTCGTCGGTCCCCGCATAGAGCAACCCCTCGGCCAGCGCGGACTCGGACATCACGACGATGTTGCCGTACTGTGAGGTCGAGGCGCTTTTGGCCACCGCGTCGATTTTCTGGATCCGGCCCATCGTCTCGAGCTGGTTGCGATCGAGACCGCGGGTGAGATCCGCGCTGATCGGGGTCCACGTGTCACCGCGGTCGTCGCTGCGGAACACACGTTGCGCCGCGTAGTACAGGCGTGTGTGCGAGTGCGGGCTGATGATCAGCGCCGAATCCCAGTTCCAGCGCAACGGGTCCTCGTCGTAATCGACCTGGGGCTGGATGTCGATCGACTCGCCGCTGGCCCGGTCGAAGCGCGCCAGCCCGCCGTTCTGATACTGCGAGTAGATGATGTCCGGGTTCTCGGGATCGATCTGTGGTTCGAAGCCGTCACCACCGAGCGTGACGAACCACTCGCGATTCGTGATGCCGTTTGCGCTGACGGTGCGCGAGGGGCCGCCGAGCGTGAAGTTGTCCTGGGTCCCGCCATAAACGTTGTAGAACGGAAAATCGTTGTCCGGCTCGATGCGATAAAACTGGGTCACCGGCAGGTTCGGCTGATACCGCCACGTGGCGCCGCGATCGAAGGTCTCGTAGATCCCGCCGTCGCAGCCGGCGATCAGGTGATCGGTGTTGGCGGGATCGATCCAGAGTGCGTGATTGTCCACGTGCTTGTGCGTCTCGCCGACGCCCGAGAAGGACTTGCCGCCGTTTTCCGTCACCTGCATCCAGGTGTCCAGCGAATAGACCCGATCCGCGTCGTGCGGGTCGGCGACGATCTCCTGGTAATACTGCGGGCTACTGCTGATGTAATCGCTCTGCTTCGACCAGGTCGCCGCCCGATCCGTCGAGCGGAAAAACCCGCTCTCTCCGCGTTCGGCCTCGACGATCGCGTAGACCGTGTCGGGGGCGGCGGGCGTTACCGCGAGACCGATGCGGCCGAGGTCGGTCTTCGGCAAACCGCCGGCCGCCTTGTCCCACGTCGCGCCCGCGTCGGTCGACTTGTAGATCGTCGACTCGGGACCACCGTCGATCAGGGTCCAGACGCGGCGACGTCGTTGGTAGGCGGCGGCGTAGAGCGTGTCCGGGTCTTGCGGGTGGAACACGACGTCGGTCACCCCCGTGTTTTCGCTGATCTCCAGCACGAGCTCCCAGTTCTCTCCGCCGTCGATCGTCTTGTAGAGGCCGCGCTCGCCGCCCGGGTTCCACAGCGGGCCCTGGGCGGCGACATAGACGACGTCGGAGTCGCGCGGGTCGATCAGGATCTTACCGATGTGCTCGGATTCCTCGAGCCCGACGTTGTCCCAGCTGGTTCCGCCATCGACCGACTTGTAGACCCCGTCGCCGAATCCGACGCTGCGTTGGCTGTTGTTCTCGCCCGTCCCGACCCACACCACGGCTGGGTTGTTCGGGTCGACGGTGACGCAACCGATGGAGTACGAACCCTGGCCGTCGAACACCGGTTCGAACGTCGTGCCGTGGTTGGTCGTTTTCCAGACACCCCCCGAGGCGACGGCGACGAACCAGGTGTCCTGGTCGTGGGGCGATACGGCGATGTCGCCGATGCGTCCCGAGGTCAGCGCCGGCCCGATCGTCCGGAACCCGAGACCGGAAAGGGTCCCCGCGTTCAACGGGCCCTTGTCCTCGGTTTCCTCGGCGGCGTCCTTCTTGTCTTTCTTGCCCTTCTTGGCGTCCGCGACGGGCGCCAGCGCCAGGACCAGCAAGACGACCCACGTACACAGCTGGATCACTCGTTTCATGGAACCTGCCCCTTTACCGTTGGTTGGAAGCGCCCAGTCTGAGCCGCCACCCGGGTCGGGTCAAGAGGGCGCGGGGTAGAATCCACGCGGCATGGACTCCAACAACGAACGAGAGACCCCCGTACCGGTTGCCGAGATGCGGTTCGGTGGCGAGCCTCTGAAGAGAGACGACCTGCTGGCCGTCGAGGAACCGATGGAGATCCGTGTCGGGTTCGGCCCGCGCGAGCGCCGCACCGCACGGAGCCTCTCGATCACGATGCGTACGCCGGGAAACGACTTCGAGCTGGCGGCCGGTTTCCTGTACACCGAGGGAATCCTGAAAGACCGATCGCAGATCGACTCGATCGAGTTCTGCGGCCCGGCGGTTCCCGGACGAGAGACGAGCAATATCGTGCGTGTCGACCTGGCGGCCGGCGTGGAGCTCGACATGAAGTCGCTCGAGCGGCACTTCTACACGACGTCGAGCTGCGGGATCTGTGGCAAGGCGTCGCTCGACGCCGTCCAGGTCAAGGGGATCGACCCGTTACCGGGCGGCGAGCCGCGCTTCAGACGCGGCGATGTCCACGAGCTACCGGACAAGCTACGCGCGGCGCAACCGGTGTTCGATCGGACGGGTGGGTTGCACGCCGCGGGTCTGGTCACGCCGGACGGAGATCTCGTGGAGATTCGCGAGGACGTCGGCCGGCACAACGCCGTCGACAAGCTGATCGGCCGCCGGTTCCTCGACGGCGAAGCGCCGCTCTCCGGATTCGGTATGGTCGTCAGCGGACGCGCCAGTTTCGAGATCCTGCAGAAAGCGTTGGTCGGCGGGATCCCGCTGATCGTCGCGGTCGGCGCGCCATCGAGTCTCGCCGTCGAGATGGCCGACCGGTTCGGGATGACGTTGGTCGGGTTCGCATCGGCGGCGCGATTCAACGTCTATTCGGGCGGCGACCGGATCCTCTGAACCTCCTTCCGGCCGTGGGTCGGCAAGAAGCGCTAGGAATCGGTCAGCGGTAGGAGCGACGCCAGCAGCTCTTCGCTGCTGGCACGCCAGCATTTCCAGCCGTAGCCCTCGGGTCGCTCGCCGCCCGCGGGCCGGTAGCCCTTTTCGCGAAGCATCTGGAACGCGTCGCGGCTGTCGACCGACATGTCCCACGCCTCGTGCGGCGAGCGCAGGTGGTAGGTCCCCCAGTCGAGGTAGATCGTCATCGGCTGCTCGTCGGCGCCCTTGACCAGGTCCGCAAACGAGACCGGACCGAAAAAACCCAGATTGGCCGACTGCGCGCCGACGCCTCCGAACACGTCCGAATGCATGAAGGCCGTGGTCAGCGCGACGTTGGCGCCTTGGCCGGAGCCGATTGTCACGCGGCCCTCGCGCCCGGGGACCGTCGAGTACTTCCCATCGATCAGCGGGATCAGCTCCTCGACGACCATCGTCTGATAGGCCGGCGGCCGTGTATCTCCCGGAGTCTCCTCATCGACGTGGATGAAGACCGCGATCAGCGGCTGCACGCTCTTGCCCACGACGTGGTCGAGCGTGTTCTTCATCAAACCGTCCTCGAGCGCGGCCTGACCGACGTGAATGTACGCCACGGGATAGCGTCTGGAGGGGTCGTACCCGGCCGGGAGGTAGACCTCCGCGGTCCGCTTGGCGCCTTCCTTGGCGGCACTCTCCCACTCCACGGTCTCGATCGAGCCCCCACGACCCGCTTGCCGCTCGTACTCGAAGCCCTTCCAACGAGGCATCGCCAGGAACGAAACGTCGCCGAACAGACCGGAGGCGGGGTTGTCGTTCAACGGATCCGGGATCGCCTCCTCGGCAAAATCGACGATGAAGCCGTAGGTCGCCGCCGCGTTCGGCTCGACCCGCATCGAGTAATAGAACAGGTCGGTCCCGGGAACGTGCACCATCGGGTCCTCACGGCGAAAACCGAGGAGATCACCGACGATCCCGACGTCGTTCGCCTCGCCGCGGTACACGAAGTGCACGATGTCGGGCGCTTCGATGATCGGGAACCGCTTCTGCTCGCCCATGAACTTGTCGAGCAGCGCCTGTTTGTCGGTGGCGGCGTCGACCTTGGCAAGAAACTCGCCGAACCGGGTCGTCCCGACCCAGCTCGCGGCGCGAGGCTTCTCGACGGCGGTGGCGAGATCGACGCGCACCAGCTCGTTCATGCTGCGCGCGAACAGGTGCCCACCCGCAAAGGCCACCTCGGACCAGGAATGCTCCTCGAACAGCTCGAGCTGAGCCAGCTCGTTGTAACCCTTGGGCGAGGCCTCGATCACGTGAATCGATCCGGGCTTCGTGACGACGACGATCTTGTCGCCGACGACGGTCGGGAAACCGTCACCCGGCTCGCGCGACTTCCACTTGGTCTCGCCCGTCGCCGCCTCGACACAGGTGAAGATGCGACCGCTCATGCCGTAAAAGTGGCCGTCGTGGTAGGCCGGCGTGACGTAGGTCCCGCGGAAGGCGTTGTTGGCCCAGACTTCGGTGACCTCGTAGGCCCCGTCCTTGTCCCCGACCTGCAGCATCTTCGATCCGTCGTTCGAGTTCAGGATCAGGAAGCGGCCCTCGCCTGCGGGAACCGGGATCATGCTCCCCATGCCGATCGCGCCGCCGTTGCCCTCATGTTCGAACTCCCAGAGGATCTTGCCGTTGGCCGCGTCGATCCCGAAGAGCTTCGCATCCCCCGCCGCAACGACCTGGTTCTTGCCACCGATCTTGCCGACGATCGGGGACTGGTAGTTGATCTTGTCCTCGCCGAGCGCCCACAGGAGCTTACCGTCGGCGGGATCGAAGCCGGCGATGGCCTTGCCTTCCGGCGCTCCGATGGCCACCACCAGCACGCCCGCGGCCAGCACCGGAGAGGTCGTGGCGGGGCGACCACGAGAAGGGAACGGGAAACCCGGCGGGCGATTGAAGGGGGCGACCCGGATGGGATCCCGCCGCGTCAGACGCGGCCTCTGGGGTGCCTCGTCCTACCGGATCTCAAGGGTAACAT
>JBFFZZ010000114.1:0-9266 GCA_041568335.1 Candidatus Polarisedimenticolaceae bacterium | reverse complement strand
GTTGCCGAACTCCATTGACTCCGGTCGCTCCGTGAAATCACGCGGAACGGCCACGGGAACGCCCAGCAGCGGGCACTCCTCCTGGCTCGTTCCCGAGTCGGAAACGATGGCGCGAGCCTGGTATTGCAGGTTCAAGTATTCGAGAAACCCGTAGGGCCCGACGAGACGGACGTGATCCCGGCCGGCCAGCAGGTCGTGCTCCTCGATCAACTTGACGGCGCGGTTGAAACGCACCAGCCGGACCTCCGTGTCCAGGGCCGCTCCCAGACCCTCCAGGTAGTCCAAGATATGCCCGTATTGCCGTGCGTCACGTAGATTCTCGTTTCGGTGGATATCGGCGAGGAGGTAGTCCCGCGATCGCGGCCCCACGGGCATGTACTTCCGGACGACCTCGACGATCGTGTTACCGACGACAAAAATCGAATCGGGGTCCTTGTTTTCGGCCAGCAACCGCTCGCGGTACAGCGGCGTGTAGACGAACACGAAATCCGAGCAGTAGTCGCAGCACACGCGGTTGGTCTCCTCGGGCATCCGCCGGTCGTACGATCGCATCCCGCCCTCGATGTGGCCGATCCGGTAGCCCTCCTTGAACAACGGGACGGAGACCAGGGCGGAGTGCGAATCTCCGAGGAACAGGACCAGCTCGGGGTCGATCTTCTCCGCTTTCAGGAGCTCGATCACGGCGGTCGAAAGGTAGGCCAGCTGCTCGTACGGGGTGCGGCTCCGCGTGCCCGTCTCGAGCGTGTAGTCGGGCCGTCGGATGTCGAGCTCGCTGAAGAAGATCTTGCTGAGCTCGTCGTCGTAGTGCTGGCCCGTATGGATCATCACGTGCTCGAATTCGGCATCGAGCCTCTCGAAGACGGCGCTCATCCGGATGAAGTCCGGCCGGATCCCGGTGATCGTGACGATGCTCATGGAAGTCCTCTTATAACAGTGCGAGGGCCCAACCCGCTACGACGACAGGACTCGATCGACCAGCTCGTCGACGCGGGCGCGGAAAGCGGGCAAGGCGAAACGCTCGACACCCGGAACGCGTGCGTCGTGCGAGCGACCCTCGGCGAGCGTCGCGGCGATGGCGTCGAGCAGCTGAGCCGGGTCGTCGGGATCGACCAGCCTCCCGAGCTCGCCGTCGGCCAGCGCGTCGACACTGCCGTCCTTGTTGCCGGCGACGACCGGGCAGCCGCAGGCCATCGCTTCGAGGTAGACGATCCCGAAGCCCTCCCCGGTACTGGGCATCACGAACAGGTCCGCGAGGTTGTAGAGGTCCTCGACGACCTCGTCGGGAACGAAACCGGCGAAGGTCACCAGATCCGCGACCTTCTCTTCCGCCACGATCTTCTCCAGCCGCGGCCGGTCGTCGCCGTCGCCGGCGATGATGTAGTGCACGGGACCCGCGCGTTCGTTCAGCTCGCGCATCCGACGGATGACCCGGTCCTGCCCCTTGTAGGCGTCGATCGCGGCGAGCCGGCCGATGGTCAGCAGGACCTTCCGGCCCGAGACACCGAAGCGTCGTTCGAGCTCGACCGGGCGCGGACCCGGATGAAACCGATCGAGGTCGATCGTGTTCGGGAGCAGCTGGACGAGGTCTGCGGGGCGGTTCAGCCAGGACAACAGCTTGTCGCGGGTGAAGCGGCTGACCGCAGTGACCAGGTTCGCGCCGCGCAGGCCCCAGTTGTCGCCGAACGGTCCCGGCTGCCAGGCCTCCCAGCCGTGCGTCACCGACCACAGTCGTGCGCGCATCAACAACTTGAGCGGCATCGCCAGACCGCCGAAGCCGATCAGCCCGCTGATGATCAGGTCGGGGTTGAAGGTCACGGCCTCGCGAAACGATCGTAAGGCAAAGCGGACCTTGCCGCGCGCCGGCGCCCACCACCTCAGCCCGTCGGGCTCACCACAGTTCGTGTCGCCGTGGAGTCCGAGGGCACGAACGTCCAGGTCCTTGCGCAAGGCCAGCGCGTCGAGCAGGTGGCGGTTGAACTGGCCGATGCCGCCCCCGGAGCCGTAGGCCTCCGCGACGAGCGCCAACACGCGCTTGCGTCTCATACCGTCTTGCCCAGGCAGTGCCGGAACATCTCGCGTTGGTCCGCCGCCGGTTGCGGGTCGTTCAGGTAGGCGTGCGCGAGCGCGAGGGCGCCGCGCGACAGCTCGTCGTAACGGGTCTGATCCATCTCGACGAAGGTGCGGAGCGCCGCGTCGAAACCGGCGTCGTCGGTCAGTGGGAGATCGAACCCCGCTCTTTTGGCTTCGAGATCGCGCCAGAAGGTCTGATCCGAGAGCACCACCGGCAGCCGTGCGAGCAGCGCCTCCAGGATGACGTGGCCGAAATTCTCGTTGAGCGTCGGGAACAGGAACACGTGATAGCCGGCCAGCGTGTGGTGCACCTCCTCGTAGGGGATCGGGCCGCGATAGCGGCATTGCACGTTGGAGGGCAAGCGCCGGATCAACGCCTCGCACTCCGCGAGGTAGGCGGGATCCTCCGCCGTCCCGTAGATGTCGAACACGATGTCCCCCCGAGCCCGGCCGGCGAGCTCGATGGCCCGCGCGAGGTTCTTCTTGCGCGCCAGCCGGCTGAGGAAAACGATCCGCAGCTCGCCGGGGCGTTTGACCGGAGGGCGGGGAAGCGCGTCGGGATCGGGTGGTCTGGCCGGAAGATCGGCGCCGATCGCGACCGGTCCGTCGAACAACCGCAGGATCTCCTCGCGCTCGCTTTCGGACGAGGCGTGCCAGGTGATCCCACGGTACAGACCGAGTAGCCGGGCCAGCATGATGAAGATCGCCTTCTTGCGGCGTTTGAGCCGTAACGTGTTGGCCGCGAGCTCGCCGCGTGGGGCCAGCAGGACGGGTCGGTCGGGGAGCATGCCGAAGCGTCTCAAGGTCAACAGCCAGACCGTGAACCGGGAGAAGAAGCTGTTGAAGTAGATCAGCTCGTAGTCGCTCTCGGCTGCCGCGCGTCGCAGACCGGACGGGTTGATCCGATGGGGCGGGAGGTAACGCACACGGCAACCCTCCCGTTCGATCCAGCCGTCACTCAAGTCCGGGAAGGGTTCCGTATCGCCCTGATCGCGATCGCGGGCGAGCACGTCGAACTCGAAATCGGCGGACAAGCGGTCGATGATGTTGACCACCGTACGCAACGACCCGCCGCCCTTGTACGCGGGCAGAAAGTAGTCCTGGACGACCAGAATCCTGGGCTTGCTCACAGCGTCTTCTCGGGCGTCGTCATGCTAACAGCCGGCCGTTTTCTCGAAGCAGGCGATTCGCTCGGACATGTGTATATTCTCTTGCCTGCACCAAAAAGGAAGGGAAACGACCTTGGAACCTACGGCCGGAGAGGGAAGCTTGCCACAAGCCGATCCACTTCGTTCTCGTCGGCCCCGGCATCCACCGGGACGGCTGCGCCGTGCCGTCGCCCGCGACCTGACGGAACGCGGCGCCGGAGGGTTCCTCCGCAAGGCCGTCGGACGCTTGCGTTACCACGCCCAGCTCGCGCGTTACGAGGTCAACTTGCGCCGTCTCACCGGCGGTCTGACGCGCGCGAGGATCGACCGGCCGGTGTTCGTTCTCGGCGTCCAGGGTGGCGGGTTGACCGTCCTGGCGCGCTGTCTCTACCGCCACCCGCGCGTCGTCTACGCCAGCGGCAATTCCGATTGGTGGGCCGGCCCCGACGAGATCCACAACTGCCCGCACATCCGCGATCTCCCCGAACCGCTGGTGCACCGTTCGTACCATTTCAAGAACGTTACGCCGGCCGTCGAGAACCACCCCCGCTTCGGCTTTCAGCGGTCGTGGCTCTACGCGGTCGACGAGTTGTTGCCGCGGTATCGCAAGACGGCGGACGATGTCGACGAGGCCACGACGCGCGGCTTGCGCCGGGTGTTGCGCAAGCTGTTGACCGCCTACGCCCACGATCCGCCGACCGCCCGTATCGTCGACATGAGCCAGCTGTACACGATCCAGGTGCCGTTCGTCGCCCGCATGCTCGACCGCTTCTCGCCGATGTTCGTGATCGCGGCGCGAAACCCGTACGCGGTCTGCGCAAGAGCCGTCGCCAAGGAATACGTACCCGCGCACGGTTGTCCGTTCTCCGAGAACATGGAGCTGAAGATCGACTGCGCCGTGCAGCACTGGGTCAACTCGTTCCGGCTCGCGCTCGAGGACACCGAAGCCCTGCCCCGGTTGATCGTGCGCTACGAAGATTTCATGCGGGACCCCGAGGCGGTCGTGCGCGAGCTCGACGCCTTTGCCGGGCTCGAGTTCGACGCGCGCCAGATCCCCGCCCCGGGGCAGCCGTTTCCACTCGGCTCGCTCGAGGACAACAAGTGGTACCCGTTGCGCGGAGGAGAGAACGAGCGCTACCTCGAGCGCCTGGACCCTGCGCTCGTCCGCGCGTTGAACGCCCGCGCGGGAGATCTCCTGGAACGGTTGGGGTACGAGCGGATCGAGGCATGAGGATCCTGCTCTACGGCGAGCCGCTGAATCCCGGAACAGGAAGTTGGTGCTATCACGAGACCCTACGCGAGATGGGCCACGATGTGACTCACCGCAGCAGCTGGGAGGGGATGGACCGCTACCGCGCCAAGCTCGGGTGGCGGATCTGGTGGAAGGCGACGCGTCGGGTCTTCGAATCGCACCGGCGGGCCCACGTCGCCGGACTGCTCCGCCACGCCTCCGCTGCCTTTCCCGATGTCGTTCTCGTTCTCAAGGGCCTGCATGTCGGGCCGCAGGACGTACGCGAGCTGAAACGAACCGGTGCCTGGGTCGCGATCATCAACCACGACGATTTCTTCAGCCTCAACCCCGCGAACGTCTCCGCCGCCCAACGAGCGGCCCTACCGGAGTGGGATTTCGTCTTCGCCACGCGAAAGGCCAACGTCGACGAGGTCCGCCCGTACAATCCGAACGTGGAGTTCTTCCGGTTCGCCTATTACCCGCGGATCCATCGTCCCGTCGAGGTCGATCCGGCGACCGAGCCGCAGTGGGTCAGCGACGTCGCGTTCGTCGGTACCTGGGAAAAGGAACGCGCCGCGTTGATGGAGCATCTCGTGCGGCGCGTCGATGCGGACTACGCTGTCTGGGGCTCGCAGTGGAGCAAGCTGGCCCCCTGGTCCCCGCTGAGGCGTTACGTGAGGGGCAGCGAGATCTACCTCGACGATCAGTGCCGGGCGATCGGCGCGGCCAAGGTGAGCCTGGGATTCCTGCGCAAGAAGAACCGGGACTTCTACACCGTGCGGACGTTCGAGATCCCGGCCTGCAACGGGGTGCTGCTCGGCGAGCGCACCGCGGAGCACCGGTCGATTTATCGCGAAGGGGTCGAGGCCGAGTTCTTCGATGCCGCCGATCCCGACGATCTGGCGTCCGCCGTTCGCCGCGTGCTGGGCGACGACGAGCACCGCGAGTCGGTGCGTCTCGCCGGCTTGCAGGCGGTTCGGCGCGGCGGGCACACCTACCGTGACCGTCTGGCGCGATTGTTCGAGGTCTACGAGCGGCAACGGGGAGCGGCGCAGACGGAGGGCGCCGGTGTCTAGCACGAGCTACGAGCGTGCCGCCTACAGGAGCTGGCTCGGCCCCTCGGCGCAATCCGCCGCCGTGGTGGTTCCGCTGGTCCTGGATTGGGTCCGGCCGCAATCGGTCGTCGACGTCGGTTGCGGGCTCGGGACGTGGGCCCGCTGCTTCTCGGATGCCGGTGTCGCCACCGTCCACGGGATGGATGGGCACGACGTCCCGACGGAGGAGCTGTTGATTCCGGCGGAGGACTTTCAAGCCGTCGACCTGTCGCGTCCCGTCAAAACCGATCGGCGTTACGACCTCGTGGTCAGCCTCGAGGTGGGTGAGCACCTGCCTCCGGCCGCCGCGCCGACGTTCGTCGAGACGCTGACCGGGCTCGGCCCGGTCGTGCTCTTTTCCGCCGCGATCCCGTTTCAACGCGGCGCCAACCACGTCAACGAACAATGGCCCGAATACTGGGCCCGGTTGTTTGCCGAGCGCGGCTACCGCGCCGTCGACTGTGTTCGATCCCTTATCTGGAACGAGGAGGACGTCGAGCCTTACTACTGTCAGAACGCCGTCATCTACGTCGCGGAGGACAAGCTTGCGGACTATCCCGCGCTCGCCCGGGCCGCGCTTCCTGCCGGACAGGCCCCGCTGTCGTTGGTCCATCCTCACTACTACATCAAGCGAAGCTCGTTCCAGGACACCTCTCTCAAGTGGTGGGGTTTCAAGATGCGCCATTACGCATCCACGCTCCTCAGGCGGCTGAGGATCCTGCCCCGCGTTTAGCATCCGATGCGCGTCGCCCTGCTCAATCAGTACTACGTTCCGGCCGAGGCCCCGACCGCGGTCCTTGCCGCCGACCTGATGGAAGAGCTCGCCGGTCGAGGGCACGAAACACACGTCATCACATCGTCGCGCGCCTACAACGAGCCGGCGCGCACCTACCCGCGCCACGAGACGATCCGCGGCGTGCGGGTCTGGCGGACACGCACCAGCGGGTTCGGTCGCGGCGGCAAGCTCGGCCGCATGGTCGACTACGTCACGTTCCTGGTCGGAGCAAGACGGCGGCTGGCCCGGTTGCCGCGACCCGACCTGGTGATCGCGATGACCACGCCGCCGATGCTCGTCCGCGCCGTATTCCCGGTCTGTCGCCGCCGCGGTGCTCGATTGCTCTACTGGGCCATGGACCTGTACCCGGACGTGGCCTTCGCGCTGGGCGTCTTGCGGCCCGACGGTCGGGTCGGCCGGATACTCACGCGCGCGGCCCGTCGTTCGATCGCGGCGGCGGATCGAGTCGTCGCTCTGGGGCCGGCGATGGCCGCGCGGCTGAAAGCCCAGGGCGCGTCGCGGGTGGACGTGATCGACAACTGGTGCGACGGCCGTGCGATCCGGCCGCGATCGCGAGACGATCACCCGCTGCGCCGCCGCAACGGCTGGGACGGCAAGTTCGTGGTGCTGTATTCCGGCAACATGGGACTGGCGCACGACTTTTCGACGTTGCTCGACGCGGCCGCCGAGCTCGAGGAACGGAGCGACATCGTGTTCGCCTTCGTCGGCGGAGGTGCTCGTGCCGCAGACATCCGCCGCGGGGCACGCGAGCGAGGCCTGAGCGTGGAGTTCCATCCCTGGGTCGAGACCGCCGAGCTGGCGAACGGTTTGACCGCGGGGGACGTGCACGTGATCACGATGCGCGATGCGGTCGAGGGGTTGCTGGTGCCTTCGAAGATCTACGGCGTCCTCGCCGCCGGGCGGCCGGCGTTGTACGTGGGGCCCGAGGGCTCCGCGATCGAGGCGATCCTCGCGGCCGCCGATTGCGGGGCATCCGTGAGATGCGGTGAATCCACGGAACTGGCTCGATGGATCCGGCGCTACGCGGACGAGCCCGGGCTCCGAGTCGTTCACGGAAGGAACGCGCGGGCGGCGTTCGAGCAAAAGTACGATCGGCCGCACGCGCTGCGGAAGTTCACCGAGCTGATCGAGTCGTGCGCTTCCGCGGGCTGATCGGTCGGCTCGCCGGCCCGCTGCTGGCGATCGGTCTGGCGTTGTTGGCCGGCCCGCCCGCGTCTCGGCTCGACCTCGCGCGTGGCGGACAATCCATGCTCCCGATCCGCGTTCGAGCCGACGCGACGGCGGCCGAGCTTCAGGCCGCCGGCGAGCTTGCCGACTACCTCGAGAAGATCAGCGGCGCGCCGTTCACGATCGAGAAAGGTCCCGGTCCGGCTCCGTCCATCGAGGTCGGTTGGACCGACGCGATCCGCTCCGCCGGGTTGGACGTCGCGGTGCTGGGTGCGGAGGAGTGGGTCGTTCGCCGCGTCGGCGACCGTTTGTGGCTTACCGGTGGGGCCCCGCGCGGCACGCTCTATGCGGTCTACCACTTCCTGGAAGACGAGCTCGGCGTGGGCTGGTGGACACCCTGGGACGAGACGGTGCCGCGGCGCCGGCGGTTGAGCGTCGGGCGCGTCGAGCGACGCGGAGAGCCGGTGTTCTCCTACCGCGACATCTTCGGGGTTCGCGGATCCGTGCTGTTTCACCTGCGCAACCGGCTCAACGGGCACTACTCGCTGATCGCCGAGACGTGGGGCGGCAGCCTGCGCTTCGGTCCGCCGTTCCACACGCACACGTTCGATCGACGCGTCCCCGCGGCGGATTGGTTCGAGAAGCACCCCGAGTACTTTTCCGAGATCGGCGGGTTTCGCTACGGCGAGCAGACGCAACTGTGTCTCACGCAGGCCGGGTTGCTGGATGTGGTCGAGAAGGAGCTTCGTGAATCGATCCTGTCGGGCCGCGTCGAAGCGCTGCAGAACGGATTGTCGGTCCCCGTCTTCTATGACGTGTCCCAGAACGACTGGGCCAATCCCTGCCAATGCTCCACCTGCGCGGCGGTCGTTCAAGAGGAGGGCGGCCAATCCGGCCCGCTGATCCGATTCGTCTCCGAGCTGGCCGAACGAATCGTTGCCGACTGGCCGGAGCTCAAGCTCTCCACGCTCGCCTACCAATACTCGACCGCACCGCCGCGCCAGGCACGCGCAGGGGATGCCGTGCTCGTGCGCTACACCGACCTGCACCAGCGCGACTTCGCGAGACCGCTTAGCGCCGCGAGCAACGCCGCGTCGCGCGCGGCGATCGAGGGCTGGACGCGTCGCGCCGAGCATCTTCAGATCTGGGACTATCGCGTCACGTTCCACGAAGACGGCGACCTGCCGCGTGCGGATCACCTCGCGCTCGACGACGACTACCGCTTCTACGCCGATCACGGAATCGAGGGCATCTTCGTCCAAACGGAATTCGCGGACGTCGCGGACATGCGCGATCTGGAGGTGTGGCTCACCGCCAAGCTCCTCGAGGACCCGTACCAGGACGGGCCGGCACTGACACGGAGGTTCCTGCGCGCCTACTACGGTAAGGCCGCCGGCCCGATCGCCGCCTACCTCGGAGATTTGGCCCGTGCGGTCGACCAAACGTCGAGGCGCCTCCCGTCCGCCCCGCCGGCGCGTGCATTCGAATGGCTCGATCCGTACCTTGTCGAGCGGGCGCAGCGACGGTTCGACCGGGCCGAGCGCCGCGTCGCCGCCGAGCCCGAGCTGCTCGCGCGGGTCCGCGGCGCCCGCGTCGCGCTGGACCGCGCTACACTGGCGCGCTGGAACGAGTGGTGGCCCGAGACGGGTTCGAACCCGGCGCCGTGGCCCAAGACGGAGGTCTGGAAGCGTTACGAGGCGACGCGGTTGAGCCGGATCGAGCAGCGACTGTTCGGCGATCTGCAGGAGCTGGCCTACGAC
>JBFFZZ010000113.1:0-9329 GCA_041568335.1 Candidatus Polarisedimenticolaceae bacterium | reverse complement strand
CGTCGGCCAGCGCGGCGTCGATCGCGGCGCACACCGCCTCGTCGTCGTAGGCGTCGACCCGTTGCGTATGCCAACCGTAAGCCTCGTAGCGCTTGCAGACGTCCTCGGAAAAGGCCAGCGATGTCTCGCCCTCGATCGTGATGCGGTTGTCGTCGTAGAGCACGACGAGGTTTCCCAGCCCGAGGTGTCCGGCGAGCGAGGAAGCTTCGCCCGAGACGCCTTCCATGACGTCGCCGTCGCTGGCGATCACGAACACGCGATGGGTCACCGGATCGAAGTCGCCCTGTTCGTTGAAACGCGCGGCGAGCATGCGCGCCGCCAGCGCCATCCCGACCGCGTTGCCGACCCCCTGCCCGAGCGGGCCCGTCGTGGCCTCGACCCCGACGGTGTGACCGAACTCGGGGTGTCCGGGCGTCTTGCTGCCCCACTGTCGGAACTGTTTCAGGTCGTCGAGCGACAGATCGTAGCCCGACAGGTGCAGCAGCGAGTAGAGCAACATGCAACCGTGGCCGGCGGAGAGCACGAAGCGATCGCGATCGGCCCAGGCGGGCTCGGTCGGGTCGTAGCGCAGATACCGACTCCACAACGTGAAGCCGAGTCGCGCGGTGCCCATCGGCATGCCGGGGTGGCCCGAGTTCGCCTTCTGCACGGCATCGACGGCGAGGAACTGGACGGTCCGGGTGGCCAGACGAATCAGGTCTGCGTTGATGGGTGTGGACATCGTGTCGCCTTTATGAAGGGGGTCAGTTTAGCAGCGCTTGGCTCTAGCGGTGCGTCACCGCGTTTTTCAACCTGGCGTTGGCCAGGGGCCGGAGAACCGACAGGTCGACGCCTCGGTCACCGGCGGCCTCGAGGGCCCAACGAAGCTCCTCGTTGTGACCCGTCTCGAACGCCGCGACGGCCAGGATCGCCAGCACGTCGGTCGTGGCCGGCCAATCGGAGCCCACCTGCGCCTGCCAGCCGCGCAATCGCCAGTAGCGTTGCTGCCGGCGTGGTGAAAACAGACGCAGCGCCTTCTTCGACCGTTTGAAAGCGGCCTCGTAGTTCCCGTTGCGTAGATCGATCCGGCCCTCCAGCGCCGCGATCTCGATCCGTAGCGCGTGACTATCGGGACCGAGGATCTCGACGGCGGCGGCGATCTCGGCGCGTGCGCCGGACTCCTCGCCCCGGTCGAGGGCTATCCGTGCGAGGCGCAGATGGGTCAACGCATCGTCACGTCTCTGCTGGTTCGGGCTCGGGCGCAGCCAGGCGAGCCTGAATGCGGCCTTGTCCGGTGTCCCGGCGGCCGCGTTGAGGGACCGGCGAAAACCCGCCTCGGCGCCCCGAACGTCGCCGTCGATGAGCAAGCCCTCCGCCTGCAGGACGGCGACTCTCTTTGGATGGGTCCGGGCAGAGTAGAAACCGGCGAGAATCTCGCCGCTCGGATCGAGCGCCAGACCCAGCGGCCGCTTGCTCGTCTCGAGCGTGAAACGGTCGCCCGGTCCCTCGAGCAACAGGTTGCCCCGTTCCGCACGCCGGCGCCGTGGCGAGTCGTCGTCTTCGTGGCCGTCGTCGAGGACGATGCGGTATGGGACGACCAGCGCGGTTCCCGCCGGGTCGTCCTTCTTGCGGATCGCGCGCACCACGTCCCAGTGGCGTTCGCCGTGGATGCGCACGGCCTGCTCGTAGGTCGCGCTGGGCGCCAGACGCGCCTCCCCTTCGATCGTCCAGCCGTTGTCGGGATCGCCGTCGATCGTGTAGTCGTAATAGACCTCGGGGATGCCCGTCCCGTAGATGTAACGGCGCGCGAAGCCGCCCAGGTCAAGGCCCGACATGTGCTCCAGCGCGCTGAGGAAGGTCGCGGTGCTGACCACGCGGTTGGACGCGACCTCCGCGAGCGATCGCATCATCTCGTTGAAGGGACGCTGCCCGACGATGCGCGCGAGCATCGCCAGCACGACGGCGCCCTTGCGGTAGACGATCGCGCGGTAGCCGTTGTCGGCCAGCGTCGAGTTCAAACGCACCCCCAGCACGATCGGGCCCAACGACTCGACGGTCCGACCGACCGGTGTCGTCTGGTTGAGCGTCTGGCGCCAACCCGCCGACAGCTCCGCGAAGAACGCGGCGCCCCCTTCCTCGGTGTCGGCCCAGAACTGCAGCGCGGAGTAGTTGGCCATCGCTTCGGAAAGCCACTGGTCGCGGTAGCTCGACCAGCCGATCAGGTTGCCCCACCATTGATGGGCAACCTCGTGCGCGACGGTCGTGGCGCGGTAGAAGTTCATCTGCGCACCTCCGGGCGGCACGTTCGGGGGCAAGATCGAATCCGCCAGCGTGATGAAACCGAGGAAGCTCTGCGAGTAGCGGCGCGGCAACGTGACGACCGTGAGGTAGTCGAGCGGGTAGGGGCCGAACGTCTCTTCGAAGTACACCAGCGAACGGCGGATCGCCGCGATCATCTCGCGACGCACGCCCTCGGTCAGCCGGTGGGGCCCCGAACGGTTGAACGCGACTTCGAGGGCGACATGCCCCGCCCGGGCATGCTCGACCTCGAACCGGCCCAGCACAAATGAAAAGGCGATTGCCGGCTCATCGAGCACGCGGCGTTGCCAGCGCGTGCGGCCGTCGCGGCCCGAGTCCACGATTCGCCCCGAGGCCAGTAGCTCGAGCCCGCGCGGCCAGCGCAGGGTCACGTCGTAGGTCGCGCGATCGGTCGTGCCGCAGTGCGGGTACCAGTTCGCGGTATCCTCCAGGTCGAACACCTTGCGATCGACCCAGCGCAGCGCCTTCCCGCCGTAAACGATCTCGAGCCGGAGCTTCTGCCCGACGGTGGACGGTTCGGGGAGCACGACCATCAGATCGCCGCCGGAGCGGAAGAAGAACAACGATTCGCCCGTCTCGTTCCTGACGGTCTCGGCCCGAAGATCGCGGAACAGCTCCAGCGGGATGACGCGGCGGCCCGTTTCGTTGGACACGATGTCCAGCGTGGCGCGGCCGTGGATCGTCGTCTCGTTGCGCGCGATCCGGACGTCCAGCTCGTAGTGTTGCGCCTCGAATCCGGGCGAGGCCTCCCCGAGCCGCCCGTCCGGATCCCACGGACCGGACAACCAGATGTCCCAGTCGCCGATGTCCTGGATGCGCGTGTCCAGCCAGCGGCCGCGCTTTTGCTGGTGCTTGAGATGGCGCTCCAGACGCAGGCGGTCCCATCCGCGGATCTCCAACGGGCTGAAATGCGCCAGCGTGTGGGGCTCCGTATCCTCGGGGTCGAACTCGTAGATGAAGTCCCCGACCTCGAAACTGCGACACCAGATCGCGAAATAGTCTGCGTACGCGCGATCGCCGATCAGCGCGTTGAACACGCCGCCGCGGATCCCGTTGGCGGAGCGCTCGGCGCCCAGCAGCCAATCGCGGTGGACCGACTCGATCCGTTCGAGCATCGGTGCACCGAGGTACGCGGGTTCGTGGTGGTCGAGCAGGGCGCTCACCGGCTCGTCGTCGGCACGCACCATCACGGCGGCCTCGAGGCTGACGTCGAGCTCACGTTGACCCGAGAACAGCTCGAGCTGGTCGGCCTCGATCTCGTCGGGCGGGTCGAACCGGAAGCGCGCCTGGCCGACGAACACCCACTCGACGGTGCGTCCCCGGACCGGTCGCGTGGGCACCAGGACGCCATCGCGCACGCGCAACAGGCCGGAGCCGAACGGGATGTCGGTCTCTTCGAGAACGACCGCGCGAGCGGGGTCGAGCTCGGTCAGCCGGAGCTCGTCGTAAAGAGCGGTGGCTTGCTCGATGCTCGCGGACGGCCCGGGAACGATCGACAGGGCGGCGACCGCGGCGACGAGCGGAAGCAAGGCGCTCCGCGAATCAGAGACTGGAGTGCGTGCCGTCACAGAACGGGGACCCGCCGGTTTTCTTGCACGTGCAGAGTGCGTAGTTCTTGGCCTTGTCCACGGTGAACTCGAGCGGCTCGATACCCGTTCCCTCGTGCGACCCGTCGCACCAGGGCTGGTCTTTCGAACGCCCGCAACGGCACCACCAATAGGTGCGACCCGGTTCGAGCTCGAGCACTTCCGGCCGCGTGCCGGCGACGATCGGATCGGACATCGGACTCCTCCCTTATCCCTTCATCTTATCCCGCCGCGGCTCCTTTGACAGCACGCTCGGGCCCCGACTAGAATTCGCCGCGGCACGAGACCCGCGAGCAAAGAACTGTCCCCCCGATCCGGGGTGAGGTGTGACCATGGCGCAAGCAAAAGAGGACCTCAACCTCAACCACATCGTCAACACGCAGTTCGACGCCGCGGCACGCCACATCAAGCTCCCGGCGGGTCTCCTCGAACAGATCAAGGCCTGCAACAACGTTTACTACATGCAGTTCCCGGTGAAGTTCGGGAAGAACTACCAGATGATCCAGGCCTGGCGGGCCGAGCACAGCCATCACCGCAAGCCGCTCAAGGGCGGCATCCGCTACAGCCGCATGGTCGACCAGGACGAGGTCATGGCGCTCGCCGCCCTGATGACCTACAAGTGCGCGATCGTCGACGTGCCGTTCGGCGGGTCGAAGGGCGGTGTTCAGATCCAGGCGCGCGCCTACACGAGCGAGCAGCTCGAGAAGATCACCCGCCGCTTGACCGCCGAGCTGATCCGCAAGGACTTCATCGGACCCGGGATCAACGTCCCCGCCCCCGATTACGGCACGGGTGAGCGGGAAATGGCCTGGATCGCCGACACCTACGACGCGTTCCACCCCGGCGACCTGGACAACATGGCCTGTGTGACGGGCAAGCCGATCACCCAGGGCGGCATCCGCGGACGCGCGGAAGCGACCGGTCGCGGCGTCGTCTACGCGTTGCGGGAGCTGTTCCGTCACGCCAAGGAGCTCGAGCGCCACGGGATGTCGGGAAGCCTCGAGGGCAAGACCGTCTCGGTGCAAGGGCTCGGCAACGTGGGCTACCACGCCGCGCGCATCCTGCAAGAGGAGGACGGCGCCAGGATCGTCGCCGTCGGCGAGTGGGACGGGACAATCTACAACCGGAAGGGAATCGACATCGAGGCGCTCCAGCGCCACCGCAAGAAGACCGGGTCGATCCTCGGTTTGCCCGGCACCAAGAAGCTGGACAAACCGGGCGACTGTCTCGAGGTCGAGTGCGACATCCTGATCCCCGCGGCGCTGGAGAACCAGATCACCCGGGACAACGTGAAGAAGATCCGGTGCAAGATCATCGCGGAGGCCGCCAACGGACCGACCACGCCGATGGCGGAGGCCGAGCTGACCAAGCGCGACGTTCTGATACTGCCCGACATCTTCATGAACTCGGGCGGCGTCACCGTGTCGTACTTCGAGTGGACCAAGAACCTCTCGCACATGCGTTACGGAAGGCTCGAAAAACGGGTCGATCAGGCCAAGCGGGAAAACCTCGTCGCCTCCCTCGAGGACCTGGTCGGGCACAAGTTCCCGAAGAAGAAGCGCGAGGAGCTGATCGCGGGCACCGACGAGCGGGACCTCGTGAACTCGGGTCTCGAGGAGACGATGGTCTGCGCCTTCAAGGAGATCCTGGAGATCCGCAACCGCAACAAGGATGTCACGGACATGCGCACCGCGGCGTACATCTGCGCGATCCAGAAAGTGGCTCGCGGCTATCTCGAGCTGGGGATCTTCCCCTGACGCGTGCGCGCTGGAAGGTCTGGGTCGATACCGGCGGGACCTTCACCGACGGGCTCGCCGTCGCGCCGGACGGCTCGCTCCACCGTGTCAAGATCCTCAGCAGCGGCGCCCTTCGCGGCAGCGTCGTGCGCCGGGTCGACGGCCGTCGTCTCGAGATCGAGCAACGCTGGGAGGTCACCGGCGATGCGCTCGCCGGTCTGACGATCCGGCCGATCGGAAAGCACGCACCGGCGGCCCGTGTGAAACGCTACGACGTCGAACGCGGGACCCTGACGCTCGACGGGCCGTTCGCGATCGAGGACGGCGCCACGTTCGAGCTCGTCACCGGGGAAGAAGCTCCGCTGCTGGCGGCGCGGTTGCTGACCGGCACACCGGCCGATCGCGCGTTGCCGCCGTGCGAGATGCGTCTCGCGACGACGCTGGCGACCAACGCGTTGCTCGAAAGGACCGGCGGCGCAACGGCGTTGTTCGTCACGCGTGGGTTCGAGGACCTACCGCGTATCGGAAACCAGCAACGGCCGGATCTGTTTGCCCTGGACATCTCGAAGGCACCCCCGTTGTACGACGAGGTGGTCGGCGTGGACGAGCGTCTCGATGCCGACGGCCGCGTGCTCCGTCCGCTGGACCTCGATGCGGCCGAGCAGGAGGCGCGGGTGTTGCTGGACCGCGGGGTCCGGAGCGCCGCGATCGCCTTCATGCACGCCTTCCGGAATCCGGCGCACGAGCGGACGCTGGCCGATCGTCTGCGGCAGATCGGTTTCGTGCACGTTTCCCTTTCGGCGGAGCTCGCCCCGCGGATCAAGCTGTTGCCCCGGCTCGAGACGGCGGTCGTCGATGCCTACCTCGGTCCGCTGGTTCGAGGCTACCTGTCTCGCGTGTCCGCTGCCGGTGGCGCGACGATGCGACTCCTCGTGATGACCAGCGCCGGCGGGCTGAGCGACGTCGACGGCTACCGCGCGAAGGACGCGCTGCTCTCGGGTCCTGCCGGCGGGGTCGTGGGCGCGGCGCGGACCGGCGTGGTCCACGGCCACACCAGGCTCCTCGGGTTCGACATGGGCGGGACGAGCACCGATGTGGCGCGCTTCGACGGCGAGTACGAGTACGTTTACGAACACGGCCCCGGCGACGTCTCGCTCGCGGC
Organism: Candidatus Polarisedimenticolaceae bacterium; assembly: GCA_041568335.1. GTDB lineage: Bacteria > Acidobacteriota > Polarisedimenticolia > Polarisedimenticolales > Polarisedimenticolaceae > WVWW01. Next base: position 2,547 of record JBFFZZ010000113.1, on the reverse strand, counting down.
GCCCGCGCTGGGGATCGAGTCGGTCGCCGCGGGGGGCGGCTCGATCTGCTGGCTCGACGGTGAACGACTGCGTGTCGGCCCGCGGAGCGGCGGCGCGGATCCCGGCCCCGCCTGTTATGGCGCGGGTGGGCCGCTCTGTCTGACCGATCTCAACCTGCTGCTGGGCCGGCTCGATCCGGGACGCTTCGGGATCCCGATCCGGCCCGATGCCGCTCGCGATCGGCTCGACGAGCTCTGCGACGAGGTCGCGGCGCGCGGCGGCGAGCGTCCCGATCCCGTCGCGGTGGCGGAGGGGTTGATCGCGGTCGCGGACGAGACGATGGCCGATGCGATCCGACGCATTTCGGTGCGCCGCGGCTACGATCCGAGCGAGTACACGCTGGTTTCGTTCGGTGGCGCGGGTGGCCAGCATGCCGCGTCGATCGCGCGTCTGCTCGGCGTCGGCCGGGTGCTCGTGCCGCGCGATGCGGCCCTGCTGAGCGCCTACGGTCTGGGGCATGCCGTCATCGAGCGGTTCGCCGAGGAGCAGGTCCTCGAACCGCTGGGGGGAGCCGAAGCCGGTCTCGCCGAACGCTTCACCGCGTTGACCGAACGCGCCGTCGCCGAGGTCGAGACCGCCGGTGTGGAGCGGGACGGGATCGAGGTGCGTCGCCGCATCGCGCACCTGCGCTGGTCCGGACAGGAATCGACGCTCGAGGTCGACTGGCGGGCGAACGTTTCTCTCGCGGATGCGTTCGTCGAGCGCTACCGCCGGCTGTACGGCCACCGGCCCGAGAAACGTACGATCGAGCTCGAGTCGATCCGTGTCGTGGCGTCGTCGATCGCCCCGCCGGTCGACGTTCTCGAAGAACCTTCGCGGGCCGATCCCGGAGCTCCCGCGGACCGTCGATCGGTCCGCTTCGATGGCGCGGACCACGACACCCCGGTCTTCGAACGCGATGCCCTGCCGGCCGGGGCGGCGCTGCACGGACCGGCGCTGATCGTCGAATCGCACAGCGCCACCGTGGTCCCACCGGGCTGGTCGCTCGAAGCGACCGGCGAGGGGTTGCTGCTTCGCGACGACGGTTCGTCGGAACGGCCGGGCGACGGTACCGAGCATCCCGAGGCGGTCCGCCTCGAGCTGTTCACCCAACGCTTCACCTCGATCGTTCGTGAGATGGGCGAACGGCTCGAGCGCACGTCCGTGTCGACGAACGTCAAGGAGCGGCTCGACTTCTCCTGCGCGCTGCTCGACCCCGACGGACGGCTCGTCGTCAACGCGCCGCACATCCCGGTCCATCTCGGGGCGCTCGGCCTGTGTGTCCGCAAGCTCGGAGAGACAGTCGACTGGGAGCCGGGGGACGTGGTGTTGACGAACCACCCGGCCTTCGGCGGATCGCATCTGCCCGATATCACGGTCGTGACGCCCGTCTTCGAGCGCGACGACGGTGGACCGTTGCTCGGCTTCGTCGCCAACCGGGCGCATCATGCGGAGATCGGCGGCAGCCGTCCGGGCTCGATGCCCCCCGATGCGACGTGCCTTGCCGAGGAGGGGGTCGTGCTACCCCCGGTTCGCGTGGTGCGCGCCGGCGAGCCGCAATGGGATCGTCTGCGTGAGCTGCTGGGCTCGGGCCCCTACCCCTCGCGATCGATCGAGGACAACCTGGCGGACCTGCGTGCGGCGGTGGCCGCCAACCACGCCGGTCGCCAGGGGTTGCGCGCGTTGTGCCGCGCCTACTCGAACGCGACGGTGCTCGAGTACATGGCGAAGCTGGCGGGGCTCTCCCGCGAGCTGCTGCGCGAGCGGTTGCGCGACATGCCCGACGGCGTCTACCGGGCGGTCGAGCGGCTCGATGACGGGACGCCGATCGCCGTTCGCATCGAGATCTCGGACGCTACCGCGACGATCGATTTCGACGGCTCGGGCCCCATCCATCCCGGAAACCTCAACGCGACACCGGCCATCGTGCAGAGCGCGGTGATCTACGTGCTGCGGTTGCTGCTCGACCGCCCGCTGCCGCTGAACGAGGGGCTGCTCGACGCGATCACGCTGCGCATCCCTGCGGGGATCCTGGATCCCGGCTTCGATGCCGATCCACGGGCCTGCCCCGCCGTCGTCGGTGGCAATGTCGAGACCAGCCAGCGCATCGTCGACACGTTGGTCCGCGCGTTGCGGCTCGCCGCCTGCAGCCAGGGCACGATGAACAACCTCATTTTCGGCAACGCCGGCTACGGTTACTATGAGACGATCGGCGGTGGCGCGGGCGCCACCGCGCGAGCCGACGGCGCCTCGGGTGTTCACACGCACATGACCAACACGCGCATCACCGATCCGGAGCTGCTCGAGAGCCGCTACCCGGTGCGGCTCGAGCGTTTCGGCCTGCGCCGCGGATCCGGTGGCGCCGGGCTCCACTCGGGCGGCGACGGCCTGGTGCGCGAGCTGACGTTCCTCGAAACCGCCTCGTTGTCTTTGCTTGCGCAACACCGCAAGGAAGCTCCCTTCGGGATGGCCGGGGGGAAGCCCGGCGCGGTGGGGCGGCAATCGATCGTGCGCGCCGACGGCAGGGT
>JBFFZZ010000112.1:0-9348 GCA_041568335.1 Candidatus Polarisedimenticolaceae bacterium | reverse complement strand
GACGCTTGCGACAACTGCATCAACGACCCCAACCCCAACCAGATCGACATCGACGGCGACCTGATGGGGGATGCCTGCGACCCGGACAACGACAACGACGGGCTCGACGACGGCGTGGACAACTGCCCGAACATCTCGAACCCGGGCCAGGAGGACTTCGACGGCGACGGGATCGGCGACGCCTGCGATCCCTGCACCGACACCGACAACGATTTCATCGCCGATCCGGGATTCCCCGCGAGCACCTGCGGGATCGACGCGTTCCCCGACGACCCGGAAAACGACACCGACGCGGATGGAATCGGTGCCCTTGCGGACAACTGCCCGACCGACCGCAACGCGGATCAGCTCGACACGGATCAGGACGGAACCGGCGACGTTTGCGATCCCTGCCCGCTCGACCCCAACGACGACATCGACGGTGACGGAATCTGCGCCGGCGATTGTGAGATCACCGTCGTGGATCTGATCGAATTCGCGTCACCCAACGAGACGGTTCTCGTCGCGGCCGGCACCTCGATGATGTACCTGGCCAACCCGACGGATCCCGGCCTGGGGACCACGTGGAAGGACCCGGCCTTCGACGATTCGGGATGGACGGCCGGTGTCTACGGCGTCGGCTACGAGGCGACGGGAGGTGCGGAGAACCTGATTACGACGAGCGTGCCGGTCGGGGCGCTGTCGGTGTACACACGCGCGACCTTCAACATCACCGATGTCAACAACGTCGTGGACGCATGGATCGGCGCGGATTACGACGACGGCTTCGTTGCCTACGTGAACGGCATCGAGGTTTACCGTTCGCCGGAAATGCCCATGGGCCCGCCGGACTGGAACGCGGATCCGAACTCACACGAATCGAGCAACGGCCTGGTTCCCGACTACGGTGATCTGATCGAGATCACCTCGTTGTTCAAGTCCGCGATCCAAAACGGGACCAATGTTTTTGCGGTGGCCGTCTACAACCGGATCCCGATCACGCCGCCGTCGTCCGATCTGGTCCTCGTACCCAAGCTGGCGATCGACCGCGAGCCCCCGATGTCCTACCTGGCGAACAACGCCGATCCGGGGCTGGGCCTCACCTGGATCCAACCCGGCTTCGACGACTCCTCCTGGGGGCGCGGTGACTTCGGCATCGGCTACGAACAAGGCTCGGGCGCGGAGAACCTGATCGCGACCAACTTGCCGTTCGGCACGGTTTCGGCCTACACGCGGGTCAACTTCAATATCGCCGATGTCACGCTGATCGACGAGGTCTTCCTCGGCGTCGACTACGACGACGGCTACGCGGCCTGGCTCAACGGCGTCGAGCTGTCGCGATCCTCCAACATGCCCGGCGGCGCCCTTGACTGGAACACCACACCCCCGACGACGCACGAGTCGAGCAACGGCTTGGTTCCCGATTTCGACCCGATCCTCGACGTCTCGGCCACCGCCGTCCCGGCGCTGGTCAACGGCAACAACGTGCTGGCGATGGCGGTCTGGAACAGCCCCGACGGGTCGTCGTCCGACCTGGTCCTGTTTCCCAGCGTCTCCTCCAACGGGCTGGCCGTCGACAACTGTCCCTACGTCGCCAACCCCAACCAGGAGGACGCCGACACCGACACCGTCGGCGACGTCTGCGACAACTGCCCGGCCGTTTTCAACCCCGACCAGACCGACACGGATGGCGACGGTCTCGGAGACGCTTGCGATCCTTGACCGCTGGATCGCCGCCGGGTTGGCTTCGCTCGCGTTGGAAGCGCCCAATCGAGCGGCGCGGGTTGGCGGGCCACGGAGCAAAACGGATCACGCAACAATAGCTCGAAGGCAGTAGGCGCTTCCAGGGCTCGCTCCGCCGGACCCGGCGGCGATCCAGCTACGCTGGCCATATCCGGATTGCTTTTGAATGCCGAAGGGTTCGCGGTAGGCTCGCGGCATGGAGCGAGAAAAGCATGGGTCGGGGGCGCCGTGGGAGGCGATCGCCGGGTATTCGCGGACGGTGCGTGTGGGTCGGCGGATCTGGGTCGCCGGAACGACGGCGGTCGACGAGGACGGCAAGGTGGTCGCGCCGGGCGACGCGTACGGTCAGACGGTGGCGGTGTTCGAGAAGATCGCGCGCGCGCTGAAACCATACGGGGCGGGGCTCGAGCACGTCGTGCGGACGCGGATGTTCGCGACACGCATCGAAGACTGGGAGGAGATCACCCGCGCGCACGGAAAGTTCTTCGCCGAGATCCGGCCGGTATCGACACTCGTCCAGGTGGGTGCGCTGATCGATCCGGCCATGCTGATCGAGATCGAAGCCGACGCGGTGCTGGACGGGGAGTGATGGCCGAGGGGCCCGCAGGACGGCTCGGATTCAAACAGGCGCTCCTGGTTCTGGGGCCGGGGCTCGCCATCGCGGCGACCGGCGTCGGCGCCGGTGACATGGTGGCCGCGACCGTTTCGGGTTCCAAGTTCGGCTTTGCCGTGGTCTGGGCTGCGGCGATCGGTGCGGTGTTCAAGTTCGCCCTCAATGAAGGGCTCGCCCGCTGGCAACTCGCGACGGGGACCACGTTGCTCGAGGGCTGGGCGCTCCATCTCGGCCGCGGCGTTCAGTGGATCTTCATGGTCTACCTCGTTCTGTGGTCGTTCATCGTCGGCGCCGCGCTGATCAACAGCTGCGGTCTCGCGGCGCACGCGCTGGTTCCCGGCGTATCGCTGGAGGTCTGGGGGATCGTCCATTCGCTCGTTGCCGCGGGCGTGGTGCTGACCGGCGGATACGCGACGTTCGAGCGCTCGATCAAGGTGTTCATCGGCGTGATGTTCGTGGCTTTGATCGGTTGCGCGTTGTTCGTAGCGCCGCCGTTGGAATCGGCCGCGCGCAGCATCCGCGAGGCTGCGATTCCCGAGGGCAGCGGAAAGTGGATCCTCGGTGTCATGGGAGGCGTCGGCGGCAGCGTCACGCTGCTCTCGTACGGGTACTGGATTCGTGAGAAGGGTTGGGAGGGCCGACGGTTCACGTCCACCATGCGGCTCGATCTGATCGTCGCCTACACGTTGACCGGGATCTTCGGCGTGGCTGTCGTGATCCTCGCCGCGCACACGCTGCACGGTGGTGAGGAGGTCGCGGGAAGCGGTGCGGCGTTGACGATGGCGACAATGCTCGAGCAGGTCGTGGGGCCTGCGGGACGCTGGATGTTCCTGATCGGATTCTGGGGTGCCGTGGCGACGTCGATGCTCGGCGTGTGGCAAGGGGTCCCGTACCTGTTCGCCGATTTTCTTCGGTTGGTTCGCGGGTATCGTCTCACCGACGCGCAGGGCAACGAGATCGAGTTGACCCGCACGCCGAGCTACCGGATCTTCCTGTTCTGGTTGGCGGTGCCGCCGCTGGCCTTGCTCGCGATCGGCAGGCCGGTCCTGCTGGTCGTCATCTACTCGGTGATGGGGGCGTTCTTTATCCCGTTTCTGGCGGCGACGCTGCTGTACCTCAACGGCCGCCGCGAGTGGGTCGGTTCGCTCAGGAACGGGCCATGGACCATCGCGTTGCTGATCGTCTGCCTGGTCCTGTTCGGCTACATCGCCTACCAAGAGCTGGGCAAAGCGTTGGAGACCGCGCGCGATTTCTTCACCGATGTCGGGTAGAATTCTCCGGCCATGAGGATCTTCATCGTCGGCGCCGGTGAGGTCGGGATTCACATCGCCTCGTCGTTGGTGCTGGAAGGCCACGACCTCGTCATCATCGAGCGCAATGCGAAGAAGGTCGCCGATCTCCAGAAGTCGATGGATCTCCTCGCGGTACGCGGCGACGGTTGTAACCCGCGGCTGCTCAGGAAACACGGGATCGACAGCGCGGATCTGCTGTTCGCGGTTTCCGACAACGACGCCGTCAATATCCTGTCGTCGATCACCGCACGCGCGATAGGCGCCAAACATGCCGTCGTGCGTATCGGCAACCCGGACATGGGGAAGAACCCGCTCGTCAGAAAAGACGACGGCATCACGCCGCTGTACCCCGAGCGGCTGGTCGCCGAGGAGATCGTCGGCCTGACCCGGGTGCCCGGAGCGGGCAAGGCGCGTTCGTTCGGCGACGGCAAGCTGGTGATGCTGCAGGCTCGGCCGTCGATCAGCGCGCCGATCTACGGCCGCCGGCTCAAGGAAATCGAGGGACCCGCGGGGTGGATCCTCGCCGGGATCCATCGCTCATCCGGGACGGTGATCCCGCGCGGCGACACCAAGCTGCGTCCCGGCGACCTGCTCTACGCCGTTGGCCCGACCGAGACCGCGGCGGACTATCTCGCGTCGATCGGGCTGGAGTCGGAAACCGTCGAACACGTCGTGATCGCCGGCGCGGGACACGTCGGCGCGGCGCTCTCCCGGATGCTGATCCATCAAAAGGTCCGTGTGACCGTGATCCAGCGCGGTCGCGAGCGGGCATTCGACTTTGCGGCGAAGGTGCCCGAGGCCCTGGTGCTCGAGGGCAACGCCATCGACACCGAGATGCTGGACGAGGCGGGTGTCGCCGAGGCGGACTACTTCGTCTCCGCGACGCAGGACGACGAGAACAACCTGCTGGCGGCGCTGCTCGCCCGGCAGGCCGGCGCGCGCGTCGTCGTTGCCTTGTACCACCGGCCGGAGTTCCTCAACCTGATGCAGGCGGTTCAGATCGACGTACCGGTTTCGCCACGGATGATGATCGCGGGCACGATCCTGCGCATGGTGCACCGGCAGGAGATCCTCAGCATGGATCTGGTCGAGGGCGGTGATGCCGAGGTCGTGGAGTTTCAAGTTCCGGCACGGGCCCGCGTGCTCAAGAAATCGCTCGCGGAGATGCGTTTTCCGCGCGCGGCCATCGTCGCCGCGGTGATCCGCGGCAACCTGAGCTTCATTCCCGGCGGTGATTTCCGTTTCGAGGAAGGGGACCGAGCGGTGATCTTCACACTCGCCGAGGCGTTGCCCCAGCTCGAACGGTTGTTTCGCGGGCGATGAAATTCGGCTCCGTCTTCTACCTGCTCGGTCGCCTGTTGTTGGCGATCACCGTCGCGCTGCTCGTTCCGACGATCGTGTCGTACGTGCGGGACGGTCCTGACTTTCACGCGTTCCTGATCTCGACCGGCTTGGCGCTCGTCGCCGGGCTGGCGCTGCAACATACGTTCAAGCCCGATGGCGAACTTTCTCTGGGGCGTCATGAAGCATTCCTGCTCGTCGCGGCGGCGTGGGTCACGGCGTCGGTAATCGGCGCGATCCCATGGATCCTCGTCAAAGGTCCGATGTTTACCGTCGATGCGCTGTTCGAGTCGACCTCGGGCTTCACCACCACCGGCGCGACGATCCTCACCGACATCGAAGCCGAAACGGAGGGTTTGTTGCTGTGGCGGTCGCTCACGCAATGGCTCGGCGGTATGGGGATCATCGTGCTGGGTATCGCGATCCTGCCGAAACTCGCCGTCGGCGGGATGGAGCTTCTCGGCGCGGAGGCCCCCGGGCCGACGACGGAGAAGCTGACACCCCGTATCGCGCAGACCGCGAAGGCGCTCTGGGTCATCTACGCGGGGTTCACACTGGCCGAGGCGCTCATCCTGATGGTCTTGGGGGTGGGGATGTTCGACGCGGTCTGTCACGCGATGACGACGATGTCGACGGGCGGTTTCTCGACATTCAACGATTCGGTAGCCGGCTTCGACAACTTCGCGATCGAGATGGTGATCGCCGGCTTCATCCTGATCGGCGGGGCGAACTTCGCGCTTCATTTTCAATGGACCCGCGGGCGTCCGGGGCCGTTGCTGCGCGACAGCGAGTTCCGTCTCTACGTATCGTTGCTCTCGATCGCGTTCGTGCTTTTGGTCGCCGATCTGCTGCTCAACCGCGGTGAGGGGTTCGTGGGCGCCGTGAGGTACGGCGTGTTCCAGGTGGCCACGATCATGACCGGTACCGGATACCACACCGCGGATTTTGACGCCTGGCCGCACTTTTCACGAGCGTTGTTGTTCATGCTCATGTTCGTCGGCGGTTGCGCCGGTTCGACCACGGGCTCCGTGAAGGTCGCGCGATGGATGATCGTCCTGCGCAAGATGGTCGCGGATCTGAAACGCATCCTTCGACCCCACGCGGTGATTCCCGTTCGGCTCGGCACTCGCGCTGTGCCGGACAGCGTGGTCACGTCGGTCACGACGTTCCTGATCCTGTTCCTCAGCCTGTTTGCGGCCGGCGGTCTGATCCTGTCCCTCATGGGCCACGACATGATCACCGCGTTTGCCGCCTCGGCCGCGTGCCTGGGCAACGTCGGCCCGGGGTTCGGGATGGTCGGACCCGAGCAGAACTACGCGTTCTTCGAGCCGCAAGCCAAGGTCGTCCTGATGTCGTTGATGATCATCGGCCGGCTCGAGCTTTACACGATTCTCGTGATTCTCTTTGTACGCCCCCGGCGATGGTTGCGTTAGGCGAAGACGGAGGTTGCCGATGTCCCTGAAGCAAAGGATCGAAGACGATCTCAAGACGGCGCTCAAGGCGGGTGACAAGCAGCGGTTGAGCTGCCTGCGCATGGTCAAGTCCAAGGTCCAGGAAAAGCAGGTCGAGCTACGCGGCAAGAGGGGCGCCGGGGCCGAGTTGTCGGACGACGACATCCAGAGCGTCGTGTCCGCCTATGCCAAGCAACGTCGCGACTCGATCGAGAGCTACGAGCAGGGCGGCCGCGACGACCTGGCCGCCGCCGAACGAGCGGAGCTGGAGATCCTCAAGGCCTACCTCCCGCAGCAGATGACCGAAGATGAAATCGCCGCGATCGTCGATGCGGCCGTCCGGGAATCGGGCGCCTCGCAGCCGAGGGATATGGGCGCCGTCATGAAGCTCGTGATGCCCCAGGTCAAGGGCCGTGCCGACGGCAAGCTCGTCAACCGGATCGTGCAGTCGCGCCTGAAACCTCAATAAGATCGGGGCACGGCAGTGCGTCGCTCAGGCGGCACAGAGGTAGTCGCGGTTCTCGATGCGGCCCAGCGAGCGGAGCTTGGCGCGGATCTCCGCGCGCGGGCCGGCGCCGGAGACGGAGACGATCAGCGGGGCGTTCGGCAGCCGGTCGATGTCGTCGGGGCAGACGACGGGGGCGCCGTGGATGGTCTGACCGATGCGGCCGCGATGCACCTCGATGAGGCCGGTGAGCCGCTTGCCGTGATCGGCGAGCGCGCGGCGGAGGGCCCGGCCGGTTTGGCCGTAGCCCCAGAGCAGGTAGCCCGTTGTGTCGCGAAGGTGGTCGCGGGCGAGGAAATGCGCGCGACAGGCCGTAAAGCGATCGAGTCCGTAGCGTGGGTCGCGGCGCGACAGGCGGTCCGGGTGATGCCGCCAACCGAGCAGCCGATCCGGCACGATGCCCGCGCGCGGACCGTCGCGTAGGAGACGCAGGATCAGGTCGTAATCCTCGGGCCAGCCGCGGTCGCGGTAGCGCAGCCGCGCAAGCGAGGCGCGCCGCAGCATCCATGTCGGGTGGGCGAGCGGGCATTCGATGAAACGCTCGCGGTGAACGTCGGCCGCCGATCGCATCGAGTTGAGCCAGCTCTCGTACTCGCGGGATCCGGCCCCCAACCCCGATCGTGGGAACGAGCGCACGCGGCAGCCGACCAGCTCGAGCGACGTGTCGGCCGACAGGAGGCGCACCTGCGCCGCGATCCGGTCCCGATGCATGCGGTCGTCGGCATCCATTCGTGCGACGAATTCACCGGTGCAATGGTCGAGCCCGGCGTTGAGGGTCGTCACGAGGCCGGAGTGCTCGCGCTCGACGAGAAGGAACCGTGGATCCTTCGCCGCGGAGGATGCGATCTGTTCGACACAACCGTCGGTCGAGCCGTCGTCCACGGCGACGCACTGCCAGTCGCAAAAGCTCTGGCGGCGAATACTCTCGAGACAGGAACCCAGCGTGTCCGCGGCGTTGAAGACGGGAAGCAGGATCGAGACCGCGGCCGCCACTCGTCTAGGGTTCGAGGGGAGCGATGGTGTAAAGGTAGTAGTTCTCGTCCGGGACGATCGCGCCCTCGAAGCGGTGCGTGTGCCGCATGACCGCATCGTCCACGTTCAACTCATCGCCGAGATCCAAGTTCCCGGGGTAGCTCAGGACGAGAAGAACTTCACGATGCTCGCTCCGCGCCATCCGGATCGCTTCACGGATGACGTGGTCCGTCGTGGCGTCTCGGCGCTTGTAGCTCCAGTCCATGAAGGTCCCGAAACGTCGCTGCTCGACATAGTAGATCGGGCGGTCGAGCCAGACCGCGATCGGCTCCACCGTGAAGTCGACGTGACCGATGACGGGATGCTCGCGCCATTCGTCGGTCCGCAGCAACGCCGCGACGTTACGCGCATGCGAGAACGGTCTCCGGGCATCCGTGGCCAGCAACCACACGGCGCCGACGCAGTGCAGCGCGATCAGACCGGCCAGCACGCGCGAGTGAAGCCGCGGCCAGCTCATGCCCGACGCGACCGCAATCCAGAGCAGGATCCACCAGAATACGAATGGTTGGGCGTGATGGCGCTGTTGGCCGTGCCACATCACGGCGGTGATCGCGAACATCGCCCCCGCGCCGACGACGAAGGCGGCGACCAACGGGAACGAGCGGCGCAGCGATACCAGCCCAAGCGTGAAGAAGACGAGCCCCCCGATCAGACCGGCCGGCGCCGAGCCCGCACCGAGCGCGTCGACGATGTTCGTGTTCCACACGTCGGGACTCCCGGGGTCGGGTAGCGGCAGGGCGCCGCGCATCCAGGTGGACACCGCGCCGGCGAGCCATTCGAAGTCGTAGCTCGGCCTGTAAGTTCCCAGGTGGGCGACCATGCGTTTCGCCTGCCAGTAGGCGTACCCGGCCCCCCCGGCGATCCCGGCGACCGCCAATGCGAGCGGGCCCAGCTTTTCGCGCAACGAGAGCCGGGCCAGCGGATCGTCCGGTTTCAACGACAGCAGGAACAGCGCCAGCACCAGGCCACCGGCCATGATGGCGCCGTAGACGATCGTCTGGGAGAGCAGCGCGAGCAACGCGGCGATCCACCAACGCGCCTCGGCGCGGCGCGGCCACAGGACACAGACCCACGTTGCCAGCAGGAGTTGCGCCATGTAGGCGCGGTTGAGGACCGTGAACTCGAAGATCGGGTAGTAGCTCAGGCAGAACGGGATCCGGATCCAACGGGGGAACGGCGCGTGACGGCCGACGATCCAGGCCAGGATCGCGGCGAGACCGAGGTTGAACAACTGCATGATCAGCGGGTCGTGGGTGATCTTCGCGAGCGTCCAGGTCACCGTGTACCACAGCGCCGGGTGGCCCTGGGTGCTCATGTGAGTCCACAGATCGACGGGGGTCGCGCTGTCGCGGCCGATCAGCCACGGCTCGGCCTCGTCGCGCCAGAGCTCGT
>JBFFZZ010000111.1:0-9443 GCA_041568335.1 Candidatus Polarisedimenticolaceae bacterium | reverse complement strand
GCCTGCGGCTCCGGCGCAGAGGCGGCCGCGCCCGCCTCGGTCTCGATGATCGCCACGACCTCGTTGACCGGGACCGTGTCCCCTTCCTGGTTCTTGATCTCGACCAGCGTCCCGGCCGCGGGGGAGGGGATCTCGGCATCGACCTTGTCGGTCGAGATCTCGAAGATCGGCTCGTCCCGCTCGACGCTGTCGCCGACCGCCTTGATCCAACGGGTGATCGTGCCCTCGGCGATCGATTCACCCATCTGGGGCATGACGATGTCAACGCGCATGGCTTCCTCCGACTAGATGTGGATCGGGCGGCCGTGCGCCGCCAGAGCGGCCTCACCCATCGCTTCGGACAGCGTCGGGTGGGCGTGGATGGCCTGGAACAAGGATTCCGCCGTCGCCTCCAGGTTGACGGCGGCGGTCGCCTCGGAAATCAACTCGGTCGCGTGCGGGCCGATGATGTGCACACCGAGGACCTCGTCATAGACTTTGTCGGTGACGATCTTGACGAACCCCGAGGTCTCATCGAGGATCTTCGCCTTGCCGATCGCCGAGAACGGGAACTTACCCACGGCAACATCGTAGCCTGCATCCTTCGCCGCCTGCTCGCCGAGGCCGATCGAGGCCACCTCGGGCTTGCAGTACGTGCACGACGGGACCTTGTTGTAGTCGATCGGGTGGGGCGTGCCACCCGCTGCGTGCTCGACGGCCACGATGCCCTCATGCGACGCGACATGGGCCAGCGCCTGCGTCGCCAGGACGTCGCCGATCGCAAAGACGCCGGGTTCGCCGGTGCGCATCATGCCGTCGACCTCGATGAAGCCGCGGTCGTCCACCACGACGCCCGTTCCCTCGAGCCCCAGATCCCGAGTCAGCGGGGCGCGACCGATCGCGACGAGCAGCACCTCGGCCTTGAGCTCGAGCGGCTTACCGCCCGAGTCCGCCCGGACCGTGACACCGGTCTTGGTCGGCTTGACCGATTCCACCCGCGTCCCGGTGTGAACGTGGATCCCGCGCTTCTTGAACGAACGCGCGAGCTCCTTTCCCAGGTCGGCGTCTTCGATCGGCACCAGGTTGGGCAGCAGCTCGACAACGGTGACCTCGCAGCCGAAGGAACGGTAGATCGACGCGAACTCGACGCCGACGGCGCCGGCGCCCAGCACGATCATCGATTTCGGGAGCTGCTCGAAGTAGAGCGCGTGGTCCGAGTTGATGACCCGCTTGCCGTCGAATTCGACGCCCGGCAGACCGCGAATCACCGATCCGGTGGCGATCACGGTGTGCTTTGTCTCGACCACGTACGGGTCACCGGACTCCGGCGCGACAACGACCTTGCCCGGCCCGGCGAGCTTCCCACGTCCCGCGAGATAGGTCACCTTGTTCTTCTTGAACAGGTACTCGACGCCCTTGGCATTGCCGTCGACGACCTTCTTCTTATAAGCGTGCATCGATTCGAGATCCACGTTCGACCCGTCGGGGACCCGGATACCGAACGTCGCTGCATGGCGCGTCGTCTCGAGGACTTCGGCCGCGTGCAGCATCGCCTTGGTCGGGATGCAACCCCAGTGCAGACAGGTGCCGCCCGGGGCGGGCGCCATCTCGACGACGGCGGTCGAGAGACCGAGCTGTCCGGCGCGAACCGCCGCGACGTAACCTCCGGGGCCGCTGCCGATGATCGTGATGTCGAAGCTCTGCGTTTTGCCCGCGGCCACAGATCTTTCCCCGTAAGCGATAGGCCGTCGTTGTAAGAAGAAGAGTCCCGTAAAGGGTCTCGGCAGGGTATAAGAGGCGGGCTGAGACCGTCAAGCCGAGCGGTCTGAACGAGAGTGTTTCCGGTTCGAAACGAGTCGGGACCGCGCACCTTGGCGCGTGTCGCGCATCCGCGTTACTCTCGCGTGCGTGCCCGCCTCCCCGTGAAGGGCCGTTCATGGCAGGCGATTGGTTTACGCCACACACGGCGCGTCTTGCCGCCCAACGTCTCGAGCCGTTGGCCAGCCGCGTGAGTCGCGAGTTCCGCCGCTTGCAAGTCGTCGCGCCGATGCCGGTGACGGACGGCCCGGTCGAACGCACCTATTTCACGGCCCTCTGCCGGTTCCACCGCGTCGCGCTCCGGCTGTCGGGGGAAGGCGTCCTGTTCCGCGATCTGGCCAAGGGTTGGTTCGAATTCCCGGCCCGCCGGGCCGGTCGCACGGTGCTGCTGGCGTGGCGACTGGGTGAGCCGGTCCCGGCCGGCTGGTCCGAGCGCGGGCAGCGCGACGGCCGGCTCCGGGTCGACGAAAGCGGGCCCTGGGACGACCCCACCGACGCGTCTTGAAACCCCCGCCCGGCCCGGGTATCTTCTCCTCGCGATGTCCATGCCGGATCCAAGACTGGTGCTCAACCGCCGTCCCGAAGGGGACGCGACGGAGTCCGTCTACACCACCAAGATCGCCGACTTCATCGCATGGGGTCGAAAGAACTCGCTGTGGCCGATGCCGATGGGCCTGGCCTGCTGCGCGATCGAGCTGATGGCGACCGTCGGGCCGCGCTACGACATGGCCCGGTTCGGCGCCGAGGCGCTGCGCTTCTCGCCGCGCCAGGCGGACCTGATGATCGTCTCCGGCACGGTGACGAAGAAGATGGCCCCCGCGGTGCTGAAGATCTACGAGCAGATGCCGCACCCGCGCTGGGTCATCTCGATGGGCGCTTGCGCCTCGTCGGGCGGGATGTATCGCTCCTACGCCGTGGTCCAGGGCGTCGATGAGATCCTCCCGGTGGACATTTACATCAGCGGTTGCCCGCCGCGCCCCGAAGCGTTGCTGGAAGCGATCATGGAGATCCAGCGCAAGATCCAGCGCGGGGAGAAGAGCGCGGCCGAGCTCGCCGGTGAAGCCGACTCCGCCGCTTGACGCTCCCGCGCCTCGGTCACGCCCCGCTCGTGGCGCGGATCCGTGACGAGATCCGGCGCGAAGGCTCGATCACGTTCGCGCGCTTCATGGACCTCGCGCTTTATCATCCCGAGCATGGTTACTACGCCGCCGGACCCGCCCGGCTCGGTCCGGAAGGCGATTTCGTCACGGCGAGCGATCTGGGACCGGCGTTCGGGCGCGCGGTGGCGCGGCAGATCGTCGAGCTGGATCGCTTGCTCGGTAGTCCTCCGGCGTTTCATCTGATCGAGATCGGCGCCGGGCGCGGGCTGCTCGCGCGCGATCTGCTCGACGCGTTGCGATCGCACGCCGGGCTCCGCGCGCGGCTGGGCTACACCGCCGTCGATGCATCCGCGGGCATGCGACGGGAGATCGCGCGCGTCGCCCCGGAGGTCTCCGTCGATGAGCCGCCGGCCGGGGCAACGGGCTGTTTGCTGGCGATCGAGCTGTTCGATGCGCTCCCGGTGAACCGGGTCAGACGCCGTGACGGCCGGCTCGAGGAAATCGGTGTCGGTTGGGACCGGGACCGTTTCCGGGAGCAGATTCTCGAGCCATCGGACGAGCTGCGCCGCTTCGCGGAGCGCTATGGCGCCGCCGCCGAGGAGGGCTTCGAGGCGGAGGTGGCGCTGGGGTTGAGCCGGGAGATCGAGCGCTGGAACCGCTCGGTGGGGCGCGGATTCGCCATCGTGCTGGATTACGGGGACACCGCGGATCGGTTGTACTCGGTCGAACGCAAGCGCGGCACGCTGATGGCGTATCGAGAGCATCGCACGGCGACCGCCTACCTCGAACGCGTCGGCGAGCAGGACCTGACCGCACACGTCAACTTCACGGCCCTCACCGACGCCGCGGAGGAGCGGGGTTGGCGCCTGCTGGGCCGGACGACCCAGGACCGCTTCCTGATCGCCAACGGAATCCTCGAGGAGTTCGAGTCGATGGACGACGCGACCTATCGCGATCCCCGGCGCGTACGTGCGCGGCAGGCGATCAAGCAGTTGATCCACCCGACGGGGATGGGCCGCATGTTCCAGGTGTGCGTCTTCGCAAGGGGTCTCGAAGACGCACCCGAGCCGGCCGGTTTGAAGGATCCCTTCGCCCGCTGAAGCAACCCGTTCCCCCCTGGTATCATGCCCGACCCTCGAGGTGGATCGATGCTCGTTCCTTCCAAGCACCAGCCAGCGTTTCCGCTCGACCGGTTCCTCGTCCGCGAGCCGCCGGGGGACGAGGCCATCCCGCTCGACGTCCTGTTCGTCGGTGGCGGGCCGGCCGGCCTGGCCGCTGCCATCCGTCTGGCGCAGCGTGTGGCGCAGGACAACGAGACCGGCGGGGGCCTCGGCGAGATCGAGATCGGTGTCCTCGAAAAGTCCGAGACGTTGGGCGAGCATTGCCTCTCCGGTGCGGTGATCCACCCGGCGCCGTTCCGCGCGCTGTTCCCCGACCTGAGAGACGATCAGTTCCCGTTTCGCGGTGAGGTCGCCGGCGAGCGCTTCTACTTCCTTCGCGAGCGTTCCTCCATCCGCCTCCCGGCGCCGACCGAGATGCGCAACCACGGCAACCACATCGCCTCGATCTGCGAGGTCGTGCGTTGGCTCGGCGAGCAGGCCGAAAGGTTGGGGATCAACGTCTTCACCGGGTTCCCGGCCGACGCGCTGCTCGTCGACGGCGACACCGTTCTCGGTGTGCGTACGGCTCCCAGCGGGTTGAACCGCGACGGGAGCCCCGGTAGCGCCCACATGCCCGCCGGCGACGTGACGGCGCGGGTGACGGTGCTCGCCGACGGGACCCGCAGCGCGCTCGCCCAGGCCTGGCGCGGCTGGCAGGGAGTCGCGTCGGACAACCCGCAGATCTACGCCCTGGGCGTGAAGGAGCTCTGGAAAACGAAACAGCCGCTCGACGCCGTGATCCACACGGTCGGTTGGCCGCTGCCCACGGACGCCTTTGGCGGCAGCTTCGTCTACCCGATGGGCGACGATCTGATCGCCCTCGGTCTCGTCGTCGGGCTGGACTACCGGCGGCACACCCTCGACGTGCACCAGCTCACCCAGGGCTTCAAGCGTCATCCGCTGGTGGCCGAGCTGCTGGCGGGAGGCGAGCTCGTCGAGTGGGGTGCGAAGACGATCCCCGAAGGCGGATACCACGCAGTGGCCGAGCGGTTGTACGGCGACGGCTGTCTGATCGCCGGTGACGCCGCAGGTCTGGTCAACGTGGCCGCGCTCAAGGGCATTCACTACGCGGTGCACTCGGGGATCCTCGCCGCGGACGCGATCTTCGAAGCCCTCAAGGCGGACGACTGCAGCGCTGAGAAGCTGGCCGGTTATGACAAGGCCCTGCGTGAGAGTTTCGTGTTCGAGGACCTGCGCCGCACACGCAACATGCGGCTCGCGTTCAAGTCCGGGTTCGTCGCGGGGGGCGCCAGGGCCTGGCTCATGGACCTGACCGGCGGACGCTTCCCGGGTCGCCGGATCGACAGCGCGAGCGATGCCGACGAGCCACGGCGCATCGAGCCCGCCGACGAGTTCAAACCCGACGGCAAGGTGACGTTCAGCAAGCAGGATGCCGTGTTCCGCTCGGGCAACGCGACCCGCGACGACATTCCCTCGCACCTGATCGTCGGCGAGGAGGTCCCCGCCGACGTCGCCGAGTTCTACAGCCACGTCTGCCCCGCGGGGGTCTACGAGAACGACGGTGGAACGCTGGTCGTCAACGCCCCCAATTGTGTCGACTGCAAGGCGACGGATGTCGTCGGGCCGCGCTGGTCGCCGCGCGAGGGCGGCAGCGGCCCCAAGTACCGGAAGATGTGAGGGCGTGGTAGGTTCTAGAGGGTGTCGCGCTGGGTACGAGTGGCCGCGATCGACGAGGTCCCGGATGGCCGGGGCCGCGCTTTCTCGGTCGGGACCCTGCGGATCGCGTTGTTTCGCGAGGGCGACGCGTGGCACGCCATCGACGAGGCGTGTCCCCACCAGGGGACGTCGCTTGCGGCCGGTGTGCTGCATGAGGGGCGGGTCATCTGCCCGTTGCATGCGTGGGTTTTCGACGTACGTACGGGTCAATGCCCGCGAGGAACCCACGATGGGGTTCGCGTTTACGCGACGCGTTGTGAAGAAGGTTGGATTGAAGTTCAGGCACCCGAGGAGCAATAGGCCGGCATGAAGGTAAAACGAGTTCGTCCGACGTTCTGGCACCGCCTCTACCTGCCCGGCGTGCTGGCCGGTCTGGTCGTGACCTTGCGACACATGTTCCGCAAGAAGGACACGATCCAGTACCCGGAACAGCAACGTGAGTTCGGCCCGCGCTACCGCGGCGTCCCGGCGCTGGTCAAGGACCAGGAAGGGCGCGAGAAGTGCGTCGCGTGCTACATGTGCCAGTGGGTCTGCCCCCCGCTCGCGATCAACATCGAGGCCGCCGAGTATCCGGCGGACCACGAGCAGCATCAGATCGAGAAATATGCCAAGAAGTTCGAGATCAACATGCTGCGCTGCATCTACTGCGGCCTCTGCGAGGAGGCCTGCCCGGAGGAGGCCATCTTCATGTCGAAGACATACGCGGTGACGGGCCACTCTCGGGAGCTCATGATCTTCGACAAGGAGAAGCTGTACGAGATCGGCGGGGTGCGCGAAGACGAGATCAAGAAGTGGTCCGAGCCGACCAAGGGGCCGCGCAACCGTTCCCACGTCGAAAGCGACAGCATCGCCCCGTCGACGGCGGGGTCGCATTGATTCGCGCCCGTGTCCTGGCCCTCCTCGTCCTGTGGTCGGGGGTGACCTCGGCGTCGACCGGCGTGGTGATCAACGCGCAGGGAGAGCCGCTCGAGGGCGTCGCGGTCTGCTACAACATCGCCGGCTCCGACCAGCTTTGCGTCGCGACCGATCAGGACGGCAAGTGGGTGTTGCCCAAGAGCCAGGTCGATACGATCCGTTTGAGCCGGAAGAACTACCTGACCAAGGACATCATCGGTGGGGATCACTCCGAACCCGTGATCCTCGAGCGGGGTGCGACCCTGCTGGTCAAGCTCCAGAACGCCGCCGGGAAGCCCATCAAGAAAGGGGAGATCGAGGTGCTGTACTCCTCCGGCAAGCGCATCGGCCCGATCCCGATCACGCGCGCCGCGGGAACGCGCCTGAGGTCGCTGAGTCCGGGCCCCGTCGTGATTGTCGCGCGCGCCTCGGGTTACGGCGACGGTCGCTCCGACGATTCCGAGCTTTATTCGGGCAAGGAAACCGTCGCGGTCATCCGGCTCAAATCGAAATAGGGGACAGATCCCCTTCAGTAAGACACCTTGAACTCACGGGCGCGGGGCAGGACGCGCTCCGGCTCTTCGACGTTCGAGATGTCCAGCAAGCCCATCCCGGCCACGTCGGCGGCGATCCAGAGGTGCGTTCCCTCGAACCCCGCCCTTCCGATCGGCGCGGAGCGATGCACGCGCAGACGCGACCGTTCTCGCGGGGAGCGGCCCTGCTCGGTGTCGAAGAGCTGAATCGCGGATCCGAGGTTGGAGACGGCGACGAGCTTCGTGCTGCAGGCGACGTGCTGGGCCGAGCGGACGGGCGGCAGGAACTCGATCGGGCGCGACGAGACACGCGGCTCGTAAAGCGCGGTCCCCTCGCTGCCGGCGGCGACGAACAGCCGTTCCCCGATCCAGCACACGTCACGGGCGGCGAATCGGGTCTCCAGCTTCGCGAGCTCCCGTGGGTTGTCCGGACGGCGCAGGTCGAAGACCCGCGCTCCTCCGTGTCCCTCGGCCACGGCGAGCAGCTCGCCGCTGATCGCCACCGCGCGCAGGTCGCCGCCGGTCGAGATTCGCGCGACCACGCGCGGGTCGTCCAGCGTCTCGGTATCGACCACCAGCATCCCGCCGGAGCCGTCGGCCAGGAACAGGTAGTCGCCGCTGCGCGCCAGCCGTTTGACCTTGCCATCCGTGTCCAGCCGGCCGAGCTCGACCGGTTCCACCGGGTCGCCGATGTCGACGATCACCAGCCCCCGCGTCCCCGCGGCGAGGAACGCGCGGGTCCCCTCGATGACCACATCGCTCACGGCGGAGGGGAGCGGGAACCAGCTCACGTCCTTCGGACGAACCGGATCGGAGACGTCACGGATCAACATCCCACCGGTCTGTCCGACGTAGGCGTACCCCCGGTGGCCGACCACGGCCAACGTTCGTGTCGCGGCGGCGGCGGGCTCCTGTTTGCCCTGCGCGCGTTTCCCCGAAAACGGGATCACCTGCAAGGCCAGGATGAGGATGAGGGGGAGGATCCGCATCCCCGCAAGTCTACCAGGGTCGCGTCAGAGGCCGGCGGGCCGCAACCGGCGGCGCGCCGGGTAGGGGAAGATGTCGACGACCTCGCCCGCGCGATGCCGCCGTTGCAGGTCCTTCCAGAAACGCACGGTGAACAGAGCCCCGTGGTGCGTCTCGAACGTGGAGCGCAGCTCCTTCGGGAGACCGAGAAAGCGACGGAACTCCTCGGGGAAGATGTCGTGGTCGCCGACGCTGAACCACGGCTCGGCGGAGAGCTCGTCCTCGTCGTAGCGCGGCGGGGGAAGCTCCCGGAACCGGCAATCGGACAGCG
The DNA here is from genome assembly GCA_041568335.1 of Candidatus Polarisedimenticolaceae bacterium. GTDB lineage: Bacteria > Acidobacteriota > Polarisedimenticolia > Polarisedimenticolales > Polarisedimenticolaceae > WVWW01. The sequence continues at coordinate 985 of JBFFZZ010000111.1, read as the reverse complement.
GGCAAAGCTCGTCGTAGTCGTAGAAAACCACGCGGCCGTGCCGCGTGACGCCGAAGTTCTTGAGCAGGAAATCGCCCGGGAAGACGTTCGCCGCCGCCAGCTCCTTGATCGCCCGCCCGTAATCCAGCACCGCCCGCCGCGCCGCTTCGCGCTCCGCTTCACGCAGGTACAGGTTGAGGGGAGTCATGCGCCGCTCGGTATAGAGGTGAGAGAACGTCACCGTCTCGCCGTCATCCTCGACCGTGGAGCCGCACTCGCCGAGGATCTCCTCGAGCAATTCGGGATCGAAGCGCTCGCGGCGGAAACGCAGCTGCTCGAACTCCTGCGCATCGACCAGCCGCCCGACGCGATCGCGCCGGAACACCAGCTCGTAGCGCTCGCGGACCTCCTCCCGCGTGACCCGCTTGGGATAGGCGAAGCGGTCACGGATGATCTTGAAGACCTGGTCGTAGCCGGGCAGCCCGAAGACCAGCATCACCATGCCCCGGTCGACGGCCGCGGATTCGAAGCGGTCCGCGCAGCCCTCGAGATGCGCCACCAGCGCGCGAAACTGCTCGGCCTTGCCGTGCTTGTGGAAGCCCAGCGAGGTGTACAGATCGGCGAGCGGCTTCAGCGGCATGATCGAGCGCAGGAAGGCGACCATCTGGCGCGGCTGTTCGATCACGACGTGGAAGTACGAGCGGGCAAAGCTGAACAGGATGCTGACATCGTTCTCGTCGAGCAAGACCGCGTCGACGACGATGCGAGCGCTGTGACTCCGGAGCGCAAGCACGAGGGGGACGACGGTGCGCCCGATGAGGATCCGGCCGATCAGGTAGGCGCCCCGCCCGCGGAAGAACGCAGACCGGACCACCTCGATCCGATCGAAGTCGAGGGAGAGCTCATGCCTGCGCAGATGAGATTCGATCTCGACCGCCACGAGCTTGGCATCCCGCCGAATGTCCTCGTACAGCACCCGGAAGCGGAAGTCGGTGAGGATCGCCTC
>JBFFZZ010000110.1:0-9469 GCA_041568335.1 Candidatus Polarisedimenticolaceae bacterium | reverse complement strand
TTCGACGGCTACCTCGGCGGCTGGGTCTTTGCGGGGAAAATCGACCTGTACGGGTTGTTCGCTTCCAAAGCGACACCGCCCAACGGGATGAACATCGTCTCCTACGCCAACGAAGAGGTCGATGCGTCGTTCGATCGCCTGGCCGAGGTGGATCGTTGGGACGCCATGCCGGATATCCTCGCCGACATCCAGACGCGTATCGCCGCCGATCAACCGTACTCGTTCCTGTACGAGTCGAAGCGTGTCGCGGCGCACTCGACGTCGCTGGCGGGAGTCCGCATCGACGTTCCGTCCGACCCGCTGATCCACCTGGCGGATTACTGGGTCCGTTGATCGTGAGCGGCCGGTTGAAGCCGTGATCCGTTACTTCCTGCGCCGGGTGCTCGTCGCGATCCCGTTGATGCTCGGGGTAGCGACGCTCGTCTTCGTGCTGCTCGAGACGGCGCCGGGAACACCGGTCGATCAGGTGCTCGGTGACCGCCGGGTCCCACCCGAGGTGCGCGAGCGCATCGAACGAGCCTACGGTCTGGACCGTCCCGCCCCCGAGCGCTACGCGCGCTGGCTCAAGGCCGTTTGCCTGGAGGGTGAGCTCGGCTGGTCACACTCGCGCTCGCGGCCGGTGAAGCGCGCGCTCGCGGAAGCGCTTCCGCCGACGGTGTTGCTGGCCGGAACCGCGCTGCTGTTCTTCGTGGTCTTCGGGATCGGGATCGGCGCGTGGTCGGCGGCGCGGCGCGGACGCTGGCAGGAGCGCGTGGTCACACTCGTCAGCCTCGGGGCCTATGCGATGCCCGCGTTCTGGCTCGGGCTGATGGCGATCCTCCTCTTCAGTTACAAGATACCGATCTTCCCGGCGTCCTCTATGCGTGGGATCGATGCGGACACGCTGGGCACGGTGGGCCGGCTGCTCGATCTGATCTGGCACCTGATCCTGCCCGCCGCCGTTCTCGGTGCGGCCTCCGCCGCGGCGATGACCCGGTTCGTCCACGCCGGCATGCTCGATGCGCTGGCCGAGCCGTTCATCCGCGCGGCGCGTGGCCGCGGGGTTTCCGAGAACCGCTTGTTGTGGCGCCATGCGCTGCGACGCGCCGTGCTCCCGGTGATCAACCTGGTCGGGCTGTCGCTCCCGATCCTGGTGTCCGGATCCCTGGTCGTCGAGGTCGTGTTCGCCTGGCCCGGGATGGGACGGCTGACCTACGACGCGATCCTCACCCAGGACACCAGTGTCGTTCTCGCGACGACGCTCCTGGCCACGCTGTTCGTGGTGCTCGGGAACCTGCTGGCCGATCTGGCGATGGCCTGGGCGGACCCGCGCGTGCGGTTGCGCGAGGGAGGCCTCGGATGAAGCGCGCAGGCTTCAAACTCGCCGTCGCGCTGATCGGTGTTTTGTCGTTCGTGGCGCTCGCGGCGCCGTGGCTCGGGCTGCGCGATCCCAACGAGCAGCTCGACGGCTTGGTGCTCCCCGATCTCGCCCCGTTGACACGGGCCCGAGCGGTCGAGCTGGTCGACGGATCGCTGCGTTTCGCCGAGCAGATCCGCGAGAGCGACCACTCGGTCGACCTGTTGCGCGGACCGCACTGGGAGCGCATCGAGCTCGAGGGCTTGCAGGGCAAGAGCCTCGACACCGCCGTGCATCGCCCGCTGTTCCTGCTCGGGACCGATGGTTTCGGACGCGACGTGTTCGCGCGGCTGGTCCACGGAGCGCGCGTCTCGTTGCTGGTCGGTTTCCTCGCCGCGGGGATGGCGCTGGGCTTGGGCACGTTGATCGGGACGGCCTCCGGTCTGGCCGGCGGCTGGCTCGACGCCGTCCTGATGCGCTTGACGGATGTCGTTCTCGCGGTCCCGCGCCTGTTCCTGGCGGTTCTTCTGGTCGCGCTGTACGGGCGCTCCCTCGCCACGACGATCCTCGTTCTCGGGGCGACGAGCTGGATGGCGGCGGCGCGACTGGTCCGTGGCCAGATCCTCTCGCTGCGCGAGCGCGACTACGTGCAGGCCGCGCGCGCGGCAGGTGTCTCCCGCACGCGTCTGGCCAGGCTGCACCTGCTCCCCTCCGCGATGATGCCGCTGATCGTCGAGGGCGTGCTGCGTGTCGGGGATACGATCCTGATCGAGGCGTCGCTGTCGTTTCTCGGTCTGGGCGTCCCGCCGCCCGATCCGACCTGGGGCAACATGATCGCCGAGGGACGCGACCGGCTGCTCGATGCGTGGTGGATCGCCACGCTGCCCGGGCTCGCCATCGTCGCCACGGTGGTGGCGCTGCACACGTTCGGCGAGGCCGCACGAAACCGTCTCGAGCCCTGCTAGAATCGGTGGATGGAGCGCATCCTCAACTACATCGACGGTGAGCTGACCGAGGCCGCGAGCGGGGGCTGGCTGGACAACGTCGAGCCGGCGACGGGCAAGGTGTACAGCCGGCTGCCCGACAGCGACGAGACCGATGTCGACCACGCGGTCGCCGCGGCCAAGCGTGCGTTCCCGGGTTGGTCCGCGACTCCCGCCGTCGAGCGCGCGCGGTTGATGAACGCCATCGCCGACCGCATCGAGGCCGATCTCGAGACGTTCGCGCGCGCCGAGTCCGTCGACACCGGCAAGCCGATCGGTCTGGCGCGCAAGGTCGAGATCCCGCGCGCCGTCTCCAACCTGCGTTTCTTCGCCGGCGCGATCCAGCACACCGCCAGCGAGGCCCATGTCACCGACGATCGGGCGCTGAACTACACCTTGCGACGGCCGCGTGGCGTCGCCGGTCTGATCTCGCCCTGGAACCTACCGCTCTACCTGCTGACGTGGAAGGTCGCGCCGGCGATCGCCACCGGAAACACCGCGGTGGCCAAGCCCTCCGAGCTGACCCCGATGACGGCGTATCTGCTGGCCCAGACCTGCCGTGACGCCGGGCTCCCACCGGGCGTGCTCAACATCGTGCATGGCCTGGGCGCGCGTGCCGGGGCGCCGCTCACCACGCATCCCGACGTCCCGACGATCTCGTTTACCGGCGGCACCGCGACGGGTGGGGCGATCGCAGCCGCGACGGCGACCCGCTTCAAAAAGACCGCGCTCGAGATGGGTGGCAAGAACCCGACGGTCGTGTTCGCCGATGCGGACATGGATGTCGCGGTCCCCACGGCGGTCCAGGCCTCCTTCTCGAACCAGGGCCAGATCTGCCTCTGCGGATCTCGCATCTTCGTCGAGCGCGGCGCCTACGACGCGTTCGTCGATCGCTTCGTTTCGGTGACCGGCGGCCTGGTGCAGGGCGATCCGCTCGAGGAAACGACGCAACAGGGAGCGGTCGTCTCGAAGGCGCACTTCGACAAGGTCATGGGCTACATCGAGCTCGCACGCGAGGAGGGCGGCACCATCGTCGCGGGAGGGTCCCCACCCTCCGAGCTGCCCGAGCGTTGCCGTGAGGGCTTCTTCATCGAGCCGACCGTGGTGACGGAGCTGCCCCACGACTGCCGCGTCAACCGCGAGGAGATCTTCGGCCCCGTCGCCACGATCATGCCGTTCGATGCCGAGGACCAGGTCATCGAGTGGGCCAACGAAACCGACTACGGCCTGTCCGCTTCCGTCTGGACCCAGGACGTCTCGCGCGCGCACCGCGTCGCCGAGCGCATCGCCTCGGGGACCGTGTGGGTCAACTGCTGGCTGGTCCGCGACCTGCGCGTGCCGTTCGGCGGCATGAAGAAGAGCGGCGTCGGGCGCGAGGGCGGCGACGAGGCCCTGCGCTTCTACACCGAGCCCAAGAACGTCTGCCTGCGCCTGGGCACCCCGTGAGCGACGACGCCAACACCATCAGCCGACGCGCGCCCGAACCCGTCGGCGCGTTCCCCCACGCCAAACGGGTCGGCAACCTGCTGTTCCTATCGGGGATCGGCCCGCGCTCCCGCGGCACGAAGGAGATCCCGCAGGGGATCGAGGCGCAAACGCTCGCCGTCTTCCGCAACGTGCGCACCGTCCTCGAGGACGCCGGCTCCGGTTGGGACCGCATCGTCGACGTGCAGGTCTTCCTGACCGACATGAACAACGACTTCGCGGCGTTCAACGCGCTCTATGCCGAGCACTTCGCCGACAACCAACCGACCCGCACCACCGTCGAGGTCAACCGCCTACCGACGCCGATCTCGATCGAGCTCAAGGTGATCGCCACCATCGACTGACACCTAGTAGTCGAGGCTTGCGTTGTGTGCGTTGAGAAAGGGCGTGAGCGTGCGTTGGATGTCGGCCCGGGCGGCGCCCAGATCGAGGTCGTCTGCGCTCCTGATGTCGCGGCACCAACCGGCGAGCATCTCGGCCTGCAGCCGGCCGGCTTCCCGGCAGACGGCGTAAGGGATGCGGCTGTAGACGACCATCGAGTAGCGCGAGCGAAACTCGGTCGGGTAGGCCTGTTCGAGCCGGTGCTCGACCTCCTTGCGCAGCAGGAACGCGGGGTCCCCGACGCGCTCGCGCATCTCGACGAAGTTGTCCAGCGCCATCTCGGCGATGGCGTCCCCGTTGGGCTTGCGTGCGTCGTCGTAGGCCGGGAGGACGCGCTCCCAGTCGCCTTCGAAACGCGAGAGGATCTCGTCGAGGACGGTGCAATCCTCGAAGCCGGCATTCATCCCCTGCCCGAAGAACGGCACGATCGCATGAGCGGCGTCCCCGATCAGCGCGACGTTCCCGTCGGCATGCCACGGCGTGCAACGCACGGTTCCCAGCTCGCCCGTCGGATGGTCCCCGAACTGATCGGTCAGATTGGGGAGCAAGGGAACCGCGTCGGGGAACTCCCGGTTGAAGAAAGCCGGTGCGGCGCGTTCCTCGATGAGGGCGTCGAAGTTGAGCCGTCCCTCGGTCGGGAGGTAGAGGGTCCCGGTGAACGAGCCGTCCGGGTTGGGCAGCGCCATCAACATGAATTCGCCGCGGGGCCAGATGTGCAGCGCACTCGGCTCCATCGCGTGGCCGCCGTCGGCCGCGGGCGGGAACTCGAGCTCCTTGTACCCGTGGCCGAGCATATCGATCGACTCGGACGCACCGGGCAGACGCATCAGTCCCGCGCGTACTCGCGATGCCGCTCCGTCGGCGCCGAACACCAGGTCGGCCGCCTCCTGAGTTTCCGAACCGTCCTCGCGACCGAAGCAAAGCGAATTGTCCGCCGGATCGAACTCGATCAGCCGGTACCCGAAGCGCAGCTCGGCTCCGGAGTTCTCCGCCGCGTTGAGCAGCAGGTTGTTCAACCCACCGCGCGACACGGAGTGGTTGCACTCCGAATCGTCTTTGCCGTACGGCTGGTACGCCTGCTCCCCGGAACGATCGTGCATCATGCGGCCCGTGACACGGCTGGTGATCGCCGACACGGCCTCCCAGAGGCCTACCTCGCGGAGAGCGTGGATCCCGCGCTCGGTGACGATCAGATTGATCGATCGCCCGCCCGCGAGCGACGCCGTACGCGGGTCGGGCCGGGCCTCGTACACGACCACGGCATAATCGCGGCGCCGAAGAAAGACCGCGAGCAACGAGCCGACGAGACCGCCACCGACGATCGTGACTTGCCTCACGGCAGCTCCCGCAGGACGGCCCGGACAGGGCTGGCGTCGAAGCCTTCCAGCTTGAGCGGGAGCGCGATCAGCTCGTACTCCCCCGCCGGGACCTCGGCGAGCACCAGGCCCTCGAGGATCGCCATGTCGTTACGCAGGAACGCCTGATGCGCGGGCAGCTCCTTCGAGTCGAACAGATCGACGCTGGGAGCGTCGATCCCGATCAGGACGACGCCCTGATCGTGAAGCCGGTCCACCAGCTCGACCGATAGCGCCGCGAAATCTCGGTTGAAACGATCGGGGTCGGGGAAGGTGCCCGTCTTGAGCAGGACACGCGGCGCGCTCGCCGGTTGCGGGACGGCGTCGGCCGGGACCCGCTCTCCCCGGCCGATCTCGACGTCGTGGACGACGCAGCGGCCCAGGTAGGGCTCGAGCGGTCGCTCGGCGATCGCTCCGGCGTCGCGGCCGTAGTGGTTGGGCGCGTCGGCGTGCGCACCGAGGTGCACGGTCGAGTGCAGCGTCGACAGCGTGAGGTTGTCGCCGCGGGCCATATCCATCAACACTTCGCGTCGAACCGGTGTGTCGCCGGGCCAGACGGCGAGCCGCTCGCTGACGCAGGGAGTGATGTCGTACAGCTTCATCGCCTCACATCGCGTGCCGGATCGCCCACAGGTCGGGGAAGATCGGGTTGAACAGCGTCTTCTTGAGGAACTCGACCCCCGGGCTTCCCCCCGTTCCCTGCTTGCTGCCGATCGTGCGCTCGACGATCTTGACATGGCGGTAACGCCACTCCTGCATGCCTTCGTCGACGTCGGTCATCATCTCGAACAGGATTGCAAGCTCGGGGCTCTGCTTGTACAGGCGCAAGAGCGCCTGCTGGACCTGCTCGTTCGGGCGGTTGGGTTCGGCCGGGTCGGCACGGAGCTCGACGGGGATGCGCTCGCCGCGATGCTCGAGCAGCTCGTAGAAGTGGTGGATCAAGGACGGCTCCTCGAGTCGTCGCTGGAGTTGGTCGTAGCCGTGGAATTCGGGCTTCAGGAACTGCATCATCTCGGGGCGTTTGTACCCGAGCAGGAACTCGAACTCGCGGAACTGGACGGACTGGAACCCCGACGCGGTGTCGAGTCGGTCGCGGAACGAGTTGAACGAGAGCGGAGTCATCGTCTCGAGGATGTCCAGCTGCCCGACCAGCGTCTTGAGGATCATGCGCACGCGTTTGAACAGGTGGATCGCCGGAAACAGCTCGTTGGCGGAAAACTGGACCTTGATCTCATCGAGCTCGTGAAGCAGCTGCTTGAACCACAGCTCGTACGTTTGATGGATGATGATGAACAGCAGCTCATCGTGCTCCGGCGGGTCGGAACGCACCTGCTGGGCGTTCAGCAGCTCGTCGAGCTTCAGATAACTGGAGTAAGTGATATCGCTCATGGCGGTCCTCTAGGCCAATTCCTGCAACGCCCGGCCCAGCCGCCACACGTCGCGGAAGCTGTTGTACAACGGCACCGGGGCGACGCGGATCACGTCCGGTTGCCGATAGTCGGCCACCAATCCGGTCTTCTTCAAGCGTTCGAACATGCGTACCGAATCCTGGCGAACGAACAGCGAGAGCTGCGCCCCGCGGGCGCGCGGATCGCGCGGGGTGAGGATCTCGATGCCATGTGCGGCGTGATCGATCCAGGCCTCGAGATAGGCGGTCAGGCGTTCCGACTTGCCGCGCAACGCCTCCATGCCGACCGCGTCGAACAGCTCCAGCGAGGCGCGCAACGGGGCCAGACCGAAGACCGACGGGTTGGAGACCTGCCAGGCGTCGGCGCTGGCGACCGGGACGAAGGTCTCCTCCAGGTGCATGCGGAAACGAACCTCGGGGTCGTTGCCCCACCAGCCGCCGAACCGCGGCAGCTCCCGGTTGCGCGCGTGCCGCTCGTGGACGAAACAACCGGCGACGGCCCCGGGACCGGCGTTGAGGTACTTGTAAGAGCACCAGGCCGCGAAATCGACGTCCCACTGGTGCAGCGCCAGCGGGATATTGCCGGCACCGTGCGCGAGGTCGACGCCGACCACGACGCCCCGGGCCCGCGCGGCGGCGGCGATGCGCTCGATGTCGTAACGCCGGCCGCTGTAGTAGTTCACGCCCCCGACAAGCGCCAGCGCGATCTCGTCGCCGTGCTCGTCGAGACAGGCCTCGATATCGTCGTCGTCGACCGAGTTGGCGCCGTCACGACCCGACGGCACGAGGATCCCCGCGGCCGGGTCGAAGCCGTGCCACGCCAGCTGCGTTTGCATCGCGTAGGTGTCCGATGGGAACGCGGTCGGCTCCATGAGGATCTTGTAGCGTTCGTGGGTCGGCCGGTAGAACGACACCATCATCAGATGCAGGTTGGTCGTGAGCGAGTTCATCGCCACAACCTCGTGGGGCAACCCGCCGACGAGCCGGGCCAGCGGCTCGCGCACGAGCTCGTGGTAGGAAAACCACGGGCCGTCCTGCTTGAAGTGCGCGTCGACCCCCATCGACCCCCAGGCGTCGAGCTCCTGCTGAACGATCTCGACCGCGCGGCGCGGCATCAGGCCCAGCGAGTTGCCGCAGAAGTAGATCGACTCTTCACCGCTCGAAGCGGGCGGGATACAGAACCGTTCCCGATAGTCGTGCAGGGGATCGAAGGCGTCCTGCTCTCGCGCCCAAGCTTCGCTGGTATCGAAAGCGGTCACGCAGGCATCCTAGCAGTCGGCTAGGCGAAGCGGTCGGCATCGAGGCCGAGGAATTCGAGCGCCGTCCCGCCGAGCAGGCGCCGTCGGGTCGACTCGTCGAAATCGTCCATCGAGCGGATCAGCTTGCCGGGCTCCGGCTCGCCCAGCGGGAACGGGTAATCCGTGCCGAGGGCGACGCGGTTCTCCCCCGCCAGGGCGACGAGGTAGCGCAGGGCCGCCGCGTCGTGCACCAGCGAGTCGTAGTAGACCTGGGTGGCGAGGTCGCGCGGCTTGGACGGAGCGTGCGTCGCCACGAGGTCCGGGCGTACCGCGAGGCCGTGCTCGATGCGCCCCAGCGTTCCCGGAAACGAACCGCCGCCGTGGGCAAAGGCGACTCGCAGCCCGGGCAAGCGGTCGAGCACGCCGCCGAAGATCATCGAGCACAACGCGAGCGTCGTCTCCGTCGTCATGCCCACGAGCCAGGCGAGCCAGTAGTTCTGCATGCGCTCGCGCGCCAGCATGTCCCATGGATGGACGAAGATCGCGGCGCCCAGCTGCTCGGCTCGCTCGAAGAACGGGAACAGCTCCGGGGCGTCGAGGTTCCACTGGTTGACGTGACTGCCGATCTGGACGCCGGCGAGCCCGAGCTCGCCGCCGCACCGTTCGAGCTCGCGGATCGCCAGATCCGGATCCTGCAGCGGGACCGTTCCGAGCCCGACGAACCGCGTGGGGTGACGCTCGACCCTGGCCGCCAGGTCGTCGTTGAGCAATCGCGCGAGATCCAGGGCGTGCTCGCCGCGGGCCCAATAGGCGAACATCACGGGCACCGTGGAGAGCACCTGGACATCGACGCCGTGACGCTCGCAGTCGGCGAGACGCGCGTCTTCCGACCAGCAATTCTCATCAATCTCGCGGAAAACCCGCTCGCCGACCATCATGCGCGCCTTGCCGGGACAGCAATGGTCCAGTCGCACCCAACCGGGGTAACCGTAGCGCTCCTCCAGATCAGGCCAGGTCTCGGGCAGGACGTGCGTATGTAAATCGATCGTCAACGATCGCAAGCAACACCACCTTGTCGGGCGACGAAACCTAGCTCGGTAGCGGTGAAGGGGTCACTTCGGCGGCGGCGGCGGTTGCATCACCGCGCTGCAGTGCTTGCAGGTTCGCAGGCTTTCGTCGGCGTAGAAATTCTCGATAATCGGCTTCAGCTGGCGGCCCAGATCCTCGAGCTGGAACGAGGCGTCGTGCAAGATCTCACCGCATGCCTCGCAGTACCAGCGGAG
>JBFFZZ010000109.1:0-9474 GCA_041568335.1 Candidatus Polarisedimenticolaceae bacterium | reverse complement strand
TCGACGAACAGGACCCGACCGGTCATCTCGCGATCTCTCCTCGCGCCACCGGATCGGGGGGAGTACGGACGGCGCGGGGGCGCTCGTCACCCCCGTGGGGCGGCACCCATACCATCGACAGACGGGCCTCCGACTTTAGTTCGAACCAAGATCATCGCCGGGTTTTGGTCGAAGTCTGCCGCCGCCGCAGGGAAGTCGGTCCGGTGGGCTGCGATCGTCGGGTCAGCTCTCCGGCGCGGCCCGCTCGATGAGAGTGATCCAGTCGCGGGCGTCGGATCGAAGCCCTTCCAGCGTCTCCTCCGCGATACCGAGGGTCTCCGCGGCCCGGCGAACCACCGCGGGGTTCGTCCGATCGAGCGAGTTCAGCAGGGCCACCTCGCAGAGCGCGTCCTCGTCTCCATCGGCCGGGAACGGGGGGGCAAAGCCACGGTCCACCTCGATGGCGAGCGATTCGGCGATGCAGGCGACGGCGGCCAGCGGATGATCCTCGCCCCCGATGCTCACCTCGTGGTGTGCGGAGATGGATTGCGACACCTCCGTCGGCAGCTGCCAAAGCTCGGCGATGCGAGCACCGGCCTGCGGGTGCGCGCGGTGAATCGCGGGCCATAGAACGTCCAAATGAGGCGGTTTCTTGTTCCGTCCGGCCTCACCGAGAACGAGCAGGATCCCACCCAGACCGACGTCGTGGAGCAGGCCGCAGAGGAAGGCCTGTTCCTCTCCGATCGGGGTTTGACGCGAGACCAGTCTCGCAAGGTGAGCTGTCGCCCGGCTGTGGTCGCCGAGTCGCTGCATGTGGTCGGCGTAGGTCGCACTGCGAAAGACCCGCATCGTGAGCGCCGCCTCGAGCACGACCTCGCGCAGCTTGGTCAGGCCGATCAGGACCAGCGCGTCCTTCAGGTTGTCCGGCGGGCGCTGGCGGGCGTAAAATGCCGAGCGTGCGAGCGACAGGACCTCGCCTGCAAGCATGGCGTCACGCTCGAGCAGCTCCTCGATCTCGCTGAACTCGACATCGGGGTTTTGCGATTGCGCCAGCAGCTCCGTCGCGACGGTGGGGAGTCGTGGCGGTTTGTAGCTCGGTGACGAGAACGTCGCGACGAGACGCTGTGTGAGCTCATCCTCGCCGATCAACCCGAGCTCGTCGGAATCGAAAAGGTGTTCTCCCAGACCGTAGTCCAGGTCGGTGGCGGTGCGGCCGAGTCGTTGGGCCAAGGCTATCCCCTGTTTGTGTCTCTCGTATCGGATCGTGCGACCGCGGCTTGAGCACTCGACACCAAAAAGACGCGGCGGGTCGCGAACTGCCCGCTCAAGGGGTTTCGGCGAATACGCCGGATGATTGACCGTTCGCGACGTTCACCGAACGATTCGCCGCACTACGTTCGACAGGTCAACGTCCGCCGATCGGCTCGTTAGAGCGACCTCGTCCTCAAGCAACGCCGGCGACCGGCCGATAGAGATGCCAGCGGACTCCGAAAGGATGGGTGGATGAGTCGTCCAGCGATCCCGGCCGATCCCGAGGCCATGCTCAAGCAGCACTTTTCGTTGCCGGCGTTACCGACGGTGGTCCAGCGGTTGCTGGACGCGCTCAGCTCCGGCAAATCGAGCGCCGTCGAGATCGCCGCGCTGCTGTCCGTGGACGCGGGTCTCGTGGCGCAGATCATGAAGGTCGTCAACTCGGCCTACTACGGGCTGCCGACCCCGATTCGCGAGATCAAACACGCCGTCGCCTACCTGGGCCTTGCCGAGATCAAGCGGATCGCGCTGACCGTCGCGCTGATGGAACGGCTGGCTCCCGCCGATTCGATAGAATTCGCGCGCTTCTGGAGCCATTCGTTCCACACCGCGCTGACGGCCAGGGTGATCGCCCGAAGGCGCGACTACACGGTCAACCCGGAAGAGATCTATGTCGCGGCGCTCCTGCACGACGTCGGCAAGCTGGTCTACATGAAGTTCTTCCCCGCGGAGTATCAGGATCTCACCCGGCGCTGCGAGGCGGACGCGTCGCTGATGGTCGATGCCGAGAACGAGCTGAGCTTACCGTCCCACACGCTCTTCGGCGCGGTCCTGTGCGACCGATGGCTGTTTGACGACCTGGTCAAGAGAGCCTGCCTGTGTCACGAGCTGCACGATCTCGAGGCGTTCAACCGTGGAGAGCGCGAGCGCCACGACGACTTGCTCGTCATCTGCATCTCCAATGTGCTGAGCAACCTGTCGACCCGCGAGCTGTCGGACGCGTTGAGACACCGCATCCACGACGAGGCGATGAAAGCGCTGAACTGCGACGACCGCGACTTCCTGTTGCTGATGGGCGAGCTGTACGAGCTGCGGTCCGAGGTGGGCCGGTTCTTGAGCGATTTCTGAAGGTCAGGGGTCCGGGGTCCGCGGGGAGTCGCGCACGATCCTCAGTTTCTTCATCTTCGAGCGAAGCGAGCTCGGCGCCATCCCCAGCATCGACGCGGCACCTTTCTTTCCCTCGATCGTCCACCCGGCCCGCTCGAGCACCGACTCGATGTGCCGGCGCTCCAAGTCACGCAGGGAGAGATTCGTGGTGCTCGCCGCAGGTCGATGCGACGACTCCGGTCTTACGAGTCTGTTTTCAAAGGGCAGCGGCAGGTCCAGCACCGGACCCGTCGCGGAGATCAGCGCGCGCTCGACCGTGTTCTCCAGCTCGCGCAGGTTACCGGGCCAGTCGTGCCCGCGAAGCCGCTCCAGCATCCGCTTCGAGATCGATTCGATACGCCGCCCCACCCGACGGGCGTGTTTGTGGGCGAAGTGCTCGACCAGGAGGGGTATATCTCCCATGCGTTCGCGCAACGGAGGCACCGTGATCGGAAACACGTTGATCCGGTAGAAAAGATCGGCCCGGAACGTCTCTTTCTTTACGGCGTCCGCGAGATCCCGGTTGGTCGCGGCGATCACGCGAACGTCGATGCGCAAGGTCTGCGTGCCCCCCACGCGCTCGAGCTCCCCCTCCTGCAGGACCCGCAGCAGCTTGCCCTGCAGCTCCAGCGGCATGTCGCCGATCTCGTCCAGGAACAGCGTGCCGCCGTCGGCCAGCTCGAAACGCCCCTCGCGACGTTTGTCGGCGCCGGTGAACGCACCCCTCTCGTGGCCGAAAAGCTCGCTCTCGATCAGCGTCGCCGGGAGGGCGGCGCAGTTGACCTTGACCAGCGGCCGCTTCTCACGCCGGCTGAGACGGTGGATGGCACGCGCGATCAGCTCCTTCCCGGTGCCGGTTTCGCCCTGGATCAACGCGATGGAGTCCGTCGGCGCGACCTGCTCGACGAGTCGCAAGCAGTGCTTGAGTCCCTCGCTCTCGCCGACGATCTCGTCGAAGCCGTGGGTCGACCGGATCTCCTCCTGCAGGTACCTGTTCTCCGCCTGGAGCCGCTCCTTCAACCGACTCAATTCGGTCAGCGCGCCCGCCAGCAGCTCGTTCAGCTCCTTGTCCGCCGTCACGTCGAGGACCGTGCCGAACACCGAGCGGACGCTCCTGTCGGGGTTACGCTCGATCTGAGCACGGTCCCGAACGAAGCGGATCCCGCCATCCGGCCGCAGGATGCGGAACTCGAGCTCGAAGTCGAGCGCGTCCGACGCCATCGCCGCCTCGAGCTCCCCGACAACACGCGCACGGTCCTCGGGGTGGATGAGCTCCTTGAATCGTTCGTGGCCCGCCTCGGAAGGCTCGACGCCATACAGGGCGCAGAGCTCGGCGGACCAGTGGTCGAGACCGGTCGCCGGGTCGAACGTCCAGCTCCCGACCTTCGCCATCTTCTGGGATCGCGACAGATCCGCCTCTCGCCGGCGCAACGCTTCCTCGGCCTCGACCTGGTCGGTGATGTCGAGCAACGTGGCCATGCCTATCACGGGACGACCCTCCGCGTCGCAGTCGATCACGGCGTGGTCCCGGATGTGCCGTATTGAACCATCCGGACGCTCGACGCGGTACTCGATCTTGAATTCACCGCCGGCTTCGAGGACCTTCCGGACCACGGCCCAGGTCGGGGCGCGATCCTCCGGCACCATCAACGCCAGATACTCCTGCGCGCTCATCTGCCTCCGTGTCGAGCCGACGAGGCGCATCGATTCTTCGGAGAGGGTCATCCGGTCCGTGCTTATCTCATAGACCAGACTCCCCACATGGGCGATCGCCTGCGCGCGGGCCAGCTCTTGCTCGCGGGCACGAAGCTCGAGAGTTTTTCGCGCGTACAACAACCAGTTGGCGATGGTCTCGGTGACGCGCTTCAGATCGGTCGCGAGCTGATCCGACCACTTTCGCCCTTCGTGATCCATCACGAGGGCGCAGTACCCCAGGTTCTGGCCGCGCGTGGCGATCGGTACGATCAGCAACGCCTTGATGGGCAACTTCCCGAACGCCTCACGATCCTTCTGAGCCTCCGGCGGAAGGTCTTCGAGCCGGGAGAATCTCACCCTCTCCCCTCGAGACATACGCTCTTCCGTCCAGGGTAACAGGCTCATCTCCAGCGTATCCGGCAGCGGAGAGACGCCCGGTCGGCGCCAGCCGTGCGTGAGCCGGCCGACTGTCGGCTTGTTGTCGCTCAAGCCGACGATCACGCGATCCGCGTCGACGGCCTCGCCGATGCGCCGGAGCGCCCGCTCCAGCTGGCCGTCGATGTCCGGGGTGGGCGAATCGAGCAGAAGCGTGGAAACCTCGGCGGAGAGTCTCTGGAACCAAAGGCGCTCCTGCAGCGCTTTCTCCGCGCGCGCCCGGATCAACGCACTGGCGATCGTCTCGGACAGACTCCGCAGGTCTTCCGTCAACGCGTCGGACCACACGCGTGTCGTTCTCCACGTCGCGAAGATGCACACGCCGAGGTGCTTGTCGCCGACGAGGGTCGGGATCGCCATCCAGGATTTGAACTTGGCCGCGCGGAACCACTCGCGTTCCTCCTTCGCTTCGCGTGGAATGTCCTCGAACCGGGAGAAACGACAGGTTTCTCCCAGGAGAAGGCGTGGGCCACCCCACGGGAACTTCGTCAGCTCTTCAACCGCCGGCAACTGCGGGCCACCCGCCCGCTGCCACTCGAGCGCGATTTCGAGCACGGCACGCGATGTGAACCAGCGGAAGGCGACTCGGTCGAGATCGAGCGTGTCCCCGATCCGTTCGAGCCCCTGCTCGATCCGGTGCTCGATGTCGTCGGCCGTCGATCGGAGCAGCAGTGAGCTGAGATCCGCCGACAGGCTCGCGAAGCGTAGCTTCCCGGCATCGGTCTTCCCCACGATGACCGGAACCTCCTGTTTTTTTGTGCGCGATTCGGGGGATGCGGAACAGACGATCCGCATTCGTTATGCGATGGATTCTACTAGAAGTCGCGAAGAGCGTCCACGCTCGGGCGTGGAGCCGCGACGGAGCGCGGGTGGATCGGAAACCTGTTCCATGCCGCCAAACCGATCCTCATCAACTAGATAGCATTGGTCAGCAAAAGTGGCACCGCGTTTGCTTTCGGTCGTTCCATTGACAGCCTTTTCAGCAACACGCTGAGGAGCCCCCATGGAGATCAACGAGGCCGTCTTCGTTTACGACCCCCGTCTGCGCCGGGTCCGGCAGCACGTCGAGGATCATCTGGACCAGCCGCTGCGCCTGGAAACGGTAGCCGAGATCGCAAGCCTGAATCCCAAGTACTTCTCCACGTTTTTTCGTCAAAACGTGGGTGTGCGTTATTCCGAGTGGCTCGCCTGGCTACGCGTTCAGCGCGCCATCGGCAAGATCGAGGAATTCAATCACCCGATTTCGCGCATCGCCTATTCGGTGGGGTTCGGCAGCATCCGCGCCTTCGAGCGGGCGTTCAAACGACACACTTCGATGACACCACGCGCTTACAAGAGAAAGGTCCGGCCACGGCCGGGACTCCTGGGGCCGACCCCGGGTTCCGAGACCGAAGCCTTCTGATTCGACCGATCAGGGACCCTTGACGAGGCGGCCGGCTTTCATGATGACGGTTAGGTTGTCCTGGTCCTCGAGAATCGAGATGTCCTCCAGAGGGTTGCCCTCGATCAGGACGAGATCGGCCAGCCAACCCTCGCGGATCTCACCGAAGTTGTCGTAGCGGATCAGCTTGCCCGCCAGCCGGATGACCTCGGCCGACTCCGACGTCGCCTGACGCAGGATCTCGGCGGGGGTGAAGTACTCCGCCCGCGCCGTGAATTCCTCGCTGATGCGGTTGTACATGCCGAACACGAAATCGGTCCCGAAGCCGGTCTTGATGTCGTACTTTTTGATCAGCCGGATCAGGTTGTCCTGACCGGCCTGGACTTCCAGCATCTTGCGACGGTTTTCATCGCTCATCCCCGGGAGATCGGCCCCCATGCGGAAGATCTTGACCTGCGTGCTGATCACGACGTCCTTGTCGGCGACCAATCGCGCGGTCGCATCGTCGATCAGCAGGCCGTGCTCGATGACCTTGACGCCGTTGTTCACCAGCCGTGTCACGGCCTCGGACGTGTAGGAGTGCGCGAGGATGTAGGTGTCCCAGTCGCTCGCCGCCTGGACGGCCGCCCGAATTTCCTCGGGTGACGGCTGCAACGTGTGGATCGGGTCGTAGTCGGAAGCCACGCCGCCGCCGCCCATGATCTTGACCTGCGTGGCGCCGTTCTTGAGGTTCTCGCGCACCGCGGCGAGCCACTGCGGTACTCCATCGGCGATCACGGAGGACCCGCTGCCGAGGTAATGGGTGATGCCATCGCCATCCAGCGTCGGGTGCGCATCGGCGCGGCCGCGAAAGTCACCGTGACCGCTCGTCTGGGTGATCACCGCGCCCGACGGAAAGACACGCGGACCCTCGATCGTCCCGCTCTCGATGATGCGCGCGATGTCCGGGTGCGTGCCCCCGGCGTCGCGGATCGAGGTGAAGCCGCTCATGAGGTAGTGCTCGGCGGCCTTTCCGGCAATCGCGCCGACGGCCCAGGGATGCAGGTCCGTGGCGTCCTTCGGCGCCTGGAACGTCAGGTGCGCGTGCAGGTCGATGAACCCCGGCGACAGCACCCGGTTGTTGCCCTCGATGACGATTGTGCCCTCCGGTGCGGCGATCGCCCGGGAAGAGATCTTTACGATCCTCTCTCCTTCGACCAGCACGTTGGCCTTCAACAGCGTGGGATCGACGCCGTCGAACACACGCACGTTCTTGAACAGGACGGATGTCTGGGCCGTCAGCGGCACAAACGCTACGAGCGTCACCGCGGCGAGAGCGAGCAGGACACGGCGAGAAGGCTTCATGCTGGACTCCGGTGCTGAGGGGGTCAGGACCGCAATCGTATCAGTCGACCGCCTTCATCGAGAGCGTGCCGGTCTTCCTGCGCAAACCGCCGGTCGCCTCGAAGTGCATGCCCCGGAACTTGCCCTTCTTGATCGTCCCGCGAAAGGCGAAGGTCCGCGTCTCACGCTCGTTGACGACCGTGCCCTCCAGTTTTCCGGCCGTCAGGTCCCCTTGCGCGGTACCGACGAAGGTATGCGGCCCCTGGAAGTTGAAGTGGAACGCGACGTCCCAGGTGGCCTCGCCGGTCGGTGTGAAGACGGCTTCCAGGTTGCCGCCCAGATCCTGAGCGTCCCAGCGGTAATGGCCGGTGAATTTCCGCGGCTCGTCCGCCGCGGAGACGGACACCAGACCCGCCAGAAGGATCGGAAGGAACACTTTTCCGGCTCTTCGCATCCTACGATTAGTGTACTCACGGGTCGCGGGCGCGACCACGAAAACCGGGTCTACGGGCCAGCGGCACCCGAATAGAAGTACCAGCCGAGACCCAGCGTGAACAGCAGGCAACCGAAGAGGGCGTGCTGGAACGCCGCCGGCAGCGCCGAGCCCGAGCGTTCGTAGGTCCAGGCGAACAACACACCACCGGCCAGCGAGAAGACCGGCGCGATCCAGTTGTCGAACACGATGTGGACGGTCGAGAACGCGATCGCGCTGGCCGCGATCCGCGCCGGCGCCGTCGGGAACAGCCTGCGATAGCGATGGAAGATGAACACGCGGTAGACGATGCCCTGCGGGTACACCGAAAGGACCGGGTAAGAGATCATGATCAGCGCCCACAACAGCGGCCGCTCCCGCACCATCCCGAAGAGCCGCTCGGGCGCCAGCAACAGCGTCGCGGCGAGTAACACCGGGACTCCCAGCAAGAACGTCAGGGCGATCGGCCCGAACTGTTCCCTGAGCGGACGGACGTCCCACAGCTTTCGTCGGCGGAACCGCGGGTTGAGCAGCAACCAGGCGAGACACCCGGCCGAGAGCACCCACAACGCGGGGATCACCGGAAGCGGGACCCAGTCGTAGGCATACGACAGGGGCAGCGCGATGAACAGCAGTCCGTATTCGAGGAGAAGCAGGGATTTGGTGCGTGGGGTCGGGGGGTGTCTGTTCCCTGAACGACGATCCATTACCCCTAGATATACGGTCTGTCGCCGGAAACTCCAGTCAGGAGGAAGGGACTTTTCGGCAAATCCCGCACCGCGAACGACCTGTAGGGCTATTCGAAGCGTCGGCGGACTTCCTCGCCCCAGTTGAGGATCACGTTGAGGCGGGCATCGCGGCGTTCCCACGGCGCGCGCTCGATCATGATGAAGTCGCCGTCGGGAAGGACATCGTAGACCACGCCCCACATCTGGGAGGAAATCTCCGTCGCATCGAACAACGTTTCGATGGTGCCGATACGCGGTTGCCCGCCCTCCGCGACCGAGAAGGGGGCGGCGAGCACGTGACCGTCACCGATGAAGAAGATCTCGTCCCCGGCCGGGGACCACCGTGCCCGATAGCCGCCTTCGATCGAGACCGGCCAGGCCCGGCGATCGTAGGGGAAACGGCAGACGTAGACCTGGTCCCTACCGGACTGTCTCGAGTTGTATACGATCCAACGCCCGTCCGGCGAGAATCGAGGTTCCTGAAAGCCGCGCGATTCCGGCAGAACCTGCGGGTCATCCTCGGATGCCAGGTCCTTGACGAGAACGCCCTCGCGTGAGGCCAGCAGGAGGTGCCCGTCGCGAGACCAGGACTTCGGACTCATGTTCCGAGAACCTTCGATCACGATTTGCGGATCCTCCGTCAAACCGACCGGCCGGACCACGATCCTCGAGTCCATGTCGTCGGAGGTCGGCTCCTGATACAGGATCTTCGCCCCATCGGGCGAGAGAACGGGCTCGGAGCTCGATCCGCCCCGCCGGACCGGTTGCATCGCGCCGGTCTTCAAGTCGTACAGCCAGAGTTCCTCCGATCGCCGCAGTGTCACGATCGCGACGGTCCTTCCGTCCGGCGACGCGGCCAGGTACCCGGCGAGGGAATCGGTGTTGCTCACGGGTTCGACGTCGCCCGTCCGGCTGACGCGAATCAACCGTCGATCCTCGACGAGGCGCCGGCCGGGAACATAAGCCAGCGTGCCGTCCGCACCGAGCTCGTACTGGGCGACGGCGCCCCACGGCCCCGTTCGGACGCCTTCGAGCACCACCTGAGGGCTCCCGATCGGCTTCAG
>JBFFZZ010000108.1:0-9485 GCA_041568335.1 Candidatus Polarisedimenticolaceae bacterium | reverse complement strand
GCGCTTGCCCTCGTACCGTTCGCGATCGACACCGAGGATGTCGTCCAGGCGGTAACGGATGGCGCCGGCCGCGGCCGCTTCGCCGGGAGCGGGGATGCCGCCGTTCCCGAGCGCGTTGGGATGGCGCCACGTGCCCGAACAGTCGATCACCACATCGGCGGTCGTGGTCGACTCGACACCCCCTTCGTCGCGAAACAGCAGGCGAAACGGGTAGGCGTGGCGGTCGCCCCCGATCCGATCCCGCTTCAACAACCCGTCGCGCCCGATGGCGAGCACGTCGCAGCGTTCGCGAACGACCCCGTCCAGCTCGGCCGATCGCGCCAGCGGCTCGAGGAAGCTCGAGACGTACTCGTGGCCCGTCAGGTAGGCATCGTCGCCGGGGAGCGTGACTCCGGCGTCGATCAGCGTCTTCGCAGCGAGCGGGGAGCGGTTGAGCGCGAACTCCGAGAAGAACCGGACGTGGCCCCATTCGCGAACGTGGCGGCCGACCTCGCCGCGCTCGAACAGCGTCACATCGTGCCCGAGGCTCCGGGCGTAGAGCGCGGCCTCCAGCCCGACCGGACCTGCTCCGACGATCGCGATTCGTTTGCCCGCCATGCGTCCTTCCAGCCTAGCAGCGTCCGTTCACGCCGGCCCGATCGTCTTGCTCTCACCGGCGCGCAGGATCGCACACGCTCCGTCGGCATCGCCGGTCCCGCAGGACCGCAACCATCCGAGCAGCTCCCTGCAGGCCTCGTCGAGCGTTCCGTCCGTCACCGCGGTCAGCGGCGCGTAGATCACCGCCGCGACCTCGGTCGTCGCGTCGTTCGTCTTCGTCGCCATGCCGTCCTTGACGGGGTTGACCATCGGGACCCAGTCTCCGTCCACGACGGATCCGCCGCAGACGAGATCCCGAAGATCCATCGAGTGGCCGGCCGGGTTGAAGACGTAGCTCTGCCCCTCCTCCCCGAGGCGAAAAGCCACCGTCCGGCTCGCGGCGCGCCCGACGTCCCAGAGCGAGATCGGCATCAGCGTCTTCAGGCTGACGAGGTTGTTGGCGTCGACCGGCCCGTTGATGCGCGGAAAGCTCCCGTCGCGCGCCGAGCGCAGCAGGTACTCGCTCGCCGGCTTGGCCCGACCCGTGGGCCTGTAGATGCCGTTTCGCAAGATGTCGCGGCATTCCTTGCGGCGCTGTTCCAGCCCCGGCGAAAGCTCCGCTTGCCGTTGTTCGATCAGCCGGTCCAAGGCATCGGACAGCTGCTCCGGAGACGAGACGGAAATCCCACCGATCCACACGCCGCCCAGCGCCAGGTCGTCCCGGTCCACGCGGTGCTCGAGCACGACTCCCCTCACGACCGTTCCTCCCAAACGACGGGGACCGAGATACCACATTCCGCCGAATCGGGGCAGGCGAGGAATGAATCGCCCCCGGCCGGACGTTATGATCGCTGGGCCATGACCACCGGAACGGTACAGGACTCGCCGCGCGTCGATTTGAGACAGCTGGACACCGTCTGGTTCCAGGTCTCCGGCACGTTGTGCAATCTCGCCTGCACGCACTGTCTCGTGTCGGCCAGCCCGACCAACCGCACCCACGATCACATGAGCCTGGCCGAGGTGCGCCGTTACCTCGACGAGGCGACAAAGCTCGGCGCGCGGGAGTACTACTTCACCGGCGGCGAGCCGTTCCTGAATCCCGAGATGGAAGCGATCCTCGAAGCGACGCTGGAGCTCGGACCGGCGACCGTGTTGACCAACGGCCTGCTGCTCGACCGCGATCGTTGCCGGCGGCTCCGCGCGCTGGCGGACGGCTCCGACTACTCGCTGGACCTGCGGGTGTCGCTCGACGGCTGGGATGCGGCGAGCAACGACCCGATCCGCGGGGAGGGGAGCTTCGACCGCGTCCTCCGCGGCATCCGGTATCTCGCCGATGTCGGCATCAACCCGGTGCTGACGGTCACCGAGGTCTGTCGAGCCGTCGGCGCCGACGACGGCAAACGGCGGTTCTTCGAGCTGCTGCGTGAGGTCGGCATCGACAAGCCGCGGCTGAAGGTGTTGCCGGTGTTCCACATCGGCGCCGAGGTCGGGCGCGGCGGCGCGTACGCCGACTGGCAGCGGTTGCGCCCCGGCGACGACGCGGGCGAGGGCTGGGGTCATCTTCAATGCAGCGCCTGCCGGATGGTCACGGGGCGCGGTGTCTGGGTCTGCCCGATCCTGGTCAACGATCCGGCGGGCAAGATGGGCGAGACGCTGTCCGACACGCTGACGTCGTTCCCGCTCGAGCACCAGGCTTGCTGGACGTGTCACGTCCACGGCGCGAGCTGCAAGACGTGAGCGGCAAGCACAGCCCGTTCCCGGATCACGCCGGAAAGGCGACGTGGGGCGATCGCGTGGTCGAGCTGGAGACGTTCGCGCAGGCCGCCCGGGACGCGGGCCGGCGGCTCGATGCCGAGGAACGCCGCGCGGCACGCGAGTCCTGGCTGCGCGCAAACGATGATCCCGCTCCTGTCGAAGGGCCGTTTGGCCGCATCCTCGTGTTCGGCGGTGTCTACAGCAACCATCATGCGCTGCGTGCCACGCTCGAGAAGGCCCGCGTGCGGGGCGCGGAAGCCGTCTACTGTCTCGGCGACCTCGGTGGCTTCGGACCGCACCCCGAGCGCGTCCACCCGCTGCTTGTCGACAACGACGTCCGCGTCATCCAGGGCAACTACGAGCAGTCACTCTCCTCCGGTGCCGAGGATTGCAACTGCGGCTACACCGACCCACGCGACAACCACTTCGCCGATCTGTCGTACCGCTACACCGAGAAGAACTGCTCCCCGGGATTCAAGCGTTGGATGGGACGGCTACCCGAGCGCCGCCGCGTTCGAGTCGGCGAGAAGGAGCTCCTGCTCGTCCACGGCTCCCCGCGCCAAATCAACGAGTTCCTGTTCGAGTCCACCGCGCCGGTGAGTTTCCTGGAGACCCTGCTCGACCGCGAACGGTGCGACGGCGTGCTTTGCACGCACACCGGCCTGCACTGGCGCCGCCGTCTGCCCAGCGGTCGCGACGTGGTCAACGTCGGCGTCATCGGTCGCCCCGCCAACGACGGCAACACCCACGTCTGGTACACGACGATCGCAGCCACGGCCGACGGGATCGACGTCGCGTTTCACCCGTTGGCCTACGAGCACGAGAGACTGGCGGCGGAAATGCGCGAGGAAGACCTGCCCGAGGAGTTCGTCGAGACGATCCTGACCGGCTGGTGGACGACGTGTCTCGAGGTTTTGCCGGCGCGCGAGCGCGGACGCTCGAAGTTCTGACCGGCGAACGGGGTGGGGTCGAACGGCTAGACGCCGGGCGTGGCGCGATCGAGCCGTAACGCCGGCCCCGGCGGCCAGCCGCGGCAGGGCGAGTCGGGGGAGTAGCGCATCCGCACACCCTCATCGTCGACCTGCACCCAGGTAAAGCTCACCGTGCGCGCATCCTCGCGGTGCATGCACGGGGAGAAGGGGCCGCGTTCGGGACGATGGCTGCGGTGGTAGGCGAGGGTCGCTTCGATGTCGTGCTCGCCGGTGGCGCCGACCATCTCGAGATACAAGTCGTGACGGCTTTCCGCGACGGCGTCGAAGTTGAAGGACGAGGAGATCAGCGGCGCCGCGAAGGCCTCACCGTCGAGCCAGGCCAGCCGACCGTCACGCCAGCTCGCGAGTCGCTCGGAAGCGCGATCGAAAAGGGCGAGATGGAACGAACGGAAGCAACCCAGATCCGTCTCGCGCAAGCGCTCGGTGGCCTCGTCCGCACCGGAACACTCGGCCAGGTCCATGACCAGCTTCCCGCGGCTGATCCAGGCGCCGGTCGCCGGAGCGGCGGCGGCGTCGGCGCCGAGGTAACCGTTGAGCAAGGCCAGGGTGAGCCCGTGCGCGTTGGCCGCGATCCAGCTCCCGCCGGCCTCACCGTCCCGGGGCGCGAGGACGGAAGTCGTCGCGACGCGCCGTACCGACGGAGGTTCGGCCGGAACACGCGATCTTTTCTCGTCGCGATTGAAGAACAGCTGGTAGCCGGTCTCCTCGCGCAGCCAGCTCATGGTGCACACGCCGGGCATTGTGGCACCGGCCGAGGCCCAGGGCGACGTCGCTCTCGAAAAACCCGGGGCCGCACGGTGCGTAGAGCTTGACGGGAGGGCAGGTGGCGTCGCCCCCGTTGCGATACCATCTTGGCCCCGGGTCATCCGAGCCCGTCCTGGAGGATCGATGAAGAAAGTGATCGTGGGCATCCTGGCCGCGATCGGCGTGCTGTCCATCCTGGCCTTCTTCGCCGTCGTCGCGCTGATGCTGATTTCCGTTTCGGCCACGCCCTCGGTGCCCAACCGGGTGGTGCTCGAGCTCGACCTCGAGGGTGGCGTGATCGAGACGATCCCCGACGATCCGATGGCCCAGCTGATGCTGGGCGGCGCGTTGCAGCTGCGCGACGTGGTCGAGGCGCTCGAACGCGGGGCGAAGGATCGCCGCGTGGTCGGGGTGCTGGCGCGCATCAGCGGCGAGCCGATGGCGCTGGCCCAGATCCAGGAGGTCCGCGACGCGATCCGACGTTTTCGCGAGTCGGGCAAACCGGCGATCGCGTTCGCCGAGACGTTCGGCGAGTTCGGCCCCGGCAACGGCGGCTACTATCTGGCGACGGCTTTCGACGAGATCCACATGCAGCCGTCGGGCGATATCGGGCTGACCGGGCTCTACTACGAGACGATGTTCCTGCGCGGCGCCTTCGACAAGATCGGTCTGGAGCCGCGCATCGGTCAACGCTACGAGTACAAGAACGCGGCCAACAGCTACACGCACACCTCGATGACCGGGCCCCACCGTGAAGCGCTGCAACGGGTCATGGAATCCCGCTTCTCGCAGATCGTCTCGGGCATCGCCGAGGCGCGCGGGATCACGCAGGACGACGTGCGCAACCTCGCGGAGCGAGGACCGCTGATCGGCGAGGAAACCCTCGACGCGGGGCTCGTCGACGCGCTCAACTACCGCGATCAGGTGATGGATCTCGTACGCGAACGCACGCACGAGCGCGCGCGGCTGCTGTACGCCGATCAGTACCTCGAACGCGCCGGCCGCCCGCACACGCGCGGGACGCAGGTCGCGTTGATCCACGGCTTCGGTGGGGTGTCCCGCGGGCCGAGCCGCTACTCGCCGATCGACGGCACCATCGTCATGGGCTCCGATACGGTGACCCAGGCGTTCCGCGCCGCGATCGACAACGACAGGATCGAGGCGATCCTGTTTCGCGTGGACAGCCCCGGCGGTTCGTACGTCGCGTCGGACACGATCTGGCGCGAAACCGTCCGCGCGCGCGAGGCGGGCAAACCGGTCGTCGTCTCGATGGGCAACCTGGCGGGCTCCGGCGGGTACTTCGTCGCCATGTCCGCCGATCGGATCGTCGCGCACCCGGGGACGATCACCGCGTCGATCGGTGTCTACGGCGGGAAGTTGTTGACCACCGAGTTTTGGAACAAGCTCGGGATCTCCTTCGACGGCGTCGCCACCAACCCCGGCGCGAAGCACTGGAGCAGCCACTCCGACTACGACGCCGCCGGAGCCGAGCGGCTGGAGGCCGGTCTCGACCGGATCTATGAGGACTTCACCTCCAAGGTCGCCGAGGGGCGTGGGCTCGAGCTCGAACGGGTCCGGGAGATCGCCAAGGGGCGCATCTGGACCGGGCAGGATGCACTCGAGCTGGGGCTGATCGACGAGCTCGGCGGCTACACCGTGGCGCTCGATCAGATCCGGGACATCCTCGATCTCGAGGACGACGCGCCGATCCGTCTCCGCCGCTATCCGCCGCAGAAATCCGAGTGGGAGGCGCTGTTCAGCCCGCCCCGGGAAAGCAGCGAGTCCATCGCCGTTCGCTCGCTGCTGAGGTCCGTGCGGTCGGTGCAGCCGCTGATTCGGCAGCTCGTCGAGGCCGGTCTGGTCGAGCAGAAACCCGGTCTCGTCATGGAAGGTGCCTCGGGATTGGACAATTAGAGGCTCACCAGTCGGGTACGACAGTTTGCGGTCGCGCTGTCCGCGTTAACCGCCCCCAAAGCCGTCCCGGCCGACCCGGGTCGGCGTACCTTACGCGCGTCCGAGCCGAACGGCTTCACCAACCGCGAGGCGAGGACGTTGAACAGGGGCGTAACAACCAGTTGAGCGGTGAATCACCCCCCCGCCGGCAACTGGTGAGTTGGGACGCCAAAACCGGTACGGGTGGCAGGCCCGTACCGGTTTTCTTTTTTGGGCCCATGTCGGAGCATACCGCCAAAGGAAGCCGGGGCTCGAGTGACCGACCAGGATCGTGCGGGGATCGCACCGCGCCGGGGGACGGCTTGCTGTCGGCCCGCCCGCACGGGCCTCGACGACGTCATCGATAGGCCAGAAACGGTTTGCGGTCGCGACGGAACGCCTCCAGCGCGGGCCGCCACCTCCCGGCAAGCTCGTCGAGATCGGCGCCGGACTCGAGACCCGCGCGAATCCAGTCGTTCCCGCAGAGCAGGTCGATGGCCCGTCTCTCCGTTTCGAATTCGTAGGCTTCGGTTCTCCAAGCGAAGCGTCCACCACCCACCTCGAGCGCCGCGGCGAGGATCGCCAGGTAGGTCTCGAACGGTCGGAAGGTCGAGTCGTCGGTGACGATGATCTGGACACCGTGACAGGTCTCACCGGCGTGCTTCTGGAACATCGGCCGGAACGCCGTGGCGCGGAAGATCACCCCCGCGAGATCACGCGCGCGCAGGCGGGCCGCGAACGCGCGGGCATCGAGCCCGGGACCGCCGACCAGCTCGAACGGCAGGGTCGTGCCCCGGCCCTCCGAGAGCTGCGTGCCCTCGATCAGGCAGCCCCCGGGATAGACGAGCGCCGTCCTCAACGTCGGCATGTTCGGCGAGGGAGGCACCCACGGCAGACCCGTGCGGTCAAACCGCATCGTCCGCTCCCACCCCGTCATGTCGACGACCCGCAGGTCGCACCCGATTCCCTGCGTCTCGTTGAACCAGCGCGCCAGCTCTCCGGCGGTCATGCCGTGGCGCACCGGCAGGGGGTAGCGCCCGACGAACGACTCCCAGCCGGGCTCCAGGATCGGACCCTCGACCCGTTCACCGCCGATCGGGTTGGGTCGGTCGAGCACCGCGACGGGTAGACCGAGCGGAGCGGCGGCTTCCATGACGTGGGCCATCGTGTAGACGAAGGTGTAGTACCGACTGCCCACGTCCTGCAGATCGACGACCATGGCGTCGAGTCCCTCGAGCGACTCCGGCGAGGGCCGCAGGCTCGACGCCTCGTCACCGTAGAGGCTGACCACCGGGATGCCGGTCCAGGGATCAACGACCTCGCCGACCGCCTCCATGTCCTGCTCGCGCCCCAGGAGCCCGTGCTCCGGCGCGAACAACCGGGTGGGCAGCCCGGCGCCGCTCGACTCCGCGGTCTCCAGAGCGTGACGCCCGTCGGCGTCGATCGAGGCCGGGTGCGCGATCAGCCCGTAGCGCAGCGGTTCGCTCAGCCCGGCGCATGCCGGCCCTTCCGAGAGCCAGCGCTGCAATCCCGTCCGTACCATTCCGTGTCCTTTGCGCCTGTCGCGATTCGCGGTGGGCATTATGCCGGAACAACCGGTATGGTGACGCCGCGATGGTCTATTTCTGCGTCGATGTGGAAGCGTCGGGCCCGGTGCCGCCGCTGTTCAACCTGCTGTCGATCGGTGTCACGGCGCTCCACGACGAAGCCAACGTCCTGCGGCTGGGAGAATCGTTCTACATCGAGCTGCAGCCGATCTTCCCCGGTTTCGATCCCGCCGCGATGAAGATCTGCGGCCTGGACGCCGAGCGTCTGGAAAAGGAGGGGGTCGAGCCGCGCGACGCGATGAAGAAGTTGTCGGAGTGGGTTCGCAAGCAGAACCGCGGATCCCGCGAACGGCCGGTCTTTGTCGGGCACAACGCCGTTTTCGACTGGGGTTACATCGCCTACTACTACCGGCATTTCGACCTCTCGAACCCGTTCGGCTACAAGGGCATCGATTCGAAGAGCCTGGCGATGGGACGTCTCGGCCTGCCCTGGACCAAGACCTCCAAGGAGAATCTCCAGCGGTTGCTCAAGCTCGAACCGCAGGATCCGGCGCAGGTCCACCGCGCGGACTATGACGCCTGGTACCAAGCACTGATCCTCAAGGCGTTGCTCGAAACGGACCCCGTCTCGATGCCTTGACACCACCTGGCCTCGAACCTATCGTTAGACCCTTTTTCGCGTCGCGTGGTTCCCGCGCAAGGTCCGGACATGCAGCTCACGGCGGAACAACACGAGTGCTTCGCAGCCAACTGCGAAGGTCACGAGACGTTCGTCCTGACGACGCACATGAACCCCGACGGCGATGCGTTGGGCTCCCAGATCGCGCTGGCACGCTACCTCGTCTCTCTAGACAAGAGCGTGCGCTTGATCAACGGGGATCCGACCCCCGAGACCTTGGCCTTCGTGACGACGGATTCTCCGGAGATCGAACTCTACGACGCCGCGAAACACGACGACGTCCTCCGCGAAGCGGGCCGCGTCGTGCTCGTCGACAATTCGGCGCCCGACCGTCTCGGTCGCATGGAACCGATCATGTTGTCCGTTGCGGCGAACGTCCTGTGCATCGATCATCACCCGACGCGCGAGGCGCCCTGGGCGGAGAACATCCTGAAGGTCGGGGCCAGCTCGACGGCCGTGCTCATTTGGGACCTCCTGAAGCACCGCGGTTGGGAACCCGACTCCCGCGCCTGCGATGCGATTTTCGTCGGCCTCGCCACGGACACCGGGTTCTTCCGTTTCAATTCAACGTCGCCGTTTGCCCACCGAACCGCTGCCGAGTTGCTGGAGCGCGGCGTGCGCACGGGAGACATCTACCGCCGGGTCTACGAACGCAACACCCCCGCCTACACGCGCCTACTCGGTCATGCCCTTGCGAACCTCGTTCTTGACGGCGACGGCCGCGTCGCCGCGGTGCATCTGCGACGTGAGTTGATTGCCGATCTCGGAGCGGAAGACGAGGACACGGGTGAGATCACCACGGCATTGCTGGCCATCGACGGCGTCGACGTCGTGCTGCTCTTCCGCGAGCTACCCGACGCTCGCGTCAAGGTGTCGCTGCGCTCCAAGGGCGATCTCGATGTCCACACCCTGGCCTCCCGTTACGGCGGCGGAGGTCATCGCAACGCCGCCGGGATCGTTATCGAGCAGCCGTTCGACGCCGTCGTCGAACAGGTCACCGCGGGAGCACGCGACCTCGTCTCCTAGGTAGTATCCTGGGACGATGACGATCGATGTCCTCTTCTTTGCCTCGCTCGCGGACTCGACGGGCGCTCCTCGCGACCGCGTGGAGCTCGCCGAGGGTGCCGACGTGGCCGCGTTGTGGATCGCGTTGACCGAACGCTACCCGGCGCTCGCGACGACGGGGTTCCGGCCGCTGGTGGCCTGCGACATGGAGTACGCGGCGTGGGATACAAAGCTCGACGGCGTCCGCGAGGTCGC
>JBFFZZ010000107.1:0-9586 GCA_041568335.1 Candidatus Polarisedimenticolaceae bacterium | reverse complement strand
TGTTGCCGCTCGCGGTGACCATGATCGGGGTGCTGATCTGGCCGCGCTGGGTGATGCTCGCGCTGGCCGGCACGTACCTGATGTCCGCGCCGCTCGTCTCCGTCGGTCGCGTGTTCTCCGGCGCGCCGGCGCGCAAGGACGTGGCGCCGGAGTCGCCCGATGGCTAGCCGCAACGGGAAGATCGCCGTGCTCGGCGCAACGACGCTCGAGGGCACGCGCGTGCGCGAAGCGCTCGAGGCCGCCCGTGTCCCGGCCGCCCAGGTCGATCTGTACGGCCATGCCGAGGGCGAGGTGCTGGTCGGCGAGTACGCCGGCGAGGCGCGCATGATCCAGGAGCCGGATCCCGCCGAGGTGGCGGCGTACGCCGTCGTGCTCGTCTGCGAGCGCGGAGACAGCACGCTCCGTGTCGCGGAGCAACTCGGCGAGGACCAGTTGGTCATCGATCTCGTGGGCGGGCTTCCGGACCGATTGGGCGCCCGCTTGCTGAACCCTGAAAACGATTCCGCCGGTTCGCCGGCAGGATTCTACGCCGTCCCACACCCCCTGGCGCTGGTGCTTTCGGACCTGTTGAGTCCCGTCGACCGCGGACCCGGGGTGGAGCAGTGTGTCGCCGTCGTCGTCCGGCCGGCGGTGGATTACGGTGAGGCCGGTGTCGAGGAGCTGCGCCAGCAGACCGTTCGTCTGTTGAACTTCGTCGAGCTGCCCGTCGACACGTTCGGCCGCCAGCTCGCGTTCAACATCGTCCCCGAGTCCGGGCTGTCCTGCGGGGTTCCGGGTTTCGAGCACGAGATCGCGCGCCAGGTCGGCGTGCTGCTCGGTTGGGATCGCGAGCGAATCACGCTGCGTTTCCTCGCCGCGCCGTTGTTCTACGGTCACGCCGTCGAGTTGCACGTGCGCACACCCAACGGGACGGGTCTCGAAGACATGCGCCGGGTGTTCTCGGAGAACGGGTTGGAGCCGGCGGAAGGGCGTGGCCCGCTCCTTTCGACCCCGATGGAGGTCGCCGACGAGCGAACCGTTCGGCTGGGCGAGCTGAGCGCCGATGGCCTCGGCGGTTTCTGGCTGTGGGCCGTGGCGGGCGGCAGCAACTCGCGGGCGGCCGAGCTTGCGGTCCGGTTGGCCCGACACGCCATTTTATAACGATGTTCGATTTCGAAGGTTTCCTCGCGCTTCGATACCTGCGTTTTCATCGCGGCCGGACGTTCGTCTCCGCGATCACCCTGATCTCGGTGATCGGTGTCATGGTCGGTACCGCCGCGCTGGTGATCGCGCTGGCGACCAACGCGGGATTTGTCGAGGACGCCCGCGCCCGGATCCACAGCGGGAGCGCGCACTTGGTGATCCAGCACCGCGTCGACGACCGGTTCGCCGATGCCGACGAGACGATCGCGGAGATGCTCGCGATCGAGGGTGTTTCGGCCGGTGCATCGGTGCTGCGCACGCACGGCATGCTGGTCTACGAGGATGCCGGGCGTACGGCGTACTCGGATGTATGGGGGATCGACCCGGTGTCGCATGGCGCGGTCATCCTCGGCAACGTGGAGACCGAGCGCTTCGGCCGTCTGGAAGGCGCAACGGAGAGCGGTCGGGCCGCGATCCTGCTCGGCGTCAATCTCGCAGCCAATCTCGGTGTCGTGCCCGGAGATCGCGTCCGGCTCGTCGTCCCCGACATCACGCTGACCCCGTGGGCACCACGGCCCCGATCGCGGGTCTTCGAGGTCGTCGGGACCTACGCGTCGGACCATTTCCAGGAAGACTCGCAACGCGCCTACGTCCTGCTGGACGCCGCTCGCAGCATGCTGCGCGCCGGCGAGACCAGCTCTCGCATCGAGCTCCGTGTCGATCCGTTGGATCGCATCGACGAGACGAAGGCGCGTCTCGAGGAAGCCTTCGGAGCCGACTGGTTCGTGTTCGACCTGATCGATCAGAACAAGGATTTCATGCAGGCGCTCAACACCGAGAAGCTCGTGCTCGCCCTCGCCGTCGGACTGATCGTCGTGGTTGCGGCGTTGAACATCATCTCGATGCTGATCCTGATGGTCGCCGACAAGACCAAGGAGATCGGCACACTGACCGCGCTCGGTGCGACACGCAAGCACATCGCTCGCATTTTCATGTTCCAGGGCCTGACGATCGGGGTGGTCGGCGCGACGGCGGGTCTGGCGCTGGGCTGGATCCTGGCCACCGTGTTCGATCGTTACGAGTTGTTCCAGCTCGACCCGGACGTGTACTACCTGACACACCTGCCGTTCAGCCCGCACATCGGCGATCTCCTGTGGATCGGTTCCGCGACGATACTGATCTCGTTCCTCGCGACGCTCTACCCGGCGTTCAAGGCGGCCGGCCTCGATCCGGTCGAGGCGATCCGGCATGAGTGAAGCGCTGCTTGCGGCGGTCGGGCTGTCGCGCTCGTTCCAGAGCGGGCCGCGCAGGATCGATGTGCTCTCGAACCTGGACCTCGAGGTGACGAGCGGCGAGTCCGTTGCGATCGTCGGCGATTCCGGCGTCGGCAAATCGACCTTACTGCATTTGCTCGGCGGCCTGGACCGGCCCGACGGCGGCACCCTGTCGTTCCGCGGTCGGCCGCTTCCATGGGACGACACGGAAGCGATGGGGCGCTACCGGAACCGTCACATCGGGTTCGTGTTCCAGTTCCACCACCTGCTGCCCGAGTTCAATGCGCTCGAGAACGTGGAGATGCCGTTTCGT
This sequence comes from Candidatus Polarisedimenticolaceae bacterium, assembly GCA_041568335.1. Classification (GTDB taxonomy): domain Bacteria; phylum Acidobacteriota; class Polarisedimenticolia; order Polarisedimenticolales; family Polarisedimenticolaceae; genus WVWW01. The sequence continues at coordinate 6,877 of JBFFZZ010000107.1, read as the reverse complement.
ATCGGCGGGCGTTTCGACCGCAAGGGCACCTCCGCGCTGAAAGTCCTGGAACGCCTCGGTCTCGCCGAGCGGCTCGGCCACACGCCGGCTCAGCTCTCCGGGGGCGAGCAGAAGCGGGGGGCCATCGCGCGCGCCGTCGCCGGACGCCCGGCCCTCGTACTGGCCGATGAACCGACCGGGAATCTCGACCCGGCGACGGGCGACCGGGTCTTCGGTGTGTTTCGCGAACTGCAGCGGGAGCGCGGTTTCACGCTCGTGTTGGCCACGCACAGCGAACGCATGGCCGCCGGGTGCGACCGCATCCTGCGGTTGGCCGACGGGCGCTTGCAATCGCTGAGCGAGACCGCTGCGGCGACCTATTTCGGCGGTTCGGAAGAGCTCCCCCCCTGACCCCGCGCCGTCGAACGGTCCGCCCGGGGCCGGCCGCACGAAAAGCCCTAAAACCGAACTCTCATTGAAGCCGACGCGTGCACGGGTCGAGGACCGGTCGTATGCTATGTTCACGAGCGTTAGAAAAGAACGGACGGTTGCCCGATGTTCGAGAAATTCACCGAAAGGGCCAAGAGGATCCTCTTCCTCGCCCGCTACGAGGCAAGCCAGCAGGGTGCGAAGCGCATCGGCAGCGAGCATTTGCTGTTGGGGCTGCTGAAGGAACCCGAGGATTCCACTCGCGAGCTGTTCACTCGGGCCAACGTTTCGATCGACCTGCTCCAGGCGGAGCTCGAGCGCCGCGGGCCGATCCGCGAGAAGCTCTCCACCTCGGTCGAGATCCCGTTCAGCGACGAGACCAAGAAGGTCTTACAGTTTGCCGAGGAAGAAGCCGAGCGGTTGATGCACCCCAACATCGGGACCGAGCACGTGCTGCTCGGTTTGCTAAGACTCGAGGAGTCACCGGCCGGCCGGTTGCTGGCCGAACGCGGGATGCGGCTCTACGCGGTTCGCGAGGATGCGGTCAACCTGTACAAGCGGCGGGCGTTACCCAAGAAGAAGAAGGAAACCCCCTTCCTCAACGAGTTCTCCCGTGATCTGTCGGACATGGCGCAGCGGCGCATCTTCGACCCGCTGATCGGTCGCGAGGCCGAGCTCGACCGGGTGATCCAGATCCTGTCGCGGCGGCGTAAGAACAACCCCGTGCTGCTCGGCGAGCCGGGCGTCGGCAAGACGGCGATCATCGAGGGCCTGGCGACGCGCATCGTCGACGGCGAGGTACCGCCATCGCTGATGCACAACCGCATCCTGGCGCTCGACCTGTCCCTCGTGGTTGCCGGGACGAAGTACCGCGGGCAATTCGAGGAGCGGCTCAAGGGGATCATCACCGAGCTGACCACCGCCGAGGACGTGATCATCTTCATCGACGAGATCCACTCCCTGATCGGGGCCGGATCGGCCGAGGGTTCGCTGGACGCGGCGAACATCCTCAAGCCGACGCTGTCTCGCGGGGAGGTCCAGTGCATCGGGGCGACCACGCCGCGCGATTACCACAAGTACATCGAGAAGGACCGTGCGCTGGTGCGGCGCTTCCAGCCGATCAACATCAAGCCTCCCACCGAGGGCGAGACGTACGAGATCCTGACGGGCGTCAAGGAGCGCTACGAGCGGTTTCACGGCGTCCGTTTCGATGAGGACGCGATCCGCGCCGCGGTCTACCAGTCCAACCGCTACATCACCGACCGGTTCCTACCGGACAAGGCGATCGACGTCCTCGACGAGGCGGGCGCGCGGGTCAAGCTGGGCAAGTCCACCTCCTATACCGAGATCAAACGCATCGAGCGCGAGCTAAAACGCGCGGTCAACGGGATGAAGAGCGCCCTGGCGCGCAAGGACTTCGACGAGGCCGTGGCGTTCCACGACGAGGAAGTCACCCTGCGACGCCGTCACGAGGAGCTCAAGCAGAACTACGAGGAAGAGTGCAACAAGATTCTCGACGTGCAGCGCAGCGACGTGGAAGACGTCATCGCGCGCTGGACCGGCATCCCGATCCAATCGCTGGCCGAGGAAGAAGCCGACAAGCTGCTGCAGATCGAGCAGGTCCTGCACGAGCGGATCGTCGGTCAGGAGACGTCGATCTCCGCTCTCGCGCGCGCGATCCGCCGCTCGCGCGCGGGTCTGGCCAACCCGAATCGCCCGATCGGCTCATTCGTATTCCTCGGGCCCACGGGGGTCGGGAAGACCGAGGTCGCCCGCACGCTGGCGCGGTTCCTGTTCGACACCGAGCGCTCGCTCGTGCGCTTCGACATGTCCGAGTACATGGAAAAGCACGCGATCGCCAAGCTCATCGGCTCGCCTCCGGGCTACGTCGGCCACGAGGAGGGTGGCCAGCTCACCGAGCGGATCAAGCGCAAGCCTTACAGCGTGATCCTGCTCGACGAGATCGAGAAGGCGCACCCCGATGTGCTGAACATCCTGCTGCAGGTGCTCGAGGACGGGATGATCACCGACGCCTACGGGACGACCGTCGATTTCAAGAACACGATCGTGATCATGACCTCGAACATCGGCTCCAACCACGTCGCCCGGATGGCCGGCAAGCTGGGCTTCCAGACCGACGACAGCGAGCAACAATTCAAGGACCGCCGCGACCTCGTGCTCAACGAGGTGAAGCGGACGTTGTCGCCGGAGTTCATCAACCGCATCGACGAGATCATCGTCTTCGACGCCTTGAGCGAAGACCAGCTCGCGCAGATCGCGCGGATCATGATCCGCCAGCTCAACGAGGGGCTGTCCGAGCGTGAGATCGAGCTGCAGGTCACCGACGAGGTTTGCGAATGGCTCGTCGAGACGACCTGCCAGGATCGCTCGTTCGGCGCCCGACCGTTGCGGCGTGCCATCCAGCGCCACATCGAAGATGCACTCTCGGAGGCTCTGATCGGCGGCGATCTGGTCGACGGAGGCACGATCGAGGTCTTCCTGGACGACGGCAAGCTCGGTTTCCGCCCGCTGGAAGAGCGGACCGCCGAGACACAGCCCGGATAGCTCTACACCACGGACTTTTTCTGCGGCGCATGCCCCGCGCGCCACGCGGCGAGGTTTGCGTTTCCACTATAGAATGTCCGACCGCGGGGGCGGCAGACCCGCGCCGTCCGGGCCGGCCGGCGGTGTGGGTGAGGATGCGCCGGAAAACAGACCGAGACTTGATGCGCAAATCGCAGTGGAGCCTGGCGGCGACCCTGGCCCTCGCGCTGTTGGTCGGGGGACCGGTTTGCGGCGCCCCCGGAGAGATCGAGGAAATCGAAGTTCTCGGGCTGCAGCGCATGACGCGCGAGGCCTTCCTCCACGCCTTCGACATCCGTCCCGGAGATCCGTACGACGTCGCGCACGTCCGCGCGCGCTTCCGCGCGCTGTGGGACGGCAGCTGGTTCGAGGACATCCGCATCGAACGCGAGGATGCGCCCGGCGGGGGAGTCGCCCTGATCATCCACGTCAAGGAGCGACCGATGATCGCTTCGCTGACGTACGAGGAGCTCGCCTCCGTCACGCGTACCGAGATCGAGGACCGGCTGCGCGAGCGAGACGTCCAGCTGCGCGCGGGTGCTCCCCTCGATCAGGGCAAGATCGTCGACGCCGAGGGCGTGATCCGCGGTCTGATGGCGGAAAAGGGTTTCCTCGACGCCACCGTCGAGGCCAAGATCGATCGCGTCACGGAAACCAGCCGCGCGATCCACTTCGACATCACGCCCGGTGGAAAGACGCGGATCAAGAAGATCCGGTTCACCGGGAACACCGTGTTCAAGAACAAAAAGCTCAAGGGCGAGCTGCAGCTGACCGAGGAGCGCCGCTGGTACTGGCCGTGGTCGGGCAAGAACCTCTACCACCCCCAGAAATGGGACCAGGACGTGACCGCGGTCCGCAAGCTGTACCAGGACAACGGTTACCTCGACGTCGACATCCGGCCACCGGTCGTCGAGGTGCGCCAGAACCCCAAGGAGGACAAGAAGAAGGCCAAGCGCGAGCGCGCCGCCGAACGCGCGCGCGTCGCCGCGATCGAAGCCGATGTTCCGATCGACGCGTCGATGACGAAGAAGCAGCGTAAGAAGCTGCTCAAGAAGAAGCGCAATGCCGACAAGAAAGCGCGGAAGAAATCGGAGAAGGCCAAGAAGGTCAAGCGCTGGGTTCAGCTGACCGTCCCGCTGACCGAGGGGATCCAGTACCGTATGGGCAAGGTCGAGGTGACCGGTGCGGAGAAGTTCGAGCCGGCCAACCTGAGGGCGACCGTGCGTGTCCCCGAAGGAGCGGTTTTCCGCAACGATCTGGTCGATCGCGCGGTCGACGACATCACCCGCGCGTATGAGGATTCGGGGCATCTGTACGCCTCGGTCGTTCGCCGCATCCAGCGTCGCGAGGGCGAGCCGATCGCCGACGTCGAGATCGTGATCGACGAGGACAAGCCCTACTACATCGCCCGTATCGAGTTCAGCGGCAACACGGCGACTCACGACAGGGTGCTTCGTCGCGAGGTCGCGTTGCTCGAGGGCCAGCGTTTCAGCCGTACGCTGCTCGAAATCTCCAAGATCAAGGTCAACCAGCTGGGGTACTTCGCCGTCCAAGAGGAACCCCTGATCGAGCCGATCGAGGGCGAGGCGCGGGTCAACATCAAGTTCGACGGCGTCGAGCAGGGACGCAACGAGATCCAGGTCGGCGGCGGCTACAGCGGGCTCGACGGCGCGTTTTTCAACGGCGTCTACTCGACACGCAACTTCCTCGGTCGCGGCCAGGTCGTGTCCGCGGCGGTGCAGGTCGGGGGGCGCTCGAGCCGCTACCAGCTGACCTTCCAGGAACCGTGGTTCCTCGGCCGGCCGTGGCTGGTGGGCGGCAGCGTGTTCCGCCGCGACGCCGACTTCGGTTCGACGTTCAGCACGACGAGCAAGGGGCTGGGTGTCATCTTCGGTCGCCGTCTGGGTCGCGCGTCGCGTCTCAACATCGGCTACAACTGGGAGGACCTCAGCTCGCGTCAGCCGATCTTCGACAGCTCCGGTCAGGTCACGCTGTTCGAGGCGAGCAACGAGATCTCGAGCATCACGCCGTTCTACGTGTTCAACACGATCAACAACCCGTACCGCCCGTCACGCGGCACGCAGTTCAATCTCAGCTTCCAGGTCGCCGGTGGGCCGCTCGGCGGCAACACCAACTTCCTTCGCCCCGTTGCTCGCTTCACCCGTTACGGCCGCGCCTGGGGTCGCAACATCTTCGCCGTCCATGCGCAGGGTGGGGCCATTCGCGAGTGGCGCGGTGGCAGTGGGATCTCGCCATCGAACATCGAGGGTGTGCCGCGAGCACAGCGTTTCTGGCTCGGCGGCGATACGCAGGGGCCGCGCATCTTCGAGACGCGGTCGATCACCCCGAGGCGCTACTGGATCGTCGACCCGTTCAACAACATCGTCGATGTCGTCTCCGATCCGACCGGCCAGCCGCTCAGCAACTTCTTCACCAGCGGAGGCGTCCCGCTGCTGATCGAATCGGGAGGGGACCGTTATTACCTGTTTCAGACCGAGCTGATCTTCCCGTTGGGCGAACAGGCCGAAGTCGCGCTATTCTTTGATGTGGGCGACGCTCTTTTCGAAGACCAGTCGTTCACGTTCGAGACGTCGAGGATGTCGTCCGGACTTGAGGTTCGTTTTCACCTCCCCGTCTTTCCGGTACCCTTACGGTTGATCTACGGGTTCCCGGTGAGGAAGTTGGAGTCGGATAGGACGAGTAGTTTTACCTTTGCGATCGGGCGCAGTTTCTGAAGTCTTCGAGCGTCCGGGATCGTCGGTTTTTTCAGGAGAGTTTTGATGTACAGCACACACCGCACCGCCTACGTGGCACTCGCGTTGGTCCTACTGGCAGGGCTGGCCGTCCCGGCAAACGCACAAACGATCAAGATCGGGGTCTTCGACCCGACGCGGGTTACCGAGGAAGTCGCCGACGCCAGGGAGCTGCAGGCCAGTCTCGTCCAGATGCGCGAGGCCAAACAAGCGACGATCACCGCCAAGGAACAGGCCCTCAACGGCCTGCGCCAGAAGCTCGCCGAGCAGGCGTTGTCGCTGTCACCGGACAAGCGCACCGCGATGGAGATCGACATCCAGCGTCTGGTCATCGAGGTCAACTCGTTGAAGGATGTCGCCAACCAGGAGCTGCAGCTCGAGTTCGCCGCGGCCGAAGCCCGCTTCAACGACAAGCTGCGCGCCGTCGTCGAACAATACGGTCGCGACCAGGGCTTCGCGCTGATCCTCGACGCGACCACGGTCGCCTGGGCGTCGACGGCGATCGACGTCACGGTTCCGATCGTCGAGCAGTACAACAAGATGTTCCCCGCGGCGGAGGGTGCGGCACCGGGCGGGGCGAACTAGGCCTCCGACTCCCTCCCTCCCGCTTTTGTTGCATAATCCGCGGCGAAGGAGAGGTCGTGCCGAGCTACCGGCTTTCAGAACTGGCGCAACGCGTTTCCGCCGAGATCCACGGTAGCGGGGATCCGGAAATCGACGGCGTGGCTCCGCTGGACCTCGCCGGCTCGCGTCAGCTGAGTTTCCTGACCACCCCGAAATACCGGCGTCAGGCCGGCCGGAGCGAAGCGGCCGCGGTGCTCGTCCCCGAAGGGGTCGAGCTGCCCGGGAGGCTGCTGCTGGTCCACCCCGACCCGTACCTGGCCTTGGCCCGGCTACTCACTCTGTACCACCCGGCGCCGCCGGCAACCGGCGGGATCCATGCCAGCGCCAGCGTCGACCCCGATGCCACGGTCGCCGAGGACGTCTCGATCGGCGCTCACGCCGTAGTCGAAGCGGGTGTCACGCTCGACACCGGTGCGGTCGTCGGTCCGGGCTGCGTCCTCGGCGAGGGCGCGCAGGTCGGTGAACGGAGCGAGTTGCGGGCGAACGTCGTGCTCTACGCCGGCACCTTC
>JBFFZZ010000106.1:0-9647 GCA_041568335.1 Candidatus Polarisedimenticolaceae bacterium | reverse complement strand
TTGGTGAGCTCGTTCGGCCACCAGGTCGTCAGCAGGAAGAGCTGATCGCCGAGCACGCGCTTGAACAGGTTCTTCCGCCAGTAGGGTCGTTCGGGAGGGTCCTTGCGGCCGAATCCGAACAGCCACTCGATCGCCGGAAGGTACTTGGGCAGATCGAAGTGCGTCCCGTGAACTTGCGGCGGGGGAGACGGGGCCGACCGGGGTGCCGATTCGGAGACCCCGGCGGCGGGAGGCAAGGTCAACCCGGCGGAAAGAAAGAGGGCGAGAAGGCAGCGCGCTGTGTGGCTCATAACACCCCGGTCACTCGCCGAACGGTAACACCACCGGCTCGGGATCGTACCGCGGTTCGAGTTTGCGGATCCGCCGCAACAAGCGCTCCGCCCGCTCGCGCTCTCCGAGCTGCCGCAGTCCCCGCAGGCGCAACGTGAGCAGCTCGAAGTCGAGCACGCCGAGCCGGTCGACCCGGAGGCTCGCCTCGACCGCCTCGTCGAACCGCCCGACGCGGTCGTACAGCAGGGCGCGGATCTTCAGCTGCGCGAGCGGGGAAAGCCCCGGGTCCGTCGGGAACCGCTCGGCGAGGCCGAGGATCCGCTCGGCGGCGCCGTCGAGCTCGACGAGGTCGTAGAGCAGCACGAAGATCCGTTCCACTTCGGGATTGCCGATTGGCCCGCCCAGCCGCGCGTTCTCGAGGAGCGTCTCGGCGGCGGACAGCGCGACGTCGAGCTGTCGTCCGCTGACGGCAAACGCCAGCCATTCGAGCCCGGCGCGGCCGTTCCAGTCGCCGGTCAATTCGAGCGCGGAACGCGCCGCCGGGACGTCACCCACCGCCATCGCGAGGTGCGCGTGCGCGTAGGCGAGGTCGCGCAGGAGCCGCTCGCGCTGATCCCCGGCATCGAGCACCGATTGCAGCAATCCCTGCGCGCTCTCGACCTCCCCGGCGAGCAACGCCAGGTCGGCCGCACGCACGCGCGCCAGCGGGTCCCCGGTCTCGACGGCGCGGCGGACCGCTTCGACCTGCTCCTCGTAAAGCTCCAGCCTCTCGAACATCGAGGCCGCGGCGAGCCAGCCGTTCGCCTCGTGGATCGGTTCTCCCGTCGTCGGCGCGGTCAGGGTCCCGCGGTTCAGCTTGGCGGCCAGAAGCCGCAGCGTGTTGCGCCCGTCGGCCTCGAGAAGGCCGCGTGGCGCGCGAAACTCCAGGTAGGGACGGTCGTCGGTGTGAACCTCCGACCCTCCGGAGACGAAATCGCGGACGCCCGCGGTGTCCAGCAGGAGACGGCCGTAGAACTCGTCGAGCGTCGACGCGCGTGCAAACCGCACCCGATCGTCGCGGAACTCGCCGTCGAGAAGCTGTCGCACCCGCTGCGGCTTCAACAACAGGGGCTGCTGCGAGGTCAGGATCGCGATGTTGCCCTCGTCCAGCCACCAGAGCTGGACCTCGGCGAAGACCTCGAGCATCGTGCGCAGCACCATGCGCAGCTCCGCGTCGCGCACGAAGTACAGGTGCATCCATTGCGCGAACACGCCGTCGTCCCGCAGGACGTCGTCGACCGACTCGAAGAAATCGACCGTGTACAGGTTGGCCACCCCGGCGCGCCACGGGTTGGACGGCTCGGAGACGACGACGTCGTAACGTTGCCCGGTCGTCGCGGTGTGCGTTCGCGCGTCCGTCAGGTGCACGCGAACCCGGGGATCGTCCTCGACGGCGCCGTTGATGTGATGGAAGAACGGGGACGCGTCCAGCACGGCCGGCTCGATCTCGACCGCGTCGATGCGCTGCACCTCGTCCAACCGCGCGGCGCTTCGCGCGGAGACACCCGTCCCGAAACCGATCACCAGCACGTCCTTCGGTGCGGGGTGCAAGGTCAAGGGGATGACGCCGAGCATCACCTGGGTCGCCATGTCGTCATCCGAGTCCGAGCCGTCCGGGTGGGCGTTGACCAGCAGCGAACGGACCGTCGGTGTCTCGGTGACCGCCACGGTGGCGTTACGACCCTCGTCGAAGAACAGCACGCGGTTCGGTGTCGACTGCAGCTGCTCCTCGACCTCCAGCGGGGTGACCGCGACCGCATGGCTGCCATCCGTGTCCGAGTTGATGAACAGCCGCGGAGGCCAGCGTTCCGTCGTGAGCAGCAGCGCAACACCCAACGCCGCGGCGGCGACGGCGAGCGCTCGCGCCTTCGCCGTGCATTTCGGCAAGGCGAACCCGGCCAACCCGACCGCCACGTTGACGAGCAGGACGGCCCGCAACGCGCCGTCGGTTCCCAACCAGCCGACGAGCAGGAATCCCGCCGCGAGGCTGCCGGCGATCGTCCCGACCGTGTTGATCAGGTAAGCGCGCCCGACCGTACGGCCGACCGTCCCGACCTGCGAGACCAACGCGCCGATCAGGATCGGCAGCGCCAGCCCGGCGACGATGGCGAGCGGTAGCACCAGAAACGCCGCCATCGCCGCTTTGCCGGCGAGCAGCTCCCAGAAACCGAGACCCGGAACCTGGCGCAGGTACAGGACCCCGCGAGGTACGGTGGGGAGCGCGGCCACAAGCACACCACCGATCGCCGCCAGGAGCAGCTGCACGGCGGCGAACTGCGTCGTGCCGACCGCACGCCGCGCGACCCAGCGCTCGTAGACCAGCGCGCCGAGGCCCAGCCCGAGCAGGAACACGGCGAGGACCATCGTGAAGGCGTAAGCCGAGACACCGAAGATCAGCGCCAACACCCGGGTGATCACGATCTCGAAAGCCATGACCGTCGCCCCGGAGACGAACAGCCCGAGCAGGAGGTATTGACGGGCGAGTCCCGAGACGGGAGCGGGCTCATCGACGTGCTCCGGTTCGCCGGAGCTCAGCGCTTCGGTCCGGCCGGCGCCGGTCCACACCGCTGCGGCGATCGCGAAGTTGACCAGCGCCGCCGCCAGCGAGCTGCGTGTGAGACCGTAGACGGGGATCATCACGAACCCCGCCGCCAGCGCACCCCCGAGCGCGCCCCCGAGGTTGACGGCGTAGAACAGCCCGACGTTGCGGCGCGCCCCGTGGACCGTCCGCGATACGCCGCGCAGCAAGGCGGGAAAGGTGGCGCCCATCAGCAGGCACGGCGGGAGCAGGACGATCGTGGTGAGTCCGAGCTTGACCAGCGTCGAGACCGGCCCCGGCAGCTCTCCCAGCGCGGCGTAGGCCGCGGTCGCCCATCGCAGCAGCAACAACCCGAGCACGCCGTAGACGCCGATGCCGATCTCGAAGATCGCGTAGAGCCGCAGCGGCGAGACGGCACGGTCGATCCGGGGACCGAAGAGGTACGCCCCGAAACCGAGACCGGCCATGAAGACGGCGAGGACCGTGGCCACCGCCTCGGTCGTCGAGCCGAAGACGTACTGCAGGTGCTTCGACCAGACGACCTGGTAGATCAGCGCACAACCGCCGGACAGCAGGAAGCTGATCGCGAACAACCATCGGGACGGGGCAAACACGGGATGCCACCATACACGACGGCCCCCGGACAGCGATTAGAAGAAAAAGTGCGCCTCGATCTCGACCGAGTTGTCGCGCGCCCCGGAGGTTTGCGGTGGCCCGTCGCGGAAGCGGACGAAGTAACGCAGCTGGACGAACGGGATCGGAATCGACTCGATCCCGATCGACGTCCGTGTTTGCGCGTCGGTTTCGATATCGAGGTCGGGGTCGAGCCAGTCGTGGGTCAGCTTGAGGTTGAATCCCCGTCGAATCAGAACGTTGGCCTCTAGATAGCCGGTCAACCGTTCCGTCGACATCGTGCTGACGCTGGTTTCCCTCCAGTCCGCCTCGGCGAGCAACGAGAGTCGCCCCGCGTGATAGCCGCCGAGAAGTCCTGCCTGCGTGACCCGTGCCCCCTGGGACAAGTTGTTCGATGCGGAGACACCGATCCGCCCGCGCCCGATCCGGCGGACGGTCAGCAAGCTCACCTGTTTGGAGAGGTTGTCGTCGCCCGCACCTCCGGCCCCGTTGGTCGCCGCGAGATGGACCGACCACTTGCCCGGCTCGAACCCGACCTCGATCCCGGTGTCCGGGTTGGCGTAGGAAAACCCCGTAAACTGCCGGATGAATGCCGCATCGTCGGGAAGCCGCCAGCCGAACGGCGGCAAGAATTTGCCGAGCTTGACGTACCCGTCGCCCCGGGCGAACTCGTAGAGGCCGAAGACCTCGCGCGACGAGGCACCCGAGGGGCCGAGTTTCTCGTCGATGTAGAGACTCAGCCGCGCGGGGATCAGTCGCACCTGCGCATAGAGGTTCGCCTCCGGGACTTCGAAAGAAGAGCTGTCGGGGCTGTCGTCGGAGACGATCGTGAGGTACTGCCCGCGAAAATCACCGCCGATGTTGAATCGCGCATCGGGGTTCGCCGCGAGCAGGTTGTTCTCGGCGCGGAAGCTCAGCAAGCGTGCCGGCAGGACCGTCTGCGCGTAGAGGCTTCCGAACGAGGTTCGCAGCCCGCCCCCGGATCGGTTGACGTGGCATGTCGAGCAGGCGTAGCCGGTGCGGACGGCGAACGCGGGTTCGGCCACGGCGGATGGCGCACCGAACGTGATCCATACGAGTGCGAGGATCAGCCCGAGCCGCCGGATCGGGGTCATGGAAGGGCCCCGGCGTCGATCCAGTCGCGGATCATGTCGATCTCGGCCTGGCTCAGCATCGGACCGCCCAGTGGCATCGGGTCGAACAGGATCGTCGGGCGGGCCTCGATCTTCCACACCAGATAGGAGTTCTCCGAGTCCCCGGGCGCGACGCGCTTGAGCGACGTGATCTCGATGCTGAAGACGTCGACCAGGTTCGCACGGGAGGCGGCCTCGCTGTCGAGCGGCATCGGGCCGATCCCGCCCGGCTGGTGGCAGGGGGCGCACTTCGGCGTGAAGATCGAGTTCTGGATCGATGCCAGCGTCGTCGCCGGCGGCGACATCATTGCTCCGGGAATGCGGCTGCCGTCGCCGGGGCAGCCGAGCACGGCCCCGAGGGACAACAGCACGATCGCGGCGGCGCGCTTCACGGCTCTCGACCCTCCAGCTCGGGTTGCTCGCGGAACAGCCGGTAGGCGAAGCCGCGGCGGCGGTCGAGCGAGAGAACATAGGCCGCGAGGGCTTCGAGCCGCGCGTCACGCAATGCGGCCAACGACGTTTCATCGGACGCGGCGATCTCCTGCCGGTCGGGCGCCGTGTCGAGGAAGGCGATCAACAGCTCGCGGTCGGCCGTTGCAAGGCGATGCGCCGCCGAGCCCGCGCGCAGCTCGACGTCACGCGTGGGCCTCACGGAATCGACCGGGTAGTCTTCCGCGGCGAACAGCATCGCCTCGTCGTACGAAGGCATCGGCGCCCCGTTGAGACCCGTGCGTAGCGTGCGCACGACGGATTCCAGGTCGCGCCCGCCTTTCAACGGATCGTAGCGGAGATCGAGGAGCTTCATCGGCCGGTCGAGCTCGTCCACGAGCGTGGCGCTCGCCGGGCCGCGGCCGTCCCCGTCGAGGCCGTGACAGGTCCAGCATCCGGAGATCAGGTAGATCGCCCGACCTTCCGCGGTCGCATCGCGCCCGCTCGGCGCCGTCAGGACGAGCTCTCGCGGCGGTTCGGGGTTGCCGTGCAGCCCGTAGACGAAGGCGACCAGACCGTCGAGCTCGGCCTCCGAAAACAGATCGCCGTAGCCGGCCATGGCGGTCCCGGGGAGACCGAGGCGGATGGTCCGTTTCAGATCCTCGGGCCGCGGCAGCGAACCGGTCGGCGTCGTGCGGAAGCGGAACCGTCGTGACGTGAGGTCGCGGGGCGGGGGATCCAGGTCCTCCGCGGCCGGGCCGTCTCCCCGGCCGCCCGGCCCGTGGCATGCGGCGCACGCGCGCGCGAAGACATGTTTGCCGGTCGCCGCGAGCTCGTTCGTCCGCGCAAGCTCCAGCCGCACGACGCGGTCCGCGAGCTCGTCCGCGAACAGGATCGACGCACCGCCCAACAGGACGGCGGCAACCGGGATGGAGACGCGCTTCTTGATCACCGTTGTCCCTCGAGGTGGGACAACCCCGGACCGAGGGGGTCGGTCGTGGAGTCCCGTCCGGATTCGTATACCTCCGGTTTTTTCCAGGGATTCCGAGGAGCCTCGAAAAGAGGGGACGCTTTATCGAGCGGGGACCAACCGTTCCGGCATGTCGGCCAGCACGTACCCCATCACGCCGAGCAACGCGATCGCCTTGCGGAACGACTGCGGGTCCACCTTGTCCAGCGTGTCGGCGTCGGTGTGGTGCCAGTCGAAGTAATGCTCGCCGACCGTCCGTAGTCCCAGCCCCGGCACCCCCGACCGCATCAGTGGGCCGATGTCCGCGCCACCGCCGCCGCGCCGGATGTGCTGGGCATCGATCGCCTCCAGCAGCCGGCCGATCTGTTCCAGTTTCGAGAGCGCTCGCTCGTAGCCCGGATCACGCTGCTCCGCCGTGGGGTCGACGCCGGACAGACCGAAGCCGTATCCGATCGGCCGCTCGCAACCGCCATCCATCTCGATGGCGGCGACGTGATCGGCAACCTCCTCGTCGCTCAACGCGTCACGGTACTCGCGTCCCCCGCGCAGGCCGTTCTCCTCGTTCGTCCACAGCACGACGCGGAGCGTGCGCCGCGGCCGCAGACCGAGCTGGTCGATCAGCCGCAGTGCCTGCCAGGCGGCAATGCACGCGGCGCCGTCGTCGTGGACCCCTTCACCGACGTCCCAGCTGTCGTAGTGCCCGCCCATCACCACGACCTCCTCCGGTCGTTCGCTGCCCGGGATCTCCGCGATCACGTTGAACGATTCGACGTCGTCGTGCATCTGCGCTTCCATCGTCAGCCGTACGGTGACTTCCCGGCCGAGCTCGGCCATACGCCGGAACCAGTCCGAGTCTTCGGGAGTGAGAGCCGCCGCCGGGATCGCCGGGTGATCCTCGTCGTAACGCAGCGCCCCGGTGTGCGGCGTGTTGAGGCTGTTGCCGGTGGCCGAACGGGTCAGCGCGGCGACCGCCCCGAGCGCGGCCGCACGCGACGGACCGCGGCTGCGGAACTGCACCGTACGCCCGTAGCCTTCCCATTCGACGGCGTAGACGACGATCTTGCCCTCGACCTTCTCACGGCCCAACTGCTCGAGCTCCTCGAAGCCGCCGACGACCACGACGGGGGCGGTGATCCCCTCGGGTGGCGTCCCGACGCTGTCGCCGAGGCCGAGGATCCGCAGCTCCCGCATCCGCGGCTCGAGGACCACCAGACTCTCCCTGCCGCGGACCCAGTGCGGCACCATGACCGACTGCTTGCGCACGCTGAGGCCTTCCGACTGCATCGTCTCCACGGCCCAGTCGATGGCCTCCTCGAGCCCTTTCGACCCGCTCAGGCGATGCCCGATCACCGTGGAGAGATAGTTGAGCTTGTCCCATCCTTCCGCATCCGTCAGCGCGGCCCCGAGGATCCGTCCCGCCGTCGCGCGGTACGCCGCCGTCAGGTCCACCGGTGGCCGCTGGCCGACGACGGCCAGTCGCTTCCCGTCTTTCGAGAAGGTCACCCGGGTGATGCCGTACACGCCTTGGGCATCCAGATCGGCCACCGGTTGCCAACCGGACTCCTTTCCGGGTGTCCAACGCAGCAGCCGGCTGTCGTCACCGATCCAGACCGAGCCGTCGGGGGCCCAGGCGTAATCCTCGCGGCCCTCCGGGGTGGCGATCAAACGCTCACGCTCACCCGAGCGCGGGTCGATCGCCGTCAGCCACCACTCGTCGCCGGTCTTGTCGACATAGCTCATGCGGTCCTGCCCGGGGATGCGCGCCAGGCCTCGACCGGGTGAATCGGCGAGGACCACACCCGCAGCGGGCCCGATCTCGGCGAACTGCAGCGTGTGCGGCTCGCCGAGGACGAACAGCAGCACCGAGCGGTCGTCGACCCAGGCGTGATACCCCACCGGGTTGACCTCCGATAGCAGCAGCATCTCTTCACCGTTTTCGAGGTCGAGGCTCCAGAGCTGCTGTTTCAGGTCTCCGAAATCGCGCACGAAGGAGATGCGGCGTGTCCCCGGGATCGGCGTCGGGGAGTACTCGCTCTGCGCGCTGGTCGCGACCGCGGAGCTCTCGCCGCTGCGAAGGTCGTGACGGTAGATATCGGTCTGCCCGTCACGCAGAGAGCTGTAGACCAGCGTGTTACCGTCGGGAAGGAACTTCGGCTGGTTGTCGTAACCCTCGCGATCGGTGATGCGTTGCGCCTCACCGAGCTGCGTGCCGTCGACCGGGAAGACGAAGATGTCGGTGGAGGGGGCCTGGGCGAGGGCCACGGTGAAGCTCGCGGACAGAACGAGGGCCGGAGGGAGTACGCGGAGTCTCATGCGTCACCTTTCTCTTAGGACGGGCGGGAAGGGGCGTCGAGCCTGCGTCCGACGACGCTCCGCAGGAGCGGATCGTCCAGCGGGGGAACGAACGCCGGACCGGTCAGCTCACCGCGGATGTCGAGCGGCATGATCGTCTTGACCTGCTCCAGCGACAGGCCCAGCTGAAACAGGTAGAACAACTTGGCCAGGGCCGCCTCGCAGGTGAGGTCGGCGCCGGGGATCACACCGGTCGCTTTCATCGCGGCGCCGGTGGCGTAGTCGCCGAGATACACGCTGCCGCTGGGGCACTGGGTGACGTCGACCACCGCGACACGTTCGCTAGCCTCGGTCAGCGTCTCGATGAACTCGCGGTCGTGATCGGGTCCGTTGCCGACACCGAAGCATTCGAGCACCAGCCCCTGCACCGGCGGCTCGACCGCGGCACGCAAGACGTGCATCGAGATGCCCGGGTACAACCGCAGTGCTCCGACGCTGGCGAGTTTCCCGGAGTCCGCCGATGTGACGGCGGCACCCGGCGGCTCCTGCGGGCCGTCGCCGCTGTGCATGCGGAACAGGTGGCGGTTGAAGGCCACGCGGTATTCGAAATAGATGCCGATCTTCCCGAGCGGCTCGACGTTCGGAGAACCGAACGCGCCAAAGCCGTCGCAGTCCATCTTTCTCGTGCGGCACCCGCGCAACAACAGATCGTTGAAGTACACACAGACTTCCCTGGGCGCCTGGTCGTCCCCGGCGATCTGCAATGCGGTGACCAGGTTCTCGCGGGCATCGTTGCGCGGTTGGCACAGCGGGATCTGCGAGCCCGTGACGATCACCGGTTTGTCCAGACCGGCGAGGATCATCGACAGGGCGGATGCGGTGTAAGCCATCGTGTCCGTCCCGTGCAACACGATGAATGCGTCGTAGCCTTCGAAGTAGTGCTCGTCGATCTGGCGCGCGATACGGATCCATCCTTCGGGGGTCATGTTCGAGGAGTCGATCAGCGAGTCGAACTCGTGGATCTCGTAGGTCGGCATCCCCGGTGCCCGCAGCTCGGGCATCCCGGCCATCTGGTCGGCGAGAAACCCCGGAGCCGGTCGCCAGCCCGCGCCGGACCGTTTCATCCCGATCGTGCCGCCCGTATAAGCAATGAAGATGTGTTTGGCCTGGCCCATGCCTCCGGCGCATCATAGGGCGTCCGGTCCCCGATGGAAACCCGGGGCCAGGATCCCCGTAACAAGAAGGTCCGGGGCCGTCGACGAGACAGGCGCCACCGGGACGGCGGAGGAAGCATGCGCATCGCGATCGCAACGGCCCTGGTCGTGGCGGCGCCCGGGCCCCC
>JBFFZZ010000105.1:0-9723 GCA_041568335.1 Candidatus Polarisedimenticolaceae bacterium | reverse complement strand
TCCCGACGGTGTTCGCGGGGCGTTGAGGCGAGTGCGGCACCTGCGCCGGCAAGAGAAAAATCTCGCCCTCCCGCACGGGGATATCGCGCGGTTTCCCGTCCTCCATGATGCGCACGACGATGTCACCCTCGATTTGATTGAAAAACTCTTCGCCGTCTTCGATGTGAAAATCCTTGCGGCGATTCGGGCCGCCGACGACCATGACCAGAAACTCGCTGTCGCGGTAGACCATCTTGTTGCCGACGGGCGGCTTGAGCAGCTCGCGATTCTCTTCGACCCAGGCTTTCAGGTTGTAGACCGAGGGCAGCGCCATCAGAGCACCTCTCCTTGTCGTAAGAAGTGGGTGGAACCGCCTTTACTTACCATCCTTTAGGCCGTTCGGGCAAGCATCGAGGGCGAGCGAAAGGAAATTCGCCAGCAGCGGTTTGCCGGCGTGCGTCAGGATCGATTCAGGGTGGAACTGCACCCCCCACATCGGCGAGCTCCGGTGGCGCAGGCCCATGATCACCCCGTCGTCGGTCCTTGCATCGACGACGAGCGAGTCGGGAAGCGTCGGCGGATCGACGACCAGCGAGTGATAACGGGTCGCCTCGAACGGACTGGGCAGACCGGCGTAGAGGTTCTTTCCGTCGTGCTCGATCCGCGAGGTCTTCCCGTGCATCAGCGTCGGCGCCTGCACGATGCTCGCACCGAACGCCTGGGCGATCGCCTGATGCCCGAGACAGACGCCGAGCAGCGGGATCCGGCCGTCGCAGCGGCGCACGATCTCGAGCGTGATCCCGCCGTCCTCCGGACGCCCGGGCCCGGGAGAGATCATCACCGCATCGGGTTCCGGCTCGAGAACCCGCTCCGCGCTCATCTCGTCGTTCATCCGCACGGTGAGGTCGGCACCGAGCTCCTGGAGGTACTGCGCGAGGTTCCAGGTGAACGAGTCGTAGTTGTCGATCAGCAGGACGCGCAGATCACTTCACCTCGAACTTGACGAAGACGGGATCTTCGAGCTGCGCCGAGTCGACGAACAGGTCGAACCGCTTGCCCAGCAGGCCGCCCTCCGGTGCGGGGAAATAGATGAAGTCGAGGAGGTAGCCGAACTTGGGCAAGGAGACGAGATCGCGCACGATGTTCGAGCGGCCGGCGGTGTAGTTGCGTGTCGGGCTGAACATGCTGGGGTAACGCGCGAACGCGGCGAACTTGTTGAAGACGATCCCCTCCAGCTCGGCGAGCTGATTCCTGTCGAGATCGAGGAACTCGTAATTCTCGATCAGTTCCTTCGGGCTGGCCGCGGGGTAGCGGTTGCCGTTCTCGTCGATCAACGTGAAGGACTCGCGCGTCAGCGCGAGTTGCCGCAGCCCGTTGTTGGCGATCGCGATCTCCAGCGGGAAGTAGGGGGTCTTGTCGCGATAACGCGTCGCCCGGGTATCGACGATCAGCGTGAGCAGATCGCCCTCTTCGATAAAGGCGAACGTCGACAGCTTCCGATCCAGACCCGAGGTCTCCTGACCCAGGATCGGCTGCCGCGCGGTGCAACCCGCCAGCGGGACCAGCAGGCACAGAGCGACGGTGGCGACCCGGGCAAGACGTGTGAACGGATTCATGGTGGCATCCTCCGGGAGCGGGCTCGGACTCGATGCGGAGAGTATGCCGCGCCCGCGGGAGGCGTCAACCGAGCGACTCGAGGTGGCGCTGCCCAACCGCCGCAAACAACCCCTGCGGCGGCTTTCGGCCGGTGTGAAGCTCGAACTGGAGCTCGGCCTGGGCCACCAGAAGGTCCAACCCGTCGATCACGACGAGGCCGGCCCGCCGGGCCCGCCGCTCGAGGGTCGTCTCGGGTGGTCCATAGACCACTTCGAGGACGCCCCTGCGCGCCGGCGCCCCCGTGCCGATCAGCGTCGCGTCGCGCAACGGTGTGGCGTTCACCACCCAATCCGACTCGCCGGGGCGGCGGGTCTCGTGGGCGCGATGCTCGATCCGGGGCGTGTCCAGCTCGGGGTCCGGATCGCGGCTCCATACGCGGACGTGGTGACCGCGCATCGCGAGGGCGGCGGCGATCGCGCGGCCCGTGCCCCCGGCGCCGAGGACGTCGATGGTGTGCTCCACCGTGATCCCCCGGGCACCCAGGAGGCCGACCGCCGCCGGCCCGTCCGTGTTGGCGCCCACGGCCTCGTCGCCGTCCATCACGACCGTGTTCACGGCGCGGGCCCTCTTCGAAAGGTCGTCGCATCGCGCGCAGTGATCCGCGGCCGCGCCCTTGAACGGCAGGGTGACGGCGAGACCGGCGAAGCCCAGGGCGTCGGACACGCGGATCACCGCATCCCAATCGGCGGTCTGCAGCGGCACGTAGACGCGATCCATCCCGAGGGCGCGGTAGCCGGCGTTGTGCATCGCCGGTGAGGGACTGCCGGGGAGGATGGCACGACCCGCCAGCGCCACGATGCTCGTGGAATCACGGATCGCGAGGACGTCGTAGTTTTTCCGAAGCTCCTCGACGGAGAATTGCCCGGGCGCCGTCTCGGCACCCGACGCGAGGGAGGCGTAGGTGCCCCACGAGCCCCACGAAGCCGCGAGCAGACGTGTCAGCGCCCCGGATTCGCCCAGCGCAAAGGCGCAGAGTCGATCATCCGGCGCGCTTTTCAGAAGATCTCGGATCGCCGGGATCTGGCCCGGATCGTCGGCGCGCGCGACGATCTTCAAACGCGCGGCGGGCGAAACCGACATCGCATCCAAGCGGCGCCTCAGCTCGTCAGCTTCACAGACCGCCCCATGATCGGACAGGATGATGCGGCCGGCGGCCCCGCCACCGGCCAGGCTCTCCGCCTCGCTCCCCCACTCCACATCGATCCATCGCGCACCGGCGGTCAGCGCCGCCCGGAGAATCTCGACCCGCGTCTGCTCACCGCCGTCGAAAGTACCCCCGTCGACCCGACGGCGCACCGTGACGATGAGCTCGCGATCGACGCTCGAGACGATATCGCCCACCTCGGCGGCGGTCATCCTGTCCGCTCGCAACTCGATCGGATCGGATCCCGCCGGGAGTCCCGCGATCGCGTCGCGGGCCGCCGCGGTGCCGACGGCGAGGATCGACGTCACGATGGATGCGCGGCCCGGCATTCACAGCACCGAAAGAGGATCGACGTCGATCTGGATCGCTCGCCGCGGCACGACTCCCTCGATCTCGTCGAGCGCAGCGTCGACCGCGCGCACCAACCGTCTCCGTCCCGCTGTCCGAACGAGAATCTGCTGACGCCAGCGATTCTTGATGCGCTCGACCGGCGCCGGGCCGGGACCGGCAAGAATCAAACGACCCGGCTCCTGACGCCGCAACGCATCGGCGAGAGACTTCGCCCAGGTGCGACAGCGCAGCTCGTCGGTGTCGCGCACGATCAGGTTCACCAGCGCGGCGACGGGCGGGTATCGCAACGTCGACCGGTAACGGATCTCACGCTCGTAGAAGTGCTCGTAGTCCTGCTCCGCCGCGAGCCGGATCACCGGGTGCTCGGGATCGAACGCCTGAACGATCACGCGGCCGGCGCGATCGCCGCGCCCGGCCCGGCCGGCGACCTGGGTCAGCAGCTGAAACGTCCGCTCGCCGGCGCGGAAGTCGGGCAACCCGAGCGACTGATCGGCGGACAGCACGCCGACGACGGTAACGCGGTGAAAATCGTGGCCCTTGGCGATCATCTGGGTCCCGACCAGGACGTCGATCTCACCGGCGTCGAAACGCCGCAACAGGGCCTCATGCGCTCCCCGTCGGCGAACGGTGTCCCGATCCATGCGCTCGATCCGGGCATCCGGAAGCACCTGGGCCAGCCGGTCCTCGACTTGCTCGCTGCCCTGGCCGATCTCCTTCAAATCCTCCGATCCGCAGCGCGAGCACGCCGTCGGTTTCTTTGTCTCGAAGCCGCAGGCGTGACAGCGCAGACGCGCGACCGACCGGTGCCAGGTCAGCGTCAGGCTGCAGCGGGGGCATTGCACGCGCTCGCCGCACGTCGGGCAAAGCAACGCGACCGCCCAGCCGCGGCGATTGCGCAGCACCAACGCCTGATCGCCTCGTTCGACGCACGCACGAAGCTCGGCGATCAGCTCCGGGCTGAGGATCTCGATCTCGCCGCTCGCCTTGTAGGTCTCGCGCATGTCGACGCGAACGACCTCGGCGAGCGGGCGGCTCGCCACGCGTCCACCCAGACGCAGCAACCGGTAGTGGCCGGCGCGTGCGTGCCGGAAGGTCTCGAGCGCAGGAGTGGCGCTCCCCATGAGCACGATCCCCTGAGCGCTCCGTGCACGGACCACGGCGAGATCCCGGCCGTTGTAGCGAGGTGTCTCGTCCTGCTTGTAGGAGGTGTCCTGTTCCTCGTCGACCACCACGAGACCGAGGTTTCGTACCGGTGCGAAGATCGCCGATCGGGTACCGATGACCAACCTGGCGTCGCCGCGCCGGACGCGGCGCCAGGCGGCGAGTCGCTCTCGCGGAGAGAGCGCGCTGTGCATGACGACCGCCTGTCCGGGAAAGCGCCTCGAGATCGTATTCAACAGGAGCGGTGTCAACCCGATCTCCGGGACGAGATAAATGACGCTACGACCCGCGGCCAGCGTGCGCTCCGCGGCGCGCAGGTAGACCTCCGTCTTGCCCGAGCCCGTCGAGCCGTAGAGCAGGAACGTCTCGAACGCTCCGCCGTCGATGGCCGGAAACAGCTCATCCAGGACGGCCTCTTGCGCGGCGGTCGGCCGCGGCCCCGGCTCCGCGTGCGGGGCGGCACCCGGATCATCACCCGGGGAGTCTCCGCTGATCACCTCGACCGCCACCAGCCCACGCTTGACGAGTCCCTGGACCGCGCGACGCGCCGGCTCGTCGAGCCGGTCCCAGCCCAACACACCGCCGGACGTCTCGAGCCGCTCGAGCAACGCGACCTGACGCACGGCGCGAGCGGGTAGCTCGGATCTCGCCACGCCGGTGCGGACGACGCGCCGCCGCAGGCGCCCGCTGGGTACCTGCGGGGGCAACGCGGTCTCGATCGCCTCACCCCATGAGCAGAGGTAGTAGTCCGCGACGAAACGGGTGAGCTCCAGCAACTCGGACGGCAACATCGGGGCACCGGCGATCCGCTCCGTGATCGGCTTGACGCGGATGTCCCCGGCGGGCTCGGGCACGGTGGGCTCGACGACGGTCGCCACGACCTGCCGCGACCCGAGCGGAACACGGACCCGCTCACCCGTCGCCGGCGGGTCCTGCCAATCTTCGGGAACGCGGTAAGTCAGCTCGCGGCGCAGCGGGATCGGGACGGCGATCGACGCGTAGCGCGGAACACCGGGCTCCGGTTTCACTCGTCGATCCGGGCCTTGGCGGCCTTGAGATCCTCCCAGACCTTCATCCGGTTCTCGCGCGTGTAGGCGCGCAGCAGGTAGGCCGGGTGGAACGTGGGCATCACGGGGATGCCGAAAAAGTCGTGCCACTCGCCACGGAGCCGCGTGATCCCGGTTCGCGTGTTCAGCAGGGTTTTCGCCGCGGGTGAGCCGAGCGCGACGATCACCTTCGGCGCGATCGCCTCGATCTGGCGGATCAGGAACGGAAGGCACGTCTCGATCTCGTCCTTTTCCGGGTCGCGGTTGTTGGGCGGGCGGCACTTCACGATGTTGGCGATGTAGACCTCTTCACGCGCGAGACCGATCGACTGGATCATCTCGTCGAGCTTCTTGCCGGCGCGGCCGACGAACGGCTCGCCCTGCGCGTCCTCGTCCGCCCCCGGCCCCTCGCCGACGAACATCAACCCGGCGGCGGGGTTCCCCACGCCGAAGACGATCTTGTTGCGCCCGCCGTGCAGCTTGCACCGCGTGCACTCGCCGAGATCGTCCCGAATCACCCGCAGGGCCTCGGCGTGCTCGGGCGCGGCCGGCGGCCTCGAACGGGGCGCGGTCGGCTCGGGCGCAGCCGCCGGCGGCGCGTTCCCCACGTCGAGATCACGCACGCCGATCTCCTGAAGGTAGGCGACCCATTCGGAGAGGTCGCCCCGGGGTCCGCGGCCGCTCACTCCCCGGGCCCGGGGACATCGGAGAAGAGCTGGTCGAGCAGCTTCTCGGCGATGACGGTCTTCGACGCCCGTTCGATCTCGTGCGGCTCGCCGTCCCGTCCGAGGACCGTCACCGCATTGTCGTCGGCGTCCATCCCCGTATTGTGCCCCGAAACGTCGTTCGCCACGATGTAATCGAGGTTCTTTTTCTCGAGCTTGGCGCGCGCGTTGGCGATGAGGTTCTCGGTTTCGGCCGCGAAACCCACGAGCAAACGCTCGCAGCGATCGGCGCCGAGCTCGGCGAGGATGTCGACGCCGCGGTCGAGCGTCAGCTCGAGTCTGTCCCCGGATTTCTTGATCTTCTGCTTGGACGCACGCGGCACGTAATCGGCGACCGCGGCGGTCATGATCACCGTGTCCGCTCCGTCGCGCGCGCGGATCATCGCATCGCGCATCTCGGCGGCCGTCGAGACATCGATGCGTTCGACACCGAAGGGTGTCGGTCGGTTGACCGGACCCGCGACGAGGACCACCGTCGCGCCGCGGCGCGCCGCGGCATCGGCGAGGGCGAACCCCATCTTGCCCGACGAACGGTTGGACAGGTAGCGCACGGGATCGATCGGCTCGCGAGTCGGCCCCGCGCTGATCACGATCTTGCGATCTCGAAGCTGGCTCGACCTGCGCGCGGCGAGCAGCGTCTGCTCGACGATGGTCGCCGGTTCGGCCAGCCGGCCCTCCCCGACCTCCCGTTCCGCCAGCCAGCCGTCCTCGGGGTCGACGATCCGCACCCCGCGGGAGACGAGCCGCTCGATGTTCTCGATCGTCGAGACGTGCTTCCACATCCGCGTGTTCATCGCCGGCGCCAGGACGACCGGCGCGGTGACCGAGATGAAGAAGGTGGAGAGCAGGTCGTCCGCGACACCGCGGGCGAACTTGGCGATCACGTTGGCCGTCGCCGGAGCGACGACGAGCGCGTCGATGCGACGCGTCAGGTCGATGTGCTGGATCGTTTCGTCGGTCTGTAGATCGAACGTGTCGACGAGAACGCGGTTGCCGGAGAGCGTCTGCAACGTCAACGGAGTGATGAACTCCGTCGCGTTGCGCGTCATCAGGACCTGGACCTCACAACCGGCCTTGGTCAGCCCGCGCACGATCTCGCAGGCTTTGTAGGCCGCGATTCCGCCGCTGACGCCAAGCGCGACGCGCATCGGAGAGTCTTATTCTTCTTCTTCGTCGGTCGCCTCGAGGATCTCCTCGGCCTCGGGTTCCCAGACGTCGACCTCACCCTCGGCGACCTCGGCCTGGGCGACGACCGTAAATTTTCGTCCGGTGACATCCACGCGGGCGAGCGCGCCGGTTTGCAGCTGCTCGGCCCGCTTGGAGGCCAGGGTCACGAACTGGTACTTGCTCTCGAGATCCTCGGGCAGCTTGTACATCGACGAAGTCTCCTATCCGGCCTGGTCCGGGAAACTGTCCAGGATGGCCTGGGCCGCCTCGGCGCAGCGTTCCGTGCGGCGCCGCTCCGCGCGAACGATGGACGCCACCTGCTCCACGGCGTGGTCCAGCTCGGCGTTGACGACCATGTAGTTGAAGTGTTCGTACTCCTCCGCCTCGACCCGGGCCCGGGCCAACCGGCCGGCCCTCTGCTCGGCAGCTTCACTGCCGCGGCCTGTGAGGCGTGCTTCCAATGTAGCGAAATCCGGTGGAAGGATCATCACCGAGACCGCCTCGATCGGGCCGCGGCGGATCTGGGCCGCCCCCTGGACGTCGATTTCCAGCAGCAAATCGTGCCCGAGGGCCAGTTTTTCCCGTGTTTGGGCCAATCCGGTCCCGTAACGGTTGCCGAACACGTCGGCGCACTCGAGGAAGGCCCCGTCCGCCTCCATCGCGGCGAACGTCTCGGAGTCCACGAAGTGGTATTCGCGCCCGTCGACCTCCCCCGCGCGTGGCGTGCGCGTCGTGAACGAGACCGACCATTCCAGGTCGCCGAGCTCCTGCTGGACGCGCCGGGCGACGGTCGTCTTGCCGGTGCCGGAGGGGGCGGAAATCACGAACAGGATGCCGGACAACGTCTACTCCAGGTTCTGTACTTGCTCACGGACCTTCTCGGCCTCGGCCTTCATCGCCAGCGCGGTTCGCGTCAGTTCGAGATCGGACGACTTGCTGTTGATGGTGTTGGTCTCTCGATGGATCTCCTGGAGCAAGAAATCCAGTCGCTTGCCCACGGGTTGGCCGTCGGGCTTTCCGACGAGTCCGACGGCTTGCTGCAAGTGACCCTCGAGCCGCACCAGCTCCTCCGTCACGTCGCAACGATCCGCCAGCAGCGCCGCCTCCTGCGCGACGCGTGCCGGATCGAGCTCGAGATCGACGCCGAGGCTGTCCAGACGCGCCGTCAATCGGTCGCGGACGGTCGCGGGAACCACCGCCGCTCGCTCGCTCATCGTGGTGGTCAATCCCTGCATCGTGCGCAGGCGTTCGAGCAGCTCCTTGGCAAGCGCCTGGCCCTCACGCAAGCGGTCGGCGTCGAGGGCATCCAGGCCGATTTCGAGGCAGCGGTCCAGCACGCGGAGCTGCTCGTCGTCGCCGTCGATCACGGGCGTCTCCACGCGGAACATCCCGGGGATGGAGAGGACCGTCGGTACATCGAGCCCGCCCTTCAGCCCGTGCTCGTTGCGCAGCTGCTCGGCTCCCGCCAACACGGTGTCGAGCAGCTCGCGGTTGAGGGCCGGTGCCCCCGCCGCGCTGTCGCGCTCGCAGCGGACGGAGAGCTCGACACGGCCGCGGCGGATGCGCGACAGGACCGCTCGCCGCACCCGGGCCTCCCAACCGGCCAGCTCGACGGGCAGGCGAAAACGGGCATCGGCGAAGCGGTTGTTGACCGACTTCAGCTCGACGGTCACGCGTAGATCGCCGGCGGTTTGTTGACCCTGACCGTAGCCGGTCATCGAACGAATCACGGGGTATCCCTAAGAGGCCGATGAAGGGCGGTTCCGGAACGCGGCATTGGACCACAGCGACGATGCAAAGTCAAACAAATACAGGACTTAGCCGGTTATAGATCGACCGAGATTGGCCCGCACCCTTTCCGCCGCGCGGCGATACACGCCCGGCTCCCCGAGTTTGTCGCGCACGCCCTCGAGCGCACCGCGCACGCGCTCCGTGTGCGCGGGATCGTCGAGATAGCGTTCGAGCTCCGCGGCGATCCTCGAAGGGTTGCAGTCGTCCTGGATCAGCTCCGGGACGATCCTCGAGCCGGCAATCAGGTTGGGCATGGCCACGTGGTCGACCCGGATCATGCGCTTGCCGATCCAGTGAGACAGCGGGTTCATGCGATAGATCACGACCATGGGCAGGCCGACCGTGGCGGCGTCGAGACTCGCCGTCCCCGACGCCACCGCACCGGCAGCGCAGACGCGGAGCAACTCCGGGAAATCTCCGGCGTGGACGTGAACGCGTTCGAGACCGAAGTCTCGGATCGCATCCATCAACATCGGTTCGGGCGCGGAGGGTGCGAGCGGGACGAGGAACTCGAGTCCGTCCCGCCGGCGCCGCAGCCGTGCGGCGACGTCGAGCAACACCGGCATGTGGCGTTCGATCTCGCCCGCCCGGCTCCCCGGGAGCAAGGCGACGACCGTGCTGTCCGGTCGGAGACCGATGCGCTCGCGCAACGCGGCCGGTTCGGGTGCCGTGGGATGCGCCTCGGCGAGCGGGTGCCCGACCC
>JBFFZZ010000104.1:0-9748 GCA_041568335.1 Candidatus Polarisedimenticolaceae bacterium | reverse complement strand
GCTCTCTTTCCCGTGTGCGGGATGCCCGCAGCCTCGGTCAAAGCTCCGCGCGGCCGAAACGTGTTCCGGGCGAGTAGGGCATGCCCAGCCCCCTGCTAGAATGCCCCGCCATGCGCATCTACAACACGCTGACGCGACGCGTGGAGCAGCTCGAGCCGATCGAGCCGGGGCACGTACGTCTCTACACCTGCGGCCCGACGGTCTACGACTACGCGCACATCGGTAACTTCCGCGCCTACGTCTGGGAAGACCTGCTGCGCCGCTCGCTCAAGCTGGCCGGTCTCCGTGTCACGCAGGTGATGAACATCACCGACATCGAGGACAAGATCATCAAGAAGATGAACGACGAGGGGTTGACGCTGGAGCAGGCGACCCAGCCCTACATCGACGCGTTCTTCGAGGATATCGACACGCTGCGCATCGAGCGCGCGGAACACTACCCGCGGGCCACCGACCACATCCGGGAGATGCTCGAGATCGCCGCCGCCCTGCAGGAGCGCGGCCTGACCTACGAGAGCCAGGGCTCGCTGTACTTCAAGATCGACGCCTTCGAAGGCTACGGGCGGCTGTCGAACCTGGACAATCGCGAGGTCAAGAGCGGCGCGCGGGTCGACAGCGACGAGTATGGCAAAGACGACGCCCGCGACTTCGTGTTGTGGAAGGGCCGCCGCGAGGGCGAGGTCTCCTGGCCCAGCCCGTACGGTGAGGGTCGACCCGGGTGGCACCTCGAGTGCTCGGCGATGTCGATGAAGTACCTCGGCGAATCGTTCGACCTGCACACCGGTGGTGTCGACAACATCTTCCCGCACCACGAGAACGAGATCGCCCAGAGCGAGGGCGCCACCGGCAAGCCGTTCGTGCGCTACTGGATGCACGTCGCCCACCTGATGGTCGACGGCGAGAAGATGGCGAAGTCGAAGGGCAACTTCTACACGTTGCGCGATCTGCTCGACAAAGGCCATGCCCCGCGCGCGATCCGGTTGTTGCTGCTGGGAACCTATTACCGCGGCCCGCTCAACTTCACCTTCGACGGGCTCGCCAAGGCGACCTCGGAGGTGCAACGGCTCGACGACATGGCGGCTCGCCTGGAGCGCGAGCCGACGACCGACGACGGGCACGACGAGGCCTTCGACACGCGTGTTGCCGGACGCGTCGCCGAGTTCAAGGAGGCGCTGGCCTCCGACCTCAACGTCTCGAGCGCGCTCGGCGCCGTCTTCGGTGCGGTCCGCGAGGTGCACCAGGCGCTGGACAAGGGGGAGCTGCCGTCCGGCAGCCGAGCGGAGCTGGCCGCAGCGATGGCGGTGTTCCACTCGGTGCTCGATCTCGCGGCCGACGCCGATACGGGACTCGACACCGAGATCGAAGCGCTGATCGAGAAGCGGAACGCGGCCCGGAAAGCCAAGGATTTCGCCGAATCGGATCGTATCCGGGACGAGCTGACGGCCCGCGGTATCCTGCTCGAAGACACGCCCCAGGGGACCGTCTGGAAACGGAAGCTCTAGCGAAGCTAAACCCTAAGCGTCTCCTCACGGTCCAACCGGATCGATATGGAGGCCGTGCTGAGAGAACAGGCGCAAGCGCCGGACGAAGCGACCCTAGCGGCCCGGTTTCGAGCCGGGGACCGGGAGGCGTTCGAAGAGATCGTCACGCTGCACCGCCGCTGCCTTTACGGCATCGCGCGCCGTATGCTGCGTCGTCACGAGGACGCCGATGAGGCGGCGCAGATGGCATTCGTCCGCGCCTGGTCGGCGCGCGCCCGTTTTCGCGGGGACGCGCAGCTGCGCACCTGGTTGACGCGCATCGTGCTCAACGTGTCGAAGTCGATGCTCTCCGCGCGACGCATCGAGCACGAGCTTCCGGAGGAATTGAGCTGGGCCGATGCGGCGCAAACGGACCCCGGCACCCGCATCGATCGGGTCCGCCTCCGGCACGAGCTACGGCATGCCGTCGCCGGGTTACCCCCGCGTCAACGCGAGGTCGTGATGCTCAAGGTCTACGAGGGGCGGACCCATCGCGAGGTCGCGGAGATCCTCGAATTGTCCGAAGGTGCCGTGAAGGCGCACCTGCACCAGGCGGTTTCCAACCTCAGACGCGGATTGGCGACCGGCAAGCAGATGGAGAACGCGTGATGGACTGTGCATCGTTCGAGAACCGGTTGACCGAGCTGCTGGGTGGGGATTCTGCCACCGACACGAAACGGGAAACGCTGGCCGAGCTGAAGCAACACGCCGCGAGCTGTCCCGAATGCCACGGAGCGGGTGTCCTCGTCGAGCTCGCCGGGCTGCCTCCGGAGCAGCGCGACCCGTTGGACCTCCCGCCGGACAGCTACTGGGAGGGCTTCAACGCGAGCGTGGCGACGCGCTTGGACGAGCAGCAGGCGAGCAGGGCGTCGGACGGGGCCGGTCGGCGCCGCCTGATCGCGGCGGCTTCGATCGTGGCCGCCCTGGCGGTGGGCTGGTCGCTCCGCGGGTGGATCGACCCGGGACCCTCCGGCGCTCGCCAAGTAGCCGAGGAGCGATCGACCGCCGATCCCGAGTGGAGCCGGCTCGAAGAGCTGATCCTCCTGGCCAGTCCCGAGGAGCTGGCGGAGGCGCTTCGCGGCCTGCCCGGCGAGTGGTCCGGTGTGGCCGCCTCCGGCTGGACCCACGGGGACAGCGGTCTTGGCGGCGACTGGATGCCGGACATCGACGACTTGAACGAAACCGATCAAACGGATTTGATGGACTGGCTCGATCGACTGGAGTCGTCCGAAAGGAGACCGACCTCATGACCCGCAAGAGTTGGATCAAGACCCTGTTGGGGCTGGCCTGCGTCGTCGGCGTGAGCCTCACCCCGGTGGCGGCCCAGCAAGACCCTGAACAACGCGAGGAACGCCGTGAGCGGATGGAACAGCGCCGCAGCGAGATGCAGGAGCGTCACCGCGAACGGCGCCTGGAAATAGAAGAACGCATCCGCGAACGCTTCACCAGCATGCTGCGCAGCGAGCTGGCCCTGTCCGACGAGCAGGCCGAAACGGTGCTGCCGCTGATGGCCGAGCTCGAAGATCTCAAGCGCGAGATCGGCCGGGAACGTCGTGAGGCGGTACGGGCGCTGCGCGACGGGATGGAAGAGGGCGCCTCGGACGCGGAGCTGCAATCCTCGCTCGACCAGCTCGACCGGATCGAAGACGACCTGCGGACCGCCGAACGCACCGCGATGGTCAAGATCGACGGCGAGCTGAACACACGCCAGCGGGTGAAGCTGCGCTTCTTCGTGCATGAGTTTCGGCGTCAGATCGAACGACGCCTCGGCGAAGGCGCCGAGCGCATGGAGCGCCGCCGCATGCGCCACGAGGGTCCCCGCCCCAACGACCGTTGACCCCGCCGACGCCCGCCGACCCGAGGCAAACCCTCGGTCGCCGCGGGGAGCGGCTGGCCGCACGCTACCTCCGGCGTGCCGGCCTCCGGATCATCGCGAGCCGTTTTCGGTTGCGGATCGGCGAGATCGACCTGATCGCCCTGGACGGCGATCAGGTCGTGTTCGTCGAGGTCAAGTCCCGTCGCGGCACCGGTTTCGGCGCACCGGCGGAGTCGATCACACGCCGCAAGCAGCGCAAGCTGGCGCGCGTGGCCCTGGCCTTCCTGAGCGGCCGGGGGTGGCACGAGCGGCCCTGTCGGTTCGACGTCGTGGAGCTGATCGAACGCGGCAACCGGTTCGAGATGCACCACATCCGCGACGCTTTTCGGGCGGAGCCGGGTCTCTGACCGTGAAGTTGACGGGATTAGGAGCATCCTGTATTTTTCTCCGCGCCTGGCCGTCAGGCTTCCGGATCAAGCGGGAATAGCTCAGTTGGTAGAGCACGACCTTGCCAAGGTCGGGGTCGCGAGTTCGAGTCTCGTTTCCCGCTCCAATCGCGCTTCGCGCGATTGGGCGTGGAACGCGCCACGTTGTCTCGCGTTCGGCTTTGCCTCACGCTCCAGAGCGAGTCTCTTTATTTTCCGCTCCAATCGCGCTCGGTGGCGAGTCTCGTTTGGTTCAGACCCCGCTCCCGCGTAGACTCGATTCTTGGTGATATTTCTCCGCCCCAAGCGTTGTAAGGGGTGCATGACCGACGCGCGGCAGCGGTTCGACCGGATCTACGACCGGCATTTCGAGGCGATCTTTCGCTACGTCCTGCGCCGCGTCGCCAACGTGGCCGAGGCCGAGGACCTGACCGCCCAGACCTTCTACAGAGCGTTGCGTGGGTACTGGCGTTTTCGCTGGACCGACGGGAACGTGTCCGCCTGGCTTTACCGCATCGCGACCAACGAGGTGAACAGCCATTTTCGCCGTCCGCGGCGGGAGCGCGGGCCGGATCCCTCGACGGTCACCGTCGAGCTTCGTGACGCCGAGAATCAACTCGCGGTCCACCGGCTCTACCTCGACCTGCACCGCGCGTTACGCGCGCTGGACCCCGCCGATCAGGCGCTGATCGTCCTGCGTTATTTCGAGCAAAAGCCCTACGACGAGATCGCCCCGATCCTGCGGCGCCGACCCGGCACCCTGGCGATGCGCGCCAACCGGGCGCTCAAGAAACTCAAGAACGAACTCCAACAGCGAGGCATCGATCATGAAGAACTTCGAGGAATCCTTACGCCGGCTGAGCGCCCCCGATCTACCGGTCGCAACATTCCGGCGCAAGCTGCGCCGTGATCTGGGCGCCGCGCACGCGCGGTTGAACGCCCGTCGTTGGCGGCGCGCCTGCTTCGCCGCCTGCGGCCTCTGCGTCGTGTTGGCCGCCCTGCTGGCGGCCCAGCTCGGGACGATCGACCCCCCGACCGGTGCGCTCCAGGCCCACGTCGAGGTCTCGGTCGACAGCGACCGCGAATTCGTCGAGGCCTACTACGCGCGGCAGGGGAGTGGCGTGCACGTGCAGTCCGTCGACTCCGAACGGCTCGTCGCGATCCGTGAGTTCACGATGAGCGACGGGCAGCGGATGGTCGTCTACACGGAAACCGACGAGGGGGACGATTCTCGTTCGGCCGTTCGCCTCGAAGATGCCCTGCCGATGCTCGCCACCCACGCGACCACGACCTTTTGAAAACGTTGTCCATGAAGGAGACCGAGATGCGTCAAAAGCTGATCCTCTTCACCCTGTTGCTGCTGGTACCCCTGGCCTGGGCCGACAAACCGCACGCCGGTCGCGGTTACCTGGGCGTCTCGCTGCACTTCACCGAGTCGATCGAGAAGGACGGGGTCCCGGTTTCCGAGGGCGTCGGCGTCTTCCTGGCCAGCGTCGTCCCGGACGGTCCGGCGGATCAGGCGGGGTTGCGCCCCGACGACCGCGTCGTGGCGATCGACGGCAAACGGATCGCCACCCTGATGGAGCTCAAGCACGCGATGCTGAACACGCGCAAGGGCGACGCCGTGGCGGTCACCGTCGAGCGCGGCGATCGTGAGCAGACCTACACCGTGACGCTGGGCGAGTTTCCCAAGAAACGGACCAACGTCGAGCGTTTCGGTCTGCGGATGGAGAGCCTCGAGGATCGTGCCTTCGTGGGGATCGAGAGCCAGCCGGTCAGCGACCAGCTCGCCGAGTACTTCGGTGTCGAGGGCGGAATCCTCGTCACGCGGGTGGTCGAGGGCTCGCCCGCCGATCGCGCCGGGATGGAGGCCGGTGACGTGATCGTCGCGTGGGGAGACACACCGCTGCGCCAGGTGCACGACGTCCACGAGATGATCGCCCGCTCCAAGCCCGGCGACGAGGTCGAGCTGGCCGTCTCCCGGCGCGGGATCGAGTCGAGGACCTTCGTCACGCTCGACGCCGCCTCCGACCACATGCAGGACGTGGATTTCCCGGCGAAGCTGCGGATCAAGGACGACAAGAAACGCTTCAAGGTCAAGATCAAGGAACAGAAAAGCTCGGAGCGATGAGATCCGGGTCCGTTTATCCGAGGTCCTGTCGCCGCCGCTCGAGGCTGGCGGCAGGCCATTGCGCCTCCAGCTCGTAGAACACGTCGAAGGACGGGACCTCCGCCGGGATCCCGACCCAGGGCTGTTTGGAGCGAGTAAAGATATGCACGTCCGGTGACAGAGCGGTGGGATCGTCGAGCGTCCCGACGCGCACGAAGCGCATCCCGGGACGACGGCCGTAGTCGCTCCACACGGCCGTTCGACAAACGGGACAGCGGTAGACGTCATGCGGACCGCCACCACCCGCCTGCAGCTCCGTCACATCGGGATCGCCGCTGAGCAGCTCGATGCGACTCGTCTCGATAAGGGCGTTGATCACGAACGCGCTGCCCGTCTGGTTCTGACAGTTGAGACAGTGACAGCAGTGTACGAACATCGGATCGGAGGCCAGCCGGTAGCGAACGGCTCTACAGAAACAACCACCTTCCAGAGCGTTCCCCATCGTCAGTCTCGCTCCCCGACGACGACGACGACCATCTCGCGGCGGCGATGCCGGTTGTCCATGTTGATCGCGATCACCTGTTGCCATGTCCCGAGCTGCAGCTCGCCGTCGAGGATCGGGATCGAGATCCCGGTCTTCAACAGCGCCGAACGGACATGGCTGAATCCGTTGCCGTCGTGCCAGCGTTCGTCGTGCTCGTAGTGCGCGTCGGCAGGGGCCAGCCGTTCGACGACGCGTTGTAGGTCGGCCAAGGCCCCGGATTCGTACTCGATCGTCGTCACGGCGCCTGTCGAGCCCACCAACTGAACGCAGGCCAGCCCGCTCCGGACGCCGGATCGCTCGACGAGCGAGGCGACCTCCGGTGTCACGTCCCTGTGCCCGAACTCCGCCGGAAGATCGAAGGATACGCGTCCCGTGTACGTCATGGGCGCGCAGGATAACCGACGACCGCTCGGATCCAGAAAAAGCCCCGTTTTCGGGGAGGATGGGTCGCTGGGCCGCCGCCGCGGAGGGTCGGGGAAACGGGGTAGAATCGGTCCGGCCCAGGATGAAACCAAACCCCGGTCCGGCGCGTTTCATGGCTGAACAGACAGGAGATCATGCATGAAAACGTCGAGGAATCTGACCCTTTTCGTGGTCGGCGGTCTGGCCCTGACGGGCTGTGCGATGAGCATCAACTCCTCCATCGTGGTCGAGGACGGTGAGTCGCGATCCGGCGGTCTGTCGACCGTCAACGGCAACGTGTCCATCGGCAAGGACTGCACGGTCGGCGGATCGAGCAAGACGGTCAACGGCTCGGTCAAGGTCGGCGATCGGTCCAAGGTCGAAGACCTCAGCACGGTCAACGGTTCGGTGCGCGTCGGAGAGAGTGTCAACGTCAACGGCAACGTCGAATCCGTCAACGGGTCCGTCGATGTGGGATCGGGCTCCGAGGTGTCCGGCAAGGTGCAGACGGTCAACGGCTCGATCGAGCTGGCGAAGTCCGTCGTCCGCCGGGACATCCGCACGGTCAACGGTGACGTCGACTTGCTGGATCAATCCGTCGTCAAGGGCGATGTCGTGATCGAGGGCAAGGTCATCGGCAACGAGCGCAGCCGGCCGATCGAGATCGAGGTTGCGGGCGGTTCGGTGATCGAGGGCGATGTCCTGGTCAAACGCAACGTCAAGGTCCACGTGATCCTGCGCGACGGCGGCAAGGTCCTGGGGCGCGTCGAGGGGGCCGAGGTCATCGACCAGAGCGTCGCTCAGCCGGCGGTCGACGGCGCCTGACGGTCACACCAGCGGGCCGCAGTAGAACGGCTCCGGCGACGGTCCCGACCACTGCTCGAACGGTAACAGCTCGCCGAAGATCTCGGACGTCCAGGGGCACCAGTTGCCCGCCGGGGGGCCGCCCTGATCGACCGCCCGGATCGAAGCGTCGCAGACCTCGATCGAGTTCTCGAAGAAGTAGACGGAATCGGGCGGGATGTGGAACTGCCAGCCGGGGTTCCAGGGAACCGGCCCCCCCAGCGTCAGTGCCCCGACGTGGATGAGCTGCTGCTCGATCCCGCGGACGACGTCGCGCGCGTGATCGATCTGGGCCTCGTCCGTCAGCTTCAACACGAAGCTGTCGCCCGCCGCATCGCTGACGCAGAAGTAGGCGGCGACCTCGCAGACGGGAAAGCCGGGAGTCTGGCCATCGCTGCCCGCGACCAGCACGTACGTCCCGGCACCCGGAAGCAGGTTCAGCGGATCGTCGAACATCGTGTCGGTCGGATTGTCGTCTTCCTGCGTGCGGCAACCCGCGGTCGCCACGTCATCTGCCGGAAGCGTATCGCCGATGATGTCGTAGCTCACCGCCTGCGGTTCGGGGAGCCACGACCAGCGAGCCGTTCCGCCGGGCAGTTTGTCTCCCGTCAACTCGAGGGGTGGGAGACCACCGGCCTGGATCGCCACGGTCAACACGAGCGCGGGAATCGGATGCATGATTCCTCCGATCTTCCCGATCATATAAGCCGAATCCGCGATGAACGCAATGGGGTGGGGCTCAGGGTTTCTCGCGACCACTCAACGCCGGACCCATGAGATCGATGCGGTCCGTCCAGATGCCTCCCGAGTAATCGTCGGGCAGCTCCGCCAACTGGGCGGGATCGTCGAACCCCTGGATCAACCCCCCGCGGCGATAGTCGCCGAACAGGACGACGCGCGAGCCGACGCGATCCATCCGTTGCAGGAAACGGTTGGGCCAGCCCCACAGCCACGGCGCGGCGTTGGCGGGAACGAGCGTGATGCCGCGCCTGCAGTCCGCGGGCACGTATCCGGTCCAGCCGACGGCCAGGTAGCGCTTGAGGCAGCGTTTCAGACGCCGCCGCGACATGGTCTGCGCGTCGGGGAGTCGCTCGTGGACGACCCGGACGGCATCGGCGCCACCGACGAATCCGACGCTGCCGGTCCGGTGGCGCTGGAGGGCGGCGATTCGCTCGGCCAGGCGAACCCCCTCGTCGATGTCGTTCCCCTTGATGTCGAGGATAAAGTTCCTGTCCGGGTGCGTCGTCAAGACCTCTTCGAGCGAGGGGATCATGCCGATCCCCTTACCGCGGAAGGGGAACGTCGCGCCGCCGTCCGCCGTGTAGCCGTACCCCGCGTCGAGTTGCTGCAGCGCCTCGAGGGTGTGCTCGCGCGTGACGCCGCTGCCTTCGGTACGGCAATCGACGGTCCAGTCGTGAAAAACGGCAAACCGGTCGTCCGTGGTCGGATGGATGTCGATCTCGATCGTCTCGGCACCGAATTCGAATGCCGCGCTGATCGAGGCCATCGTGTTCTCGAGATACTCGTGCTCGGGTGGGAGCATGCGAGCCGCCGTGCAGGTCTTGTTGGTCAACCCCTCCCGCTCGAAACCCTGGCCCAGCGCGCGATGAGCGACCCAAAACGGTCCGTGCGGCAGCGGGTCGGCGAGCCAAGAGGCGTTGTTGAGATAGATCAGTCCAGCAAAAACGACGATCGCGATTGCGGCCATTCTCAAACGTCTGAATCGACTTCTCATCGATCGATCTCCGCCCCGGGGTATGGTCAACCCAGGGCCCCGCCGGGACGGACCACCCGTGGGATCGCGAAATGGGATAAATTCCAATATAGCAATGGGCTGCAGCTCGATTGGGGGTGGTGGTGTCGGATTTCGAAGCGAAGATCGACAAGCACTACGGCCGAGGCCGGATCCTGGATCGGATCCGGGCGGGGCTGAGGGCGGCCGGCAAGGACGTCGAGAACCTGGCCGTCGACGATCTCGCCCCGATCGACGAGTTCCACACCCGTGGTCGCGAATCGACGGTGGAGCTCGCCGCGCTCGCCGACCTCAGCGCCGAGGACGACGTCGTCGATGTCGGCTGTGGGCTCGGC
>JBFFZZ010000103.1:0-9820 GCA_041568335.1 Candidatus Polarisedimenticolaceae bacterium | reverse complement strand
GGGAGTGCCGCCTGTGACGGCCAGTGCTGGTACAACATGGTCTTGCGCGTCAAGATCGACGACCCGGACACCCTCTTCCGCGGGACGATCCGCAGCTTCAAGTCGACCAACGGCGGGCAGACGTTCGTCGACCTGACCGGCGGCTGGGGCTCCTCGCAGAAAGTGCACCAGGACACGCACGTCCTGTTGATGCATCCGACCGACCCGGACACGTACTACACCGGCACGGACGGAGGTCTGTGGAAGAGCATCAACGGGGGCGGCAGCTTCACCAACAAGAACGGCAACATGAACACCTTCCTGTTCTACGCGGTCGGCGTCGACGCGCAGAACCCCGAGCGCATCTGCGGCGGGGCCCAGGACAACAGCTCGGTGGCGCGCACCAACAACAACGTCTGGTCGCTGCAGGCCGTGACGGGCGACGGGTTTACCTGCCACATCAACCCGCAGGACGCGAACTACTCCTACATCACGTCCTATCCGTCCGGCGGATTCCCCAACGTCTGGCGTTCGACCACCGGACTGTTCGGTAGCTACTTCGACATCAGCGACAGCGACAACGGCGTCATCGCCAATGACCGCAGCAACTGGGTCACGCCCTACCTGCTGGATCCGCTCAACCCGAACATCCTGTACCTCGGCACGCATCGCATCTACCGTTCGGACGACCACGGCTCGAACTGGACCCAAATGGGACCGGACCTCACCGGCAACTCGGGGAGCCTCAAGAACATCGGGATCAACCGTAACTTCCCCGACCACGTGCTGACCGCAAGCGCGAGCGGCAAGGTCTGGCGCACGACCGACGGCGCCTCGACCTGGACCGACATCACTTCGGGCCTCCCTGGACGTTCGATCAACGACGTCGCCTCCGATCCGGCGGACCCGACCCGCGCCTTTGCCGTCGTCGGCGGGTTCAACACCGGGCACGTCTGGGAATGGAACGAGGGCGCCGGTTGGACCGATCGCAGCGCCGGGCTGCCCAACGTGCCGCACAACACCGTCTTGATGATCTCCAGCGGCGAGATCGTCGTCGGCAACGACATCGGGGTGTACCGCAGCTCGGACGGCGGCGTCTCCTGGTTGCCGTGGATGGACGGGATGCCGCTGGGCGCGGTCGTGACCGATCTCAAATACAACATCCTGCAGGGCATCGTCACCGCGGGGACCTACGGCAACGGCGCCTGGCAGGCCGCGCTCGGAAGCGTGAGCCCGATCCTGTTGTTCGACTCCGCTTCGGCCCCGGTCGAGGTCGACGGCAACGGGGATGCGCACATCGATCCCGGTGAAACGTGGGGAGTCGACGTCACCTTGCGGAACGGCGGCGGCGCGACCGCGCTCGATCCTCAAGGACGGCTCGAGACCACGACGCCGGGGATCACGCTGGTCAACGCCGGCGTCGTCGGCTTCGACGACATCTTTCCCGGGGCGACCGGGGTCTCCCCGCAGACGGCCGAGTTCATCGTCGAGCCCGACGCGACCTGCGGCGACCCGCTGAGCTTCGATTTCGTCGACATGAGCGCGGCAAACGCGCCGGGTCCGTTCCAGGACATCTCCGACGCCGTCACCGCGACGATCGGCACCTTTTCGGCTCCCATCCAGACGACCGTGGGTGACGACGACTTCGACCCTTCTCCCGGTTTGGAGTGGAGCCACGAGGACATCAACCCGGGGCTCTCGGGATGCAACGGCCAGCCGCGGTTTACCGACGACTGGAAGGTCTACCTCTACGATCCGTCGCACGAGAACACCTACCACGCGGGACGCGGCTTCGGCTCTTATTACTCGCCGAAGAACCACGCCTGGCTCTACTACGGGGGCAAGGATTCCGACGGGGGGCCCGGATTCACGATTCCGGCCAACGCGATCTCCGCCACGCTGACGTTCGACCACCTCTACGACACCACCCTCGATCAGGACGGCGGCCTCGTGGCGATCGACTTCATGCAGGACGGCACCGACAACTACACGGTGATCGATCCCGTCGGCGGCTACCCGGGCGGGCTGCTGGCAAGCGGCAACTGCAACGGGCTCGAGGGGATGCCGGCCTTCCAGGGTGCCTCCGGGGGCTGGACCGCGGCGACGTTCGATCTGCTCCCGTACAAGGGCAGCACCGTGTACCTGGCATTCGTGTTCGGCTCGGACCTGGACCCAGGTTTGGGCACGGAGGACGGTTGGTACATCGACAACGTGCTCGTCGAATACGAAGAAGCGGGACCCCTGGTCTGCTCCCCGATGGAGTGGCCCGGAACCGTGCCGCAGGATGTCGTGTTCGAGATCACCGCGCCGGGGACGATCGAGGCCACCTGGAACGATACGTGCAACGCAGCGATGCTTCCCGGGCAGATGTACGCGATCCACGCCGGTGACCTGGATCTGCTCGCCTCGACGGGGGCGTACAGCCACAGTCCCGTCGACTCCGCCTGCGACAAGACCTCGCCGGCGACGTTCGCTCACGGCTCGGGGTCGGAGTATTACCTGATCCTGCCCAACGACGGGTCGCGCGAGGGGGGTGCGGGGACCGACTCGCAGGGGACCCCGCGGCCGTCCGCATCCGGGGTCTGCGGCGTGCAACGTATCGGGATCTGCAACTAGCCGTTATTCAAGCGTCAGCGTCCCGGTTTCCATGACGTTCTCCCCGCCGCCGATCTCGGCGTGCGTCCCGTTGAAGACGCCGTCCTCGAACGCGCCCTCGAAGGTGAACGTCCGTTTCTTGTTTTCGTTGAGCACCTTCCCGCTCAGCTCGCCGCTACCGATACTGCCCCTCGCCGATCCGCTGTACGTGTGCGGTTTGTTGCGGAAGGTGAAGTGAAACGAGACGTCCCAGGTCTCCTCGCCCGTGGGTGTGAATACGGCCTCGAGGTCTCCGGTGGTGTTGCCGTGTTCCCAGACGAAGGAACCGGTGAGCGTCGTCGCTTCCTTGTCATCGGCGACCGTCAGATTTCCGGCAAGCAACAGAACGACGGCCAAGCCGGCGAACGCGAACTTCTTCATCGGGCCCTCCTTGTCCTCCCCAGAAGACTCATCATCTCATCCGGTCGTGGCCCCGGCAACGACCGGCTCATTCGGCGGGCTCCTCGCGGCGCCGCGTCAAGCTTCCGACGATCAGCGTGTCCAGCGCCAGCAACAACTCGTCCACGAAGGGAACCAGATCGGGGATCAGGAGATCGATCACGAACACCACCGCCAGGACGGTGAACAGGGTCGGGAACCGCAGGTTGCTCAGGCGTTCCGTGATCGCGGTGAGGATCAAGCTGGGGATCGCGGCCATGAGTGCATC
This sequence comes from Candidatus Polarisedimenticolaceae bacterium, assembly GCA_041568335.1. Taxonomy (GTDB): domain Bacteria; phylum Acidobacteriota; class Polarisedimenticolia; order Polarisedimenticolales; family Polarisedimenticolaceae; genus WVWW01. Next base: position 6,540 of record JBFFZZ010000103.1, on the reverse strand, counting down.
ATGCCATCTGCGGTACCATGGCGGCGATGTTGCGCGGGAGAGATCCGATCCCATGAGCGATCCGACGATCCGTCACGCGGCGCCTTCCGACCTGGACGCGATCTCAAGGATCTACGACCACTACGTCGCGACCACCCATGTCACCTTCGACCTCGAGCCCCCCGCCGCGGAGCGCCGGCGAGCCTGGTTCGAGCAGTTTTCCGCCGCGGGGCGGCTCCAGCTGTACGTGGCCCAGGGCCCGGACGGCGTGATCGGATTTGCCTGCAGCACGCCGTTCAAGGAGCGCGCCGCGTACGACATCTCGGTCGAGACGACCGTTTACCTGAGTCCCGACGCCGTCGGGCGCGGCACCGGACGAAGGCTCATGCAGGCGCTGGTCGAAGCGCTCGAGCGCGCCGGCGTGCACCGGGCCTACGCGGGCGTCGCGTTGCCCAACGACGTTTCCGAGGCGCTGCATCGCGATCTCGGGTATCGCCGGGTCGGCGTGCTGAGCGAGGTCGGCCGGAAGTTCGATCGCTACTGGGATGTCGCCTGGTACGAGAAGCGATTCGGAGTGTCGTGAGATGGGATTCGATCGACCCCCTCGAGGAACGGTGTACTCGTCACGCTCGCGCAAGACGTGCCCGCGTTGCGGCCACCCGGCGGATGCCTGCGCGTGTTCGACGACGCCGGGCGCGACGGGCGGCCCCATCCGGGTGAGGCGCGAGACGAAGGGTCGCAAGGGAAAGGGCGTGACGGTCGTGCTCGGGCTGGCGTTGCCGCCCGACGAGCTCAAGACACTCGCCAGGCGACTCAAACGGGTCTGCGGATCCGGCGGCACGGTGAAGGGCGACACGATCGAGATCCAGGGAGATCATCGTGACCGCGTCGTCGAGGAGCTGATCCGCGCGGGCTACGACGCGAAACGCGCGGGCGGATAAAAACAAGGCTCAGGACAACCGGCCGACCGGTCGTCTCGGGCCGTACCCCTCAATAGCCCGAGCGGCCGTGCGCCGATTGTTCTGAGCCTATCCCCTCTTCCTGGCCCGCCGATCTTACCTCTCCCGTGACGGATGTGAAGGGGTTTCTTTCACGCGGACGGTTTCAAGCGAACCGGCGGTCCGCACGCGGTGCGGGTTTTCTTCAGCGTTCAAAAAAATATCTCGCCGGCGCCGACAGGATCGTCGGCAAGAAAACGCGGCAGGGGAACGGCCGGTGGTTCCGGGGATCGATCCAACCGCCTCATACGGTTCGGCTTAACGATCACGCCAAGCCGCGACCCACCCGGCGGACTATCCGGTGGCCGAAAAGCTGCATAGCCGCTTGCCCCACGTCGCATGCTTGCGCGGTATCCGCGCCGCTGACTAGGTTTGGAGCATGGTCCCCGCGAGGCAACATGTCGGTTCGGCGGACACTCGCTGTCGTCTTTCCGGACAGGACGGGAATTCGCTGGCGGCTACGCCGGATCGTCCGTATTCACGGACCCCATCGCGTCGATTTGTCGCGACACGGGACACGGGAGCCGCGACCGACCGTTTTGAAATCGCCAGCAATCGGAAGCCTTTTCGCCGCTCGCGTTTTGGCATCGTGCTTGCGTTTCCTAGCGGCGTGTCCGGAACACAGGCCGGGCATCAAGGCAGGTGGGTGATCATGCGAAACAAGATCAAGCGCAAGGGAAAGCGACTTCTGATTCTCACCGGCTTGTTTTGCGCGCTTGTCGGGGGCGCGGGTTGGAACACGATCGATTCCGCCACCCCCACCGACGAAGCCTGGTTGCAAAGCCAAGCCCAAGTCCGGCGCGAGTTGGACTACGAGGTCGTCCTGGACGTCGTTCGCCGGCACCGGCCGACCGCGGCCGAGGGCTGGCATCGGACACTGGCCACGGCGATCGTCGAGGAGTCGGTCGCCGAGTCGGTCGATCCGTTGCTGGTCACCGCGATCGTCGCCAAGGAAAGCTCGTTCAAAACGCGCGTGGTCAGCCACGCGGGCGCGGTCGGCTTGATGCAATTGCGACCCTGGGTCGCCAAGGACATGGCCTTGCGCAGCGATGTCGAGTGGAACGGGAGGGACACCCTCCACTCGCCGCACCTGAACGTCCGTCTCGGGGTGCGTTACTACAAGGAGCTCGTCGAACGCTTCGGCGACGAGCAGATTGCCCTGACCGCTTACTGTTTCGGGCCCAGCCGCGTCTCCATGTGGCTGCGCGCAGGCTCCTTCAACGGCAGCCGCTACGCCCGCGACATCCTCTCGCACTACGAGCAACTCCACGACCCGGGCGCCTGATCCCCTGCCAACCTCGTCCGCTGGCTGCTAAGCTCGCGGTGGGAGGCGGGCATGTCCGTTGAGACGTTCAAGCAGCAACTGATCGAGGAGTACGAGCGCGAGTTTCCGCGTTCGGCGGAACATCACCGGGCGCACGCGAGCTCCCTGCTCGACGGCTGCAGCCACGCGGTGCGTTGGGCCGACCCGTTCATGCCGGTGGCACGGCAAGCTTCCGGGTCGCGTTTCGTCGATCTCGACGACCACACGTTCGTCGACTACTGGCAAGGGCACTTCACCAATCTGCTGGGTCACAACCCGGCGCTGATCCGCGACGCGCTGCGCACCGCGCTCGACGAGGGGCGCGGTCTTCAGACCGGGCTGCTCCACGAGCTCGAAGCTCGCGCCGCGGAGCTGATCGTAAAGTGTACCGGCGCCGAATCCGTTCGCGTTACGACGAGCGGGTCGCTGGGGACGTTTTACGCATCGCTCCTGTGTCGCGGATTCACCGGCCGTGACCTGGTGTTGAAGGTGCGAGGGGGTTGGCACGGAAGCCAGCCGTTCGGGCTCAAGGGCGTGTCGCCCCACGGGCAGGCCTACGACCGCATCGAAACCGAGGGCCTGTCGAGCAGCACACCGGGCGAGATCCTGTTGACTCGGTACAACGACATCGATGAGCTCCGGCGCGTGTTCCGCGAGCACGGCGATCGCATCGCCTGCATGCTCGTCGAGCCCGTCATGGGACAGGGCGGCGGGATCGCCGCGACCCCCGACTACATGCATGAGATCCGCCGCCTGACGGCCCATCACGGGGCGCTTCTGGTCTGCGACGAGATCATCACCGGGTTCCGTTTTCGCGCCGGCGACCTGACGCAGCTCTACGGGATCGAACCGGACCTCCTGGTCCTCGGGAAGGTGCTCGGAGGCGGGATGCCCGTCGCTGCGGTCGCCGGCCGCCGCGACCTGCTGGCCCTGTGCACGCGCGCGCAGCACCGCGTCAAATTCGAGGGTGGAACCTACTCCGCGCACGAGCTGGGGTTGCTCGCCACGGTAACGCTGCTCGAACACCTGATCGCCGAAGAGACGACGCTCTATCCCGAGCTGGCCCGTGCCGGGGGCAAGCTGCGCGAGTCGATCCGCGAGCTCGCCGGCGAGGCTGGTCTGGCCGTCAGCCTGCTCGGGACGCCCGCGCCGGTCGGCTCCTCGAGCTCGTTGATGATGCTGCACGTCTTGCGGGAACCGGGGGGCGACCCCTCCTCACCCGAGGAGATGGCGCGGCGCTCGCATCCCGTCCTGGACGACGAGCTGCTGAAGTCCGTTTTCCTGCTCCACGGGGTATCCGTGCGCACCGGTCTGGGCGCGATCTCGACCGCGCACGGCGAGGAGGACTTCGCCCGCACCCTCGAGGGCCTGGCGGCAGGCTTCGAGCGGTTGCGGCGTGCCGGGCTGATCGACGCGCGGGTCTGAAGCGCCCAGGAGCCCCAAAACGCCCGAAAAGTCGACCAAAAAATTGCCCGGCCCCGCGTGCCTCCTCCACATGGCGGCCCTATATTTGGCCCCGTGATTCGGACGGAATTCGAAGACAGCCTCGACCGAGACAAGGCCGCGGTCGCGCAGCGGGAGTCCGTTCCCATCCGCATCGGTGTGCCTCTGCTCCCGTTCATCGACGGCGAGCCGTCGGGCGGCCGCGGGGGACAGAGCTCGCTGATCGACCCGTCGACGGGCGAGCCGTTCGCCAGCGTGGCGCATGCGGGCCCCGACGACGTCGAGCGTGCCGTCGACGCCGCGGTGCGCGGTCTCGCCCTGTGGCGCGGGACGGGATTCGAAGAGCGCGGCCGGCACCTCCGGGTGCTGTCTCGGCTGATCTACGAGAGCGCCGAGGAGATCGCCGAGTTGATCGCGCGCGAGCAGGGCAAGCCGCGCATCGAGGCGCTGTCGCAGGAAATCCTGCCGGCGCTCGACCATCTCAAGTTCATCATCCGTCATGCCGAGCGCTATCACGCCGGTCTGAGCGTCGATCCGCGCCATCCGTACTACGTGCACAAACGGGCGCATTACCTGTACGACGCCGTCGGGGTCATCGCGCTGGTCACCCCGTCGCCGATCCCGTTCGCGATCCCGTTGATCCAGGTCGCTGCCGCCCTCGCGATGGGCAACTCGGTCGTCCTGAAACCGTCGGAGCGCACACCGCTCTCCGCGTTGCGCATCGGCGAGCTGTGCGCGCAGGCCGGGGTTCCTGCCGGCGTGGTCAACGTCATCCCGGCAACGTCCGACGAATCGCTGCGACTCGTCGCTCACGAGAAGGTCGACAAGGTTTTCGTCACGGGTGGCCTCGGCGCGGGTCAGGCCGTGATGACGACCGCGGGGTGCGTGCCGCGCCCCGTCGTGTTGTCGCTCGGCGGCAACCATGCCTCGATCGTCGCCGGAGACGCGGACGTGCAACGCGCCGCGCGAGGAATCGTGTGGGGCGCACTGGCCAATGCCGGCCAGAACTGCGGGTCGATCCAGCGCATCTACGTCGAGGAGCGCGCCACATCCCGTTTCGTCGAGTGCGTGCTTCAGGAAGTGGACAAAATCCGGGTCGGCGATCCGCAGACACCGGGGGTCGACCTGGGACCGATGGAAACCGACGGGCGCCGTCAACGCGTTCAAGATCTCGTCGAGCAGGCCGTCGTCCTCGGCGCCAGGCTGTTGCGCGGCGGCGTGAAGATCGAGGGCCCCGGGTACTACTACCCGCCGACCGTGCTGCTCGATCCGCCCAACGATTGCCCGTTGATGCGCGAGGAGGTGCTCGGGCCGGTGATCCCGATCATCGTGGTCGAGAGTCTCGAGCGCGCCATCATGCTGGCCAACGACAGCGACTACGCGCTCTCCTCCAGCGGCTGGACCCAATCGAAGGAAACGGCGGAACGGTTGATGGTCGGCCTGCAGGCGGGCGTGGTGACGATCAACGACGTGCTCTATTCGTTCGGCGAGCCCGCGGCGACCTGGTCGGGACTCAAGATGAGCGGCATCGGCCAGAACCACGGGACGCCGGGGTTGCGCGAGATGTCGCGCCAGCGGTTCGTTTCCTTCGACGCCAACGCGCTCGAGGGTCCGCTCGGCGCCTACCCGTACGACGAGACCTCCAATCGGATCCTGACCGCCGGAATCGAGCACCTCCACGGCCGCAGCCGCTGGGGCCGGCTACGCGCGATGCTGCGGCTACTGAAGACCAAACGGTTCCGGGATCGCGTCCCCACACGCTCGCTGATCTGGTCCGGTAAACGCCACATCAAGTAAAAAGCCGAGCCTTTTTCAAACGGTCCGGGATTCCCGATGGCAATCCGGCACGCTCCTCCTTATTCTCACTAGAGCTTTTTCGGAGGTTTTAGCGATGCCGTCCCACGAATCGACCCGGATCGACATCCTCGGCCCGACCGTCGAGCGCCAGGAACAGATCCTCGTGCCGGAGGCGCTGGAGTTCGTCGCGGCACTCGTGCGCGGTTCGCGCGACCGGCACGGTGAGCTGATGCGGGCCCGTGAGGAACGGCACGGCCGGTTTGCCGCCGGCGAGTTGCCCGGCTTCCTGCTCGAGACCCGAGCCGTCCGTGACGGTGACTGGCGCGTGGCGCCGCAACCGACGGATCTGCTCAAGCGCACGGTTGAGATCACCGGCCCGGTCAGCCGCAAGATGGTCATCAACGCGCTCAACTCGGGCGCCGACTGCTTCATGGCGGACTTCGAGGACTCCAGCGCGCCGTCCTGGGAGAACATGGTCTCCGGCCAGGTGAACCTCTACGACGCCGTGCGCCGGACGATCGAGTTCGCGGACCCCGCCCGCGGCAAGGAGTACAAGCTCGACGCGTCGATCGCGACGCTCCTGGTGCGGCCGCGCGGTCTGCATCTGCCGGAGTCGCACGTTGAGGTCGATGGGCGCGAGATCCCCGGCGCGTTGTTCGACTTCGGGCTCTACTTCTTCCACAACGCCAAAGCGCTGCTGAATCGCGGCAGCGGTCCCTACTTCTATCTGCCCAAGCTCGAGAGCCACCTCGAGGCGCGCTGGTGGAACGACGTGTTCGTCGAGGCGCAACGGATGCTCGGCATCCCCAACGGCACGATCAAGGCGACCGTGTTGATCGAGACACTCCCCGCGGCGTTCGAGATGGACGAGATCCTCTACGAGCTCCGCGACCATTCGTCCGGCCTCAACTGCGGCCGCTGGGATTACATCTTCAGCTTCATCAAGACCCGACGCGCCGACGGCCAGGCCGTGCTTCCCGACCGCTCGCAGGTCGGGATGACGCAGCCGTTCATGCGCGC
>JBFFZZ010000102.1:0-10009 GCA_041568335.1 Candidatus Polarisedimenticolaceae bacterium | reverse complement strand
GAGAAACCCGGCCCAGGACTTTTCCGGATTCCAGGGGAGCCTTCCGCTTTACGCCAACACACCGGCGACGGTCGCCATGCCGTCCCCGACCGCCAGGAAACCCCACACCGCGGCGGCCAGCTCCATACGCTCACGGAAGACGATGATCAGGGCGAGAACGACCGCCGGGTAGAGCACGATGCCACGCGAGTAGCCGGCCTCTCGTTCGTCCTCACGCAGCAGCGCCCGGCGTGTCAGCCTGTGCAGCAGGAACAGGTTGAACAGCAACGCGAGGATCGCGAGCAGAGCGGCCTGCGTAGGCGTGATCCACCGGAACAGCAGCGCAAACCCGCCCATGCTGACGTGCACCGCCTTGCGCATCAGCTCACCGCGGAGTCGGCTCAACTCATCTCACCGCGCTCGCGGAGCCAGGCGACGGTCTCCGCGATGGCGTCGGAGAACGGCGTCACACGGTAACCCAGCTCGGCGATCGCCTTTTCCGAGCTGTAGGCCCATTCGTGACGGTAGATCCCGACGACCTCATCCGTCAGCTCGGGCTCGATGTTGAGCAGCTCGGCGCGCCAGCGCTGGGCCTTGCCGATCATCCCGGCGGCCCAGAACGGGATCTTCCGCTTCGGCGGCGCAACCCCGGCGGCGGCCTCGAATGCGTCGAACAGCTCGACCCCGGTACGGTTCTCGCCGCCGAGGATATAACCCTCCCCCGCCCGGCCCCGTTCGAGCGCCCGAACGACGCCCCCGGCGACGTCACCGACGTAGGCAAAGCACTGCCTCAGGTCGCCCTTCCCGAGCATTCCGGGTAGCTTGCCGCGAGCGTGCTGCAACAGGAGTTGGACGACGTGATTCCCGGCGGTCATCGTCCCCGGGCCGTAAATGACGCCGGGGTAGACGCGTACGAGCTCGAGGTTGTCGGTGTCGGCGTTCCGGGCGAGCTGATCGGCGAGCCACTTGGTGCGCTCGTAATCATTGTGAAAATCCGTGTCGACACGCGGGCTCTCCTCGTGCAGGGTCGTCCCGTCGGTCGGCCCGAGCGCGATAAACGACGAGGTGTAGACGAGACGCACGCCGGCCTCCCGACACGCTTGAATGACGTACCCCAGCCCCTCGACGTTGACCCGGTCGAACTGCCGTTTGTCGCGTACCCACGACTTGACCAGAGCCGCGGCATGGACCACCGCCCCGCAGCCGTCGACGGCGCGTTCGACCGCCGCCCGGTCGGTCACGTCACCGGTCACGGCGATCGCCGACCCCGGGCGATCCGACCAGCGCGATTCGTCCCGGCAGAAGCCGACGACATCGTGGCCGCTCGCCGCGAGCTCGGCGGCGACACGGCCACCGAGAAATCCGGTGACACCCGTCACGAGGACCTTCATGCCGTGAGTCCGGTCACGTAGTCGCGCAACGCATCCTGCCACGGTCGCATCGACCTGCCGGTGAGTTCCCGGTAGAGCGACGTGTCGAGGACCGAGTAATCCGGGCGCTCGAGATCGTCCGGCGGAGCCGGGCGTTCACCGACCTCGAAGTCGAAGCCGGCCAGCCGCACCGCTTCCGTCGCCAGCTCGAGGCGGCTCGCAGCGCCGTCGTTGACGACGTGCACCACCCCGCGTGCTCCCGCGTCGAGCAGGTGGATCAGCCCCGCGGCGATGTCCACCGTGTAGCTCGGAGACGACACGGGCAATCGAACGACCTCCAGTGCGCCGTGCTCACGCGCCTGGGCGAGGATCGCGTCGACATAATGTGGTGGTCCATCCGGACGGTAGCCGTAGACCGTGGATGTCCTTGCGATCAGGGCCTCCGGATAAACCCGTCGCACTTCACGCTCACCGTCGAATTTCGACATGCCGTAGGCCTGGAGCGGGCCGGTCGGCGCATCTTCTTTGTAGGGTTCGTCGGCGCGCCCGTCGAAGACGTAGTCGGTCGAGACGTGAACCAGGGGAATGCCGAGCCCGGCACAGCGTTCGGCGAGCCGGCGGGGACCGTGGCAGTTGACCTCCCAGACCAGTTGACGGTTGGAGGCCTGCTCGGCGCCGCGAACATCGGTCCACGCCGCGGCATTGATGACCGCGGACGGTTCGAGTCGCGCGATTCGATCGCCCGTATCCGGTGCGGTCAAATCCAGATCGGGCGGGCCCAGCGCCGCGTACGGGCGCCGGTCGCGGTCGAGATGGCGCCGCAGGGCCAGACCGAGCTGTCCCGTGGCGCCGACGATGACGATGCGTTCGCTCACTCTAGAACCCGGAATAATCGAACAGTTTACCGATCCCCGCAAGATCGACGCGGAACGACAGGTCGCGGCGGTCGACACCTGCGGAGAAATCCCGCGTGTAGCGTTCGATGACGAATGTGCAGCACTGCGTGGCGTAGGCCACCCGCCAGTGCTGGTCCGGCAAGTGACTCTGGCCCATCGGGGGGCGGGCGGTGTACAGCGTCGAGTAATTGAGCTGCAGCCTGCGGCCGAACAGGTTGAGCCCGGTGTCGAACCGCAGCTGGGTGTCGTCCCGGTTCGGCTCGAAGATCGGCATGGCGGTCGTTCCGGTATTCCGAACGCCCAGCCCGTTGCGAAAGATGATCGAGAAACCGGTCCGCGAAACCCGGTTACGCAGGGCACCGGACAGCGTCACGTCGCGGAGGTCTTCGTAGAGGATGTGGTAACTCCCGCGAATGTCGATGCTGGTCTTCTGCGACGGGTTGAAGCGGCCGATCATCTGCAGATCCGAGTACGGGCTCGTCGCCTCGTTGATCCCGTCGGAGTCGAGATCCGCGAAGCTCAGTTCGTTGTTGAACGAACGCATCTGCCGGAACTCCAACGAGGCGATCTCGAGTGGCTCGACGGGCGCGTCGGGCGGCGGGGTGGGTGCGAAGCCCACCGCGCTGTCGACCGGCGACACGCCTTCCGCGAGCGGATCGCTGGTCGTGCCGTCGGCCATCACGACCGGCTGCATGGCCTCGCGGGCGGGTTGCGGCATCGTACGCGGTCGCTTGGCGAACAACCGTTGGACCAGGGAGTAATTCAAATTGGCGCCGCTTCCGTTGAATTGATCGACGTCGTCGTAGAGCAACAGCTGGTCGGTTTGATCGTAGCGGTCGAGATACCCGTAAGAGATACGCGGCTCCACCGTGTGTTTGAAGCGCGCGCCGTCCTTGCGTTTGAACAGTCTGTAGAGCTTCGGCCCCACGATCGACAGGTTGGCCCCGAACAGGCTGCGGGTGACCGACGAATCCACCGCGATACGGGTCATGTCGCCGGTGGGCAGCGTGATCGGCTCGGTTCGTTGCGTCCAGTGTGTGGTGCGGTACCTCACGCTGGGTGTGATGTCGAGCCACGGGGCCGGTGTCAGCGGCATCGAGAAGGTGGGAAAGACATCGACCCTGCCGTAGTCCGCGTTGAGCGGGGCGAGCTGAACGGGCGTGCACGGCGCTGCGAGACAGGGCGTCGGTTCCTCACGTTGCTGGATCGCCGCGATGGAGGTTTGGTAATCGAAGTAGACCGGACTCTCGCCCAGCCGTTTGGTACGACCGCGCCACTCGATCTCCGGCAGCGTCTGCTGGATCAGCTCGGAACCGTCGACCCGGAGTTGCTCGCGGCGTAGCTCGCGGACGTTCACCGATGCCCACGGCCCGTTGCGCGAAAACTCGATGCGCGCGAGAACCGTCGGCGAGGAGACCACGTTGAGGTTGCGCGCGAAATCGGAGTAGTAGTTGAAGTCGCTGATCTGGTTGATGTCGGCAACCATGCGGAAGCCGTTGTTGAACTGCTGCTCCTGTTTGTACTCGAAGTTCCAGCGCTCCGCGTTGGTCACCTGATCGTCGATGTAGAAGCCCTTGAAAGAAGCCGACCCCCGACGGCTTGGTAACCAGCGGGCCTCGAGCCCGCCGCCCAGCCCGGCGTCGGTGTAGTAGGTCCCCAGCAAGGTCACGTCCGCGGTCGGCCCCAACGGGATGAACAGCTGTTGCGTGACCGCGCTGCCGAGCTTCTGATTCGCGTGGAACTCCGGGATCAGCAAACCCGCCGCTCGACGGTCCTTCACGGGCCAAACGATGTACGGCAGGTAGAACACGGGGATCTTGGAAGCCACCAACCGCGGGTTCCACATCCGGGCGTACTTGTCCAGGCGAATCGTCGCGCTCGACACGTTGAACGACCAGTAGGGCGTCGGCTGCGTGCAAGTCGTGAAGGTCGCGTTCTTCAACTTGATCAGATCGACGCCGATCTTTTCCGCGCGTTTTGCCCAGAAAAGGTACTGGTCCCGGGCTTGCCCGGACGCGTCGTCCATGACGCCATGACCGGTCTTGAGGTCGTAGACCAGACGGCTCCCGAAGATCCGGTTGGATTGCCACACGAGAAGCACGTTGCCCTCGGCGGTGACATAGCGTTCCTCGCGATAGATCACGCGATCGGCCTGGATCCGCGTGTCCCCGATGCTGATCGTGACCGGACCGGTGAGGATCACGCCGTCCTCGCTGTGGATCATCTGATCGAAGTCGATCTTGCCGCCTTCCGCGAGGTCGAGCGCGAAACGGTCCTCCGCCGGGGGCGAATCGGTCTGTGCGATGACCGGGGAAACGACGAGTATCAGCCAGGCGGCGATCAGTGGCGGAAGTCGCATCGGTCCAGCAGTTTACCAGCAGGATTCACGCCGATCAGAACTGATCCTGGTACGGGATGTAGGCCGCTCCGGGCACTTGCAGAGCGGGGATCTCCGTCGTCCCGTCGAGCGACGCCAGCATCGGCACCGCCCCACGACGCGAGCTCGATCGGATCTCCCAGTCGGACAGGTGGGCCAACAACTCGCGGGGTAGCCAGGAGTAGAACCGACGCAGGCCCGCTCGTGCGGCCTCGACGGCGGCGACGCGCAGGACATCGGCCATACGTTCGAAGTCACCCCCCAGCGCACCGACTTCCCGGACGTTCCATTCGCCGCGGCCCTCGACGGTGATCAGGTAGCCGACGATCCGCCCGTCGCATTCGGCGACCCGCCAGCGCTGGCGAACCTGGGCGCTCCCGAGCCGTTTGAAGAAGCTGAATGCCCGTGTGCGGACGAACTCCCAGTGCGCCTCGTCGCGCCGGATCGCGAACGAACGCCCGGTGCAGAACGCATCGTGCATCGCGATGACCGTCGGCAGGTCCTCGTCGCGCATCTCGCGCAACGTCCAACCCCGTGGGGCGTCTTCCCTTTTCGCGCGCAAGGGCCCCCACTGTTCCTCGGCGGGGATTTCACGAAAACCGAAGCTGTCGTAGTACCGGGTCCCGATGTCCGAGAAAAGCAACGCCGCCCGGCTCCCTGCGGCGCGGCCCTCGTCGAGGGCGGCACGCACGGCGGCCGCGGCGTGGCCGCGCCGACGACGGGCTCGTGGGGTGAAGATCGCCCCCAGCACGATCGCCCGCTCGCACTCCCCGAGGAGCTGTAACTTCGGCCAATAGGTCTTCAGGCTCGAGAGGATTTCCCCGTCGGGTCCGAGCCACACGTAGAACCTCGCGTTTTCCCGACCCCACGCGGTGGAGCTGATCTCGGTCCACATATCAAGATAATCCCGGCGGCTCAGACCCGCACCCCACAGCGCGTAGGATTCCCGATAGATGCTCTTGACGTGAGCCGGTTCGGCGACGACGAGACGCGACATGGATGCGGAGTCTAGCAGGCCGGTGGAGGTTACTCGGCGGTCAGTCGTTGGGGCACTCGCAGCGCCCGATGGGCCGGTTACAGGCGAAACAGTGCCCGTTGCGCTCGAAGAACTCGACCATCTCCTGCTGCCAGGCATCGAGGATCGATAGCTTGTCCAGCATCGTCAACCGCCCGGAGAGCGCCGAGTCGCCGAGCCATCCGCGCATGTTGGAGAGTGAATCGTGGTAGGCCTTGCGTAAATCGAAGATCGTCATCGCACCGGGTTCCGTCTCGCCCTCGTCGCAATCTACCCGTTTTGGCAGGGTTCGCCCGTGCGCCGAAGTGAAACCGCGGTGAATCTGCCGCGATCGCCCGCTCGTGTGGAAAAGCTGTGGATCGATCCCGACCGGAGTGGCGAGACGCCGGCGGCGCGGGCCGATCGGGGGTTCGAGCGCAGCATCGTAACCGACTGTCTGTCAACGAGTTAGCCGTGCCGTCCGGAGTTTTTACCGCACTTGCCGGTGGCGCCGACCTGTTTTCCACAGCCTTTGCGGGATCGGGCCTGCCAAATAACTGGAACGATTGGACTTGTGGGACGATAAAGAAAAGCCGGGGCAGCGCGCCCCGGCTCCAATGAATGACTTGAATAGGCGATCAGGCGCTGAGGAACTCGCGCAGGTCGTGGCACTCCTCGGCGGCCTGGATCTTCTTCAGCGCGGCCGCCTCGATCTGGCGCACGCGCTCGCGGGACAGACCCATCACACGGCCGATCTCCTCCAGCGTGTACGGCATGTCCCGGCCGATCCCGAAGCGCAGCCGGATGATCTCCTCCTCGCGGGAGCTCAGCACCTGCAGCGTTCCGGCGACCTTCTCCTTCAGCTCGCGATCCACCGTGCGCTCCAGCGGGCACGGCGCGTTGACGTCCGCGATGAATCGCATCAGGCCGGGGCTGTCATCGTCGCCGGACATGTCCTCGAGCGCCTGCGGCTCCGGAACCACGCCGAGGATCTCCTCGACCTTCGCCACCGGCATGTGCAGCTTGTTGGCGACCTCGACCGGTGTGGGCTTGCGGCCCAGGTGCTCCGCCAGCTCCTTGGAGATACGTGCGATCTTCTTGATCTTCTCGTTGACGTGCACCGGGATGCGGATCACCCGGGCCTTGTCGGCGATTGCGCGCTCGATCGCCTGCTTGATCCACCAGTAGGCGTAGGTCGAGAACTTGTTGCCTCGCTCGTACTCGAACTTCTCCACGGCCTTCATCAGTCCGATGTTGCCCTCCTGGATCAGGTCCATGAAGGAGATGCCGTGGTTGAGATACTTTTTCGCGATGTGCACGACGAGCCGGAGGTTCGCCAGGATCAGCGCGTCGCGGGCATGGTTGACGTGCTGCTTCTGCTGCCGCGCCTGCTTGGCCAGCTGGGCGGTCTTGGCCTCGGTCTTGTGCTCGCGCGAGTACCGCAGGAGCTTGCCGTAGAACTCCTCGAGGTCGTCCAGCGGCCATTCGCGGCCCCGTTTGGGCCCGGTCAGATCGCTGTTGAGGCAGGCCTCACGCGCGGCCGCCGGCAGCTTGATGGCGATCTTGGCCAGCGCCGTGCGGGCATCCTGGAGCTCGCGCGCCAGCGCGACTTCCTGGTTTTCCTTGATCAGCGGGGTCGAGCCCATCTCGCGCAGGTAGATCGGTAGGATCGCCGCCGTCGGCTTCTCCGGCTCGGACTTGCGCTTGAGGCGAGCTCGCGTCACCGCGGGGGTGTCGTCGATCTCGCCCGGGTTCTGGCGAACCACGACCTCCGCGGTCTCTTCGATCTCGGTTTTTCGGTTCATGAGGTTGCTGGACATCTTTCCACCCATCCCGGTGCCTGCGCTCGATCGTGTCGCCCGTCGATGTCGGACCCCCCTGGTCCGTCCTTGTGTGGAAGAATCGTGGCGCGGCGTCTACACCTTATGAAAAATCCGGGCCAACCCGGACGGTTCCGACTCGATCCAGGCAGATTTGGCATATGAGTTAAGTAGTTGTAATTAATTTCTTGGCCTATTGAGATAAATAACACGAATTCTTGGTCGACTATTCCCTCGGTAGCACAACGTCAGAAGACTGGCCAGTTTTAATCTGGCCACTTTGGCGTCATTAACGACCCGAAGAGCCCAGGTGCGCCGAAACGACACAGAAATGCCACGGGTCCTTTGTTTCAAGATAACGGTCAAAACGGCTGAAGGGTTCCAACGCACTGGCTAGAATGAGGCCATGCGTGACGCTCGCGTGGCTCTTGGCCAGATTGCCCCTCATTTGGGGGATATCGAGGCGAACCTGGCGCTCCACCGGCGGGCCGCCGGCCAGGCCGTCCGCTCCGGAGCCGATCTGATCGTCTTTCCCGAGCTCTCGCTGACGGGGTATCAACTGGCCGACCTCGTCCCCGACCTGGCGCTCCCGGTCGACGATCCCAGGCTGGCGCCTCTGTTCGAAGCTTCCGCCGGAATCGACATCGTCTTCGGGATGGTCGAGGACGCCCCCGGACACCGCTTTTACAATGCGGCGGTCTACCTCTCCCGCGGTCGCGTGGTCCACGTGCATCGCAAGCTCTACCTCCCGACCTACGGGATGTTCCAGGAAGGGCGCGAGTTCGCCGCAGGCAACCGCGTGCGCCACTTCGACTCGCCCTGGGGCCCGGCGGGGATGCTCGTCTGCGAGGACCTCTGGCACATGCCCTGTGCCTGGCTGCTAGCGCATCAGGGTGCCGAGGTGATCTTCGTCCTTTCCAACGGTCCGACGCGCGGCGCTCGACCCGGCCGGGAAGTCACGTCGGTCGCCGTCTGGCGCGAGCTGCTGCAGACGACCGCACAGTTCCAGACCACCTGGATGGTCTACGTCAATCGGATCGGTTGCGAGGACGGTGTGACTTTCGGGGGCGGCTCCCTGGTCGTCGATCCGTTCGGCCGCGTCGTCGCGGAATCGCCCGCGCTGGACGAATCGCTCGAGCTCGTCGATCTGAAGTCCGAAGTGCTGAGACGTGCCCGAACCGTCTACCCGTTGCTGCGTGACGAGGATCTGGAGCTGGCCGAACGCGAGCTGGCCCGGCTGCGGCAGCTGCGATACGACCTTCCGGATCCGGCGCCGGCGACCGAAAAAGACGGAGTGGCATGACCGACGCGCCGGCCTCCGTCGACGGCTCACTCGACATCGACCCCGAGTGGACCGGCAGGATTCTAGTCAAGTTCATCGACAACGAGCTTCACCGTACCGGGCTGCACGACCTCGTCTTGGGGCTCTCGGGCGGTATCGATTCCGCGGTTGTGGCCTACCTGGCCGGTCGGGCGATCGACCCGGCGCGGATCCACGCCTGCCTCATGCCGTACCGGTCCAGCAGCGAGGACTCGGTGAGCGACGCGCGCAAGGTGGTCGAGGATCTCGGGATCGACGCCGAGACGATCGACATCACACCACTCGTCGACGGGTTCGAACGGACGACCGGCCCGGTGGACCGCTTGCGCCTCGGTAACGTGATGGCCCGAGCCCGCATGACGTTGCTCTACGACCGCTCCGCCGCGCACCGAGCCCTGGTGCTCGGCACCAGCAACAAGACCGAGCTGCTGTTGGGGTACGGGACGCTCCACGGCGACCTGGCGTCGGCGATCAACCCGATCGGCGATCTTTACAAGACCCAGGTCCGGCGGCTCGCGGAGCACCTCGGCGTCCCGGAGCCGATCCGCGCAAAACCGCCCTCCGCGGATCTGTGGCCCGATCAGAGCGACGAGGAAGACCTGGGCTTCAGCTACGCGGAGGTCGACCGGCTTCTGGCCCTGCTGGTCGACGCGCGGGCGTCACGCGCGACGGCCATCGACGCGGGTTTCGCGCCGGAGCTGGTCGACGAGGTGACGCGCAGGATCGTCCGATCGCAGTTCAAGCGTCTGCCGCCGGTGATCGCCAAGATCTCGACGCGTTCGATCGGAGCGGATTTCCGCTACCCGCGCGACTGGATGACCTGACCGGTCAGGGCACCGGGAGGGGCGGACCGAATCCCGCCTCGCGACTCGCGCGATGACAGCCGACGCAGGAGCGCATCACCCAGTCGTATTGCAGCTCCGAATCGTCCCACTCACCCTTCGCGGCCAGTTCCCGAACCTTGTCGAGCGCGCGGTGAAAGCTGCGGTCGTAGTCGAGCACGAGGGAACCGTAACGTTCCTCCTCCTCGACCTTCATCTCCCGACATCCGTTGTGGAGCTTGCGCAGGTCCGCGCGGATCGTTTCGTAGTTCTCCGACAGGAACTTGCTGTAGATCGAGACGGCGAGCTCGTCCAGCTCGGTGTCGTGGATCGGCGGATCGTCGCCCTGCCCGAGCAACAGTCCCGCCGGCAGCAACAAGAGCAGCAACAGGAAACGCTTCATCGATCGAACCTCATGCCGCCTTCATTGT
>JBFFZZ010000101.1:0-10056 GCA_041568335.1 Candidatus Polarisedimenticolaceae bacterium | reverse complement strand
GTGTGGGCGGAATCACCCGTTACATATACTGACAATCGGGTCAAAAACAGCCGATTGTGGCTTCAAGAATTGAACGAATCGGGGGGTTCGGGGATCCACGAACGGGCACGGATCCGGCGGTGTGGCATCATTTCCGTGACTCGAACGCGACCGTACGCGGTCAGGGAGTTCCCGGTGAAAATCGTACCCTCGTCGTTTTTTTTGGGGTTTTGTTTGGCCGCCGGCCCAATCATGGCCGACGGGGACCGTTTTCTCGAGCGGCCACGGCAGCTCACCTTCGAGGGCGCGCGCGCCGGTGAAGGGTATTTCTCGCCCGACGGCTCGAAACTCGTCTTCCAGAGCGAGCGCGAGGAGGGCAACCCGTTTTACCAGATCTACGAGCTGGACTTCGAGACCGGCGACACGCGCCGCATCTCGCCCGGGCACGGCAAGACGACCTGCGCGTTCTTCCGACCCGGAAGCGGGGAGATCCTGTTCGCGTCGACGCACCACGATCCACAAAGTCTCGCTCTCCAGCAAGCGGAGCTCGATTTCCGCGCATCCGGCCAGGAGCGCCGCTACGCCTGGGACTATGACCCCGAGATGGATCTCTACGTGCTGGACCGCGCGGGTTCGCTGGTACGTTTGACACGGACGAGGGGATACGACGCGGAGGGAAGTTACAGCCCGGACGGGAAGTGGATCGCGTTCGCCTCGAACCGCCACTACTTCGCCGGGGAACCGAGCGAAGAGGAGCAAGCGATCTTCGAACAGAACCCGGCATTCTTCAACGAGATCTATCTCCTACCCGCCGACGGCGGCGCGGCGCAACGGTTGACCATGGCCGACGGCTACGACGGGGGTCCGTTCTTCACCAGCGACGGTGCGCGCATCATCTGGCGCCGGTTCGACGCCGAAGGGCTGATCGCGGATCTCTGGACGATGCGTCTGGACGGCGGCGACGCGCGGCGCATCACCGACTTCGAGTCGATGAGCTGGGCCCCTTACCCGCACCCGTCGGGAGACTATTTCATCTTCACGACCAACAAGTTCGGGTTCGAGAACTTCGAGCTTTTCATCGTGGACACGGAAGGTCGCAAGGAGCCGGTACGGGTCACCTCGACCGACGGTTTCGACGGGCTCCCGGTGTTCTCTCCGGATGGCCGCCGGCTCGCCTGGACGACCGGCCGGGGATCGGGCGACGGCGCCCAGCTGTGGATCGCGCGTTGGGATCATGAAGCGGCCAAGACCGCGCTGGATCAGGCGCCGCCGCGTCAGGAAGAGAAGGGAAGACCATGAAGCCGAATCGTTGCACCGTTTGCCTCGTCGTCCTCGTCGCCGTGACCCTCCCGCCGGCAATCGCCGGTGAGGCGCAGCTGCGCGCCGATGTGGGCTACCTCGCTGCCGAGAGGCTCGGCGGACGTATGACCGGTAGCGAGGGGGAGGCCCTCGCGGCCGAGTACATCGCCGCGCAGCTGAAGGCGCTGGGCGCGAAGCCGCTACCCGGCCTCGACGGTTACGCCCAGCCGTTCGATTTCACCGCCGGGATGAACGACGGTGGATCGACCATCGAGATCACCGTCGACGGTAAGAAACAGAGCTGGAGCGGTGACGACATCCAGGCGCTTTCCTTTTCGGACAACGCAACGGTGAGCGGCCCGGTGGTCTTCGCCGGCTACGGCCTGTCGATCCCCGAGGAAAAGGGGTTCGGGTACGACAGCTACTTCGGTCTCGACGTCAAGGACAAGATCGTCGTCGTGCTGCGCTACGTCCCCGAGGACGTCGATGACGAGATACGAGCGATCCTCGCACGTTACTCCGGCCTACGCTACAAGGCTCTCCACGCGCGCGAGCTCGGCGCCAGGGCTCTCGTGCTCGTCACCGGACCACGCTCGCCCAACGCGGGTAGCACGATTCCGATGACCTTCGACACCGCGCTCGGCGGATCGGGGATCGCCGCGGCCAGTGTCAGCGGCGAAGTTGCCGAGGTTCTCTTCTCGGGCCTCCCGGAGGGCGGCCTCGAGAAGGTCCAGGAGGAGCTCGACACCGGCAATCCCCATGTGCAGGGGTTCGAGCTGACCGGGGTGACGATGTCGCTGTCCACCAAGGTGTTGCGCGAGAAACGGACCGGACACAACGTTGTCGGCTGGCTGCCACCCGAAGGCGGGCCCGCCGACGATTGGGTCGTCATCGGAGCGCACTTCGACCATCTCGGCACCGGCGACCGCGGTAACTCGCTGGCGGACAAGGAACAGCAGGGGGAAATCCACCACGGCGCGGACGACAACGCATCGGGTGTCGCGGCGGTGCTCGACCTGGCGCGCCGGTTGGCGAAGCAGCCCTCGCCGGTCAACACGGCGCTGGCGTTCTGGTCCGGTGAGGAGATCGGTCTGCTCGGATCGACACGTTTCATCGAGAGCGGTGCATTGCCCGCCGACAAGATTCGCGCTTACATCAATTTCGACATGGTCGGGCGCATGCAGGAGGGTAAGCTGAACCTTCAATCCGTCGGCAGCAGCCCCGACTGGCCGCGCCTGATCGAGCAGACCAACGTCGTCGCCGGGCTCGACGTGGCGCTTCAGAACGATCCCTACCTGCCGACCGACTCGACGGCGTTCTACCAGGCGGGTGTTCCCGCGATCCACTTCTTTACCGGCAGCCACGAGGACTACCACAAACCCAGCGACACCGCGGACACCCTGAACTACGAGGGCCTTGAAGAGATCGTCACGTTCGCAACGCTGCTGACCCGCAGGATCTCACGTCTCGAAGCTCCGCTGACATATGCCGAGGTCGAGCGCACGCGCGAGAGCGGTGGGGATCGCGACACCGTCCGTGCTTACACCGGGACGATCCCGAACTACACCGAGGAGATCGAGGGCTTACTCTTGTCGGGCGTCGTCGGTGGAGGGCCGGCGGATCAGGCCGGTCTGCAGAAAGGCGACGTCATCATCAAGTTCGGCGAGCGCGACATCGCCAACATCTACGACTACACGTTCGCGCTCGACGTCGCCAAGATCGGCGAACCGCTCGAAATCGTTTATGTACGCGACGGTGAGAAACACACCACGACCCTCACCCCAACTAGCAGAAAATAGAGAGGTTGGGAGCGGGCTGGTTTCGCGCGTCCAGGACGGATAGAATCCCTTTCATGTCGCAAGAAACCTTGTCCACTCTACAATTTGGTGACCCTTCCCTCGTCGAGCGATCGTTGTCCGACAACGTTCGCGGATTGGTCGGTTCCGAGATTCTCAGGATGGCCGCGGAGATCAACGCCAAGATCGCCGCGGGCGAACAGATCTGCAATCTCACCGTCGGCGATTTCGACTCCACGCAGTTCCCGATCCCGGCGAGATTCCAGGAACACATCCAGCAGGCATACCTCGACGGCGAAACGAACTATCCGCCGGCCGACGGCGTCGCCATGCTGCGCAACGCGATCCGCGACTACGCCGCACGTGAATGGGGCGCACGCTATCCGGTCGAATCGGTGCTGATCGCGAGCGGCGCCCGGCCGATCCTGTACGGGGCCTATCGCAGCGTCGTCAACCCCGGGGACAAGGTCGTCTATCCCGTCCCGTCGTGGAACAACAATCACTACGTCTGGATGACCGGTGCCGAGGGGGTCGCCATCGCGACCAGACCCGAGGACGGCTTCATGCCGACGCTCGAGCAACTGAAACCGCACCTGCGCGACGCACGGGTGATCTGCCTGAACAGCCCGCTCAACCCGACCGGCACCGTGATTCGCAAAGACGAGCTGCGTGCGATCACCGAGGCGATCGTGGAGGAGAACGAACGCCGCACCGGCGCGGGCGAGCGCCATCTGTTCCTGATCCACGACCAGGTCTATGCCGCGCTGGTGTTCGATTCCATCCGCCACCACATGCCGGCGGTCCTGGTCCCCGAGGCCGCTCCGTGGGTCATCAGCCTCGACAGCATCTCGAAGTGTTTCGCCAGCACCGGGCTGCGCGTCGGCTGGGTCTTTGCCGCGCCCAGCCTGGTTCACCGGATGAAAGGGCTGATCGGCCACATCGGGGCCTGGGCGCCGCGCCCCGAACAGATCGCGTTGGCGCGCTTCCTGAACGAGCCCGAGGCCGTGCGGGAATTCCAGCAAGACATGAACCGCCGCGTGCAAATGCGACTCGACGCTTTGTTCGCCGGCTTCCGGCGGATGCGCGAAGAGGGCTACCCCGTCGAGTGCATCGATCCGCAGGGTGCGATCTACCTGTCGCTACGACTCGATCTGTTCGGCAAGACCGTCGGTGGCGTGCGTATCGACAGCAACGAGCAGATCCGCCGTTTGCTGCTCGAGCGGGCCGGCATGGCGATGGTGCCGTTTCAGGCCTTCGGGCTGGACGAGGAATCCGGCTGGTTCCGCATCTCCGTCGGCGCTGCCTCGATGGCCGACATCGAAACCTGCCTGCCTCGCGTGCGCGCACTCCTCGAGGACCAGGGCTGATTCGCTACTCGGCGTGAGGTGGGCCGCCCGGCTCGAGCTCGACACCGAGGCCATCGGCGAGCCGGTTCACGAAGGCGTAGTAAGCGACGATCATGACGAGATCGAGGATCTCGCGGTCTTCGAATCCTGCGGAACGCAGTGGCTCGAGATCGTCCTCGCGCATGTCCCACGGGGTACGCGTCAGCTTGAGGGCGTAGTCGATCATCGCGCGTTCGCGCGGTTCGAGCGGGTGGTCTTCGGGAGACTCGGTGATCCCGCGAACGAGCTCTTCATCGGAAGTGACGTTACGGAGCCCCGCCCCGTGGTGCTCGATTCAGTAGTGGCAACGGTTGGCCGCGCTGACGGCGACCGCCACCAGCTCGCGTTCTCGCCGCGACAGCGGCCCATCGCCGTACATCAACGTGCGGTACAGCTTCAGATGGTCCCGCAGGCTGCGCGGGTGCAGCGAGTGGACACCGAGGATGTTGTCCAACACCTGGTCGCCCGGAGCGATCTGCGTGAACAAACGGGACAGCTCTCCTCCGGCTTCGTCCTTGCCGATGGTTCGGATCCAAGCCATGGAGACCTCCCGGGGCGGTGCTAGACTGGGTGGCGGGTTGGTAGCGGCGAGTGGATTTGAACCACTGACCTCAGGGTTATGAATCCTGTGCTCTAACCAACTGAGCTACGCCGCCACCTCGGATAGCGGCCTACTTTAGCCATAGGACTCGCGAAACGCAACGGCAGGAGAGTCTCAGGATGTTCCCCGCGATTCGACCCCGACGCCTGAGGCGCCATGCCACGTTGCGGGCGCTGGTTCGCGAGACGCGGCTCAGTCCGGAATCGTTCGTCTACCCGTTGTTCGTCCGCCACGGCAAGGGGGTGCGGGACGAGATCGCCAGCATGCCCGGCAACTATCATTTTTCCCCGGACACGCTCGTCGAGGAGGTCGGTGACGCGCGCGAGGACGGCGTGCGAGCCGTCCTGTTGTTCGGGCTCCCCGACAAGAAGGATCCGCAGGGGAGCGAGGCGTGGTCCGACGACGGCGCGGTTCAGACCGCTATCCGGCAGATCAAGTCCGCATACGACGATGTCCTGGTGCTGACCGACGTCTGTCTTTGCGAATACACCGACCACGGTCATTGCGGCGTCGTCGAGAACGACGAGGTCCTCAACGACCCGACGCTCGAGCTCCTGGCCACGACCGCGGTGTCACACGCGCGAGCCGGCGCCGACATCGTCGCGCCGTCGGACATGATGGACGGCCGTGTCGGGGCGATCCGCGAAGGGCTGGACGGCGACGGCTTCCGCGATATCGCGATCCTCTCCTACGCCGCCAAGTACGCGTCCGCTTTCTATGGCCCGTTCCGCGAGGCGGCGGGCTCGGCGCCGCAGTTCGGCGATCGCCGCAGCTACCAGATGGATCCGGCCAACGGCGACGAAGCGCTGCGCGAGGTGGCGCTCGATCTCGACGAGGGCGCCGACATGGTGATGGTCAAACCGGCCCTCGCGTACCTCGACGTGATCCGCCGCGTCAAGGACTGCTTCGAGGTTCCGGTCGCTGCGTACAACGTCAGCGGCGAGTTCTCGATGCTGGCCGCGGCCGCCGGCAACGGGTGGCTCGAGCGCGAGCGGACGATGCTCGAGATCCTGACGTCGATCAAACGCGCCGGCGCGGACGTGATCCTGACCTATCACGCGCGCGAGGCGGCGAGGTTGCTTCACGGATGAACCGGCGAAGACGCGAGTTCGCCCCACGGCTGTTCCCGGAAAACGAGCTGTCCCTGGAGCGCACCGGTCTCGCCCGATTGCGCGGAGCCATACGTCCGATCCGGAATCCGACCGTCCGCGAGCTCCAGCTCGACCAGGAAGACAAGACGATGAAACGGCTGCGCGAGATGGCCGATGAGCTGTGTGCGCGGTTCCGCTTGAGCTATCGCAAAATCGAGGCGGAAACCGAGGGCGTCAACGAGCACTACGGCATCTGCTACGACGACGGCGAGATACGCATCCGGCTGCGTCACGCACGTACGGGCCGGCTGCTCAAGGAGTCGAGTCTGGTCGACACGCTGTGCCACGAGCTCGCGCACTTGCGGCACCTGGATCACTCCGAACGGTTCAAGCGTTTGTACTGGAAGATCCTAGATCGGGCTCGCGAGCTGGGTTACTACAAGCCGGGTCCAGCCGGAACACCCGCGCAGCAGCTTGATCTGTTTGCCGATGGCGCGTGTGGGATGGGTCGTCATGATCGATGAGTTCGAGCGTGCCTGCCGGGTGATCCCGGGTGGTGTCAACTCACCCGTCCGGGCGTTCAAGGGGGTCGGCGGTCAACCCGTCTTCTTCGAACGCGGGGAAGGCTCGCGGGTCATCGACACCGCGGGCAAGAGTTACATTGACTACGTCGGCTCCTGGGGTCCGCTGATTGCCGGACACGCGCACCCAGCGGTCGTGCGGGGGATCCGCGAGCAGGCGGCCAATGGCACCTCGTTCGGCGCCCCGTGCCGGATCGAGACGGACCTCGCCGAACGTGTCTGCGAACGGGTTCCGGGATGTGAGCGCGTGCGCTTCGTCTCGTCGGGCACCGAGGCCACGATGTCGGCGATCCGGCTGGCCCGCGGCGCGAGCGGGCGCGACGAGCTGATCAAGATCGAGGGCTGCTATCACGGGCACGTAGACTCGTTGCTCGTGCAGGCCGGGTCGGGCGTGCTCACGCTGGGGCTGCCGGGGTGCCCGGGGGTTCCCGCGCCGCTGGCCGGGTTGACCCACGTGGTCCCGTTCAACGACGCCGATGCGGCCGAGCGGATCTTGATCGAACGCGGCGACAGCATCGCTGCGCTCATCATCGAGCCGATCGCGGGAAACATGGGTGTGATCCCGCCGGCGGACGGTTATCTCGAACGCTTGCGCGAGCTCACGACGACGCACGGTGTGACGTTGATCTTCGATGAGGTGATGACCGGTTTTCGCGTGCACCGCGGCGGCGCGCAGACGCTCTACGGGATCGAGCCGGACCTGAGCTGTTTCGGCAAGGTCATCGGTGGTGGTTTGCCCGTTGCAGCCTACGGCGGCCGTGCCGATCTGATGGAGCAGATCGCCCCGACGGGTCCCGTTTATCAGGCGGGCACGCTCTCCGGGAACCCGTTAGCGATGCGCGCCGGCTACGAGACGCTCGGGTTGCTCGACGACGACTCCTATCGGGAGCTCGACCGGCTCTCCGCGCGGCTGCAGGACGGTCTGCAGCATGCGGCAGCGTCGGCCGCGGTTCAGACCACCTCGAACCGGGTGGGCTCGATGATGACGGTCTTCTTCAGGACGGGTACCGTCAGCAACTATGCCGAGGCGACGGCCAGCGACACGGAACGCTACGCACGGTTCTTTCACGGGATGCTCGAACGGGGTGTCTATCTGGCTCCATCGCAGTTCGAGGCGGCGTTCGTCTCGCTCGCGCATACCGACGAGGACATCGACACCACGGTGTCCGCCGCGGCGGAGGCCTTGACGACCCTTTAGCACGACTCGAAACGGAGGAACATACGATGAAACTGCACTTCCACGGACACGCCACCTGGCGCATCGATCACGACTCGACCAGCATCCTGATCGATCCCTGGTTCACGGAGAACCCGCAAACCGACTGCGCCGCGGATGCCATCCGGAAACTCGACGCCATCATCGTGACGCACGGGCATCAGGACCACATGGCCGATGTCGAGGCCGTCGCCAAGAAGACCGGGGCGGTCGTGGTGTCGAGCTTCGAGATCGCCGGGTACTTTGGCGGCAAGGGTTGCGAGAATCACCCGATGAGCGTGGGCGGTGGCCACCGGTTCGACTGGGGCCACGTCAAGTTCACGCACGCGCAACATGGGTCCGGCTCGCCCGACGGCGAACTGGGCGCGGCGATGGGTGTGGTCCTGACGATCGGCGGCAAGAAGATCTATCACGCGGGCGACACCGGGATCTTCTCGGACATGAAGCTGATCTCCGAGCTGTGGGGTCCGCTGGACGTGGCGCTGCTCCCGACAGGGGACAACTTCACCATGGGCATCGACGACGCGGTCAAGGCGACCGAGTTCCTGCAGGCCGGCGTGCACATCCCGATGCACTACGGGACGTTCCCGTTGATCGACACGGATCCGAGCGAGTTCGTTTCACGCGTCAAGGACGCCGGACGCAAGGCCGTCGTCGTCCCACCCGGCGAGAGTTACGAGCTCTAGGCCGCAGCCGGTTTTGCTCGCGCGCTACTTCATCGTCCTAATCGTGTCGGGAGCGGCCTGCACCGCGCCGGCCGAGGAACCGCCACCCCCGCCCACCGTCTACGAGAGGCCCGTCGTGGCCGGGACGATCGACACGCCGGGGCTGGTCGAGCTGAGCGGCCTCGCCGCGTCGCGTGCTCACGACAACACGTTGTGGGCACACAACGACAGCCTCAACGCCCCGATCCTCTTCGCCGTCGGTACCGATGGGCGGAGTCTCGGGTCCGTCCGACTCGAGGGGGCGAGCTACCTCGACTGGGAAGACATGGCATCGTTCGAGCTCGATGGCAGTTCTTACCTGGTGATCGGTGACGTCGGGGACAACCGGGCCCTGCGGCCGTTCGTGTCGCTGTGGTTCGTTCGCGAACCGGCAATTCCCGAAGAGAACACGGGCGAAGGTGTAGCGACCGTTGCGTGGGAGCTTCACTTTCGCTACGAGGATGGACCCAGGGATTGCGAAGCTCTGGCGGTGGACGAGGTCGGTCGACGCATCCTACTGCTGACCAAGCGCACGGACCCGCCGCTCGTCTACGAACTGCCGCTCGCACGCGTGGAGGGCGAGTTCGGGGTCCAGACGGCGCGCCGGATCGCCGCGGTCACCGGTCTCGGGAAGCCGACGGCGCTCGACGTCTCGCCCGACGGCTCCCGGGCCATCGTGCAGACGTCACGGGCGACCTACGTCTTCGACCGGCGGGAAGGACAGTCGTGGAGCGAGGCCTTTGCCAAGCCGGTTCAACGCATCGAGATGCCCGACCTCTCGTCGATCGAGGCGGCCACTTTCGACCGCGCCGGCCGCAGCGTCTTCGTGACGCGAGAGAAACGTCCCAACCCGCTGGTCCGAATCGATCCGAAATAAGGCCTGACGCCTCCGCGTAGGAAGGTGCAATTGCAAGGCCTCATCCCTCCGCGTAATCTGATTGCCATGCCGTCCCGCAAGCTCCAGCTCGTCGTCACGCTGTCGCTCGCGTTGTCCATGTCGGCCGGCGCGGGCGCACCGACGCGGATCCACGGCATCGATCTGGTGTGGCATTGGCAAGGCGCCGGTTCGAGCGGCGGTCACCGCGCCGACGTGGCGCTCAACCCCGCCTCGGTCGTCAAGCTCGCCACCACGTTGTGGGCCCTCGAGACACTCGGGCCGGAGCACCGGTTCGTCACGACCGTCGCCGTTCGGGGGACGATCGATGCCGAGACGGGGGTGCTTCATGGGGATCTGATCGTCCGCGGGGGCGGCGACCCGGACTTTCACGTCGAGAACGCGCAGCTCGTCGCGCAGCACCTGCTCGACCTGGGGATCCGGCGCGTCGCCGGGTCGTTGCATGTCGACGCGGGCTTCTGGATCGGCTGGGAGCGCGGCTCCGAGGGAACGCTGGCCGACGCCGACGC
>JBFFZZ010000100.1:0-10101 GCA_041568335.1 Candidatus Polarisedimenticolaceae bacterium | reverse complement strand
CCCCCGACCTGGACGCGCCTCGAGCGTCCCTGCAAGGTCGGCGACGGGATCCGGCACATCGAGCCGTCCGAGCACGTCGTGTTGCTGCGAGAGCATCGGCGGGCGGCCGACGCCGGCCGGTTCACGAAGTTCGTCCCGGCCTCCGGTGCGGCGACGCGGATGTTCCGCGAGCTGCTGTACTACCAGCGTGGGCCCGGCAGGGGCGAGACACCGCGACCCGGTGCCGAGAGCGCCGCCGTGCTGGAGCAGTTCGTTTCCGGGCTCGAGCGCTTCGCATTCTTCCCCGAGCTTGCCCGCACCGTCGCGTCGCGCGGGCACGACGCGCTGGCCTTGGCGGCGGAGGGTTCGTTTCAACCGCTCCTCGACGCGTTGCTCGACTCCGAGGGAATGGACTACGACGACCTGCCGAAGGGCCGCTTGCTGTTCCATCACGGCGACGACGGCCCCCGCACGTCGTTCGAGGAGCACCTCGTCGAGGCCGCGCGCTACGTGCGGCGATCGGATTCCACCTGCCGTCTGCACTTCACCGTCTCCGAGGAGCACCGTGAGGGGTTCGAGGAACTTTTGGCGCGCGTCGGCCCGCGTTGGGCCGAGCGACTCGGGACGCGGTGGGACGTCGGCTGGTCGCATCAGGAGCCGTCGACCGACACGTTGGCCGTCGATCGGGACGGCGAACCGGTGCGCGATGACACCGGACAACTTCTCTTCCGCCCCGGTGGCCACGGCGCGCTGATCGAGAACATCGGCCGGCTGGGAGGCGACCTCGTCTACGTCAAGAACATCGACAACGTGCAACCCGAGCATGCCCGCGAGGCCACCGTGCTGTGGAAACGGCTGCTCGGAGGTCTGCTGGCGCAGACCGAACAACGGGTCCACGCACTGCTCGCGGCGCTCGAAAGCAACCACGGGGTGGACGAGGCCCGGGCCTTCGCCACCGAGGTGCTGGCCGTCGACGTGCCCGACGGCGACCCCCGTTCCGCCTTGATCGATCTGCTGGCGCGGCCGCTCCGGATCGCGGGCGTCGTCCGCAACACCGGCGAGCCCGGCGGCGGGCCGTTCTGGGTTCGCGGCGGTGACGGCCGGGTGAGCGCGCAGATCGTCGAGACGGCCCAGGTCGACCCCGGCGACGCCGGCCAGCAGGCGATCCTGCGCACGTCGACCCATTTCAATCCGGTCGACCTCGTCTGCGCCGTACGCGATGCCGACCACAACGCGTTCGACCTGGCCGCCTACATCGACGAGTCCACCGCCATCGTCACCTCCAAATCGATCGACGGTCGCGACATCAGGGCGCTCGAGCGTCCCGGTCTGTGGAACGGGGCGATGGCCGGCTGGAACACGATCTTCGTCGAGGTCCCGCTCGAGACCTTCACGCCGGTCAAGTCCGTGCTCGACCTGCTACGCCCCGAGCACCAACCGCCCGCCTAGCGGGCGAGGAGGACGGTGGCGAAGACGGGGCGGTACTCGCGTTGTGTGTCGCGGCGGGCGCGGATCTCGAAGACGTAACGGCCGCGCTTCAGCGACCCGAGAGGGATCTTCGCGGTTCCCGGGGCGATCATCTGGGGGACGAGGCCGTCGGGACGTTTCTCCGTGATCCTGGCGACGATGCGGTCGCCCACGGTTTCCACCGAGTCGATCGGGAAGGTCCATCCCGGCGTGGGCATCTGCTGGGTGAATTCCGCGACGAAGGTCGACGGCACGCCCTTGTGCTTGACGATCTTGAACGGGTCGTCGGCCTCGGAGCGGACCACCGTGACCTCGATGGCGGCGGGACGATCGGCCTCGCCGCCCGCGACGGCGGGCAAGACCGCAGCCAGCATCGACAGGGCGAGGAGGATCCGGCGCATGGGAACCATTCTAGTCCTCCCGTAGCTTGCGCTGCACGCGACCGCTGAGCGGCATCACGAGCAGCTTTCCGGTCAGCGTGTTGGTGTCGACGTAGACCTCGGTCTCGAAGACCTCGGTCAGGTTGGCGTAGGAGAACACCTCGTCCGTCGGCCCGGCCGCCGCGACACGGCCCTCGCGCAGCAGCACGATGCGGTCGCAGTACTCCGCGGCGAGGTTGAGGTCGTGGAGCACCGACAGCACGGCGACGTTCTGGTCGTGAGCCTGTTGCCGTACGAGGTCGTAGAGCTCGACCTGATGCCGGATGTCGAGGAAGCTCGCGGGCTCGTCGAGCAGCAGCACGCGAGGCTGCTGGGTGAGCGCGCGCGCGAACACGACGCGTTGCCGCTCGCCGGCGGACAGCTCGTGGATCGGACGGTCGGCGAACCCGGCGGCGCCGCAACGCTCGAGCGCATCCCGCGCGAGCGCAACGTCGGCCTCCGACTCGAACGCGAGACCCGCGAGGTGCGGGTGCCGGCCCATCAGGACGATCTCGAGCGCGGTGAAGGGGAAGCCGAAGCGCGGCTCCTGCGGGACGACCGCGAGCGCGCGGGCGAGCTCGCGTTGCGGCGTGGTCGCGACGTCGAGCCCCATCACGTGGATCTCCCCGTCGAAGCCGTCGAGCGCCCCGCTGACGAGCCGGATCAGGGTCGACTTGCCCGAGCCGTTGGGCCCGATCAGGCCGACGATCTCGCCCGGTGCGACCGTCAGGTCGATCCCCGCGAGCGCCGGGCGGTCGCGGTAGGCGAAGCTCAGCCCACGGACCACGATCGCGTCAGAACCCATGGCTCGCTCCACGACGGCGCAGCAGCAGCAGGAAAAACGGGCCGCCGACGAGGGCCGTCACGACACCCACGGGAAGCTCGTTCGGCGCGGTCAACACGCGCGCCAGGGTGTCGGCCAGGACGAGAAACGCCGCGCCGCCCAGGAAGCTCACCGGCAACAGCAGCCGATGATCCGGACCGAGCCACAATCGCAACAGGTGCGGCACGACCAGACCGACGAACCCGATCAAACCGGCCATGGCAACGGCAATCCCGGTCAGCAGCGCGCCCAGGATGAACGTCCGCCGCTTGAGCCGTTCGGTGTCCACGCCGAGCTGGGTGGCGCCTTCCTCTCCGGTCGACAACGCGTTGAACGACCGCCCCTGCGTGACGAGCAGCGTCGCCGGGATCAGGATCGCGACGGCCAGCGCGCCGATCCAGCCGATCGCCATCTCGCGTACCCGCCCCATCAGGTGGAAGACGATCGCGTGCAGCTCTTCGAGCGAGGCGAGCGACTGGATGAAGTAGATCACCGCGGCGCTGAAGGCATTGAAGATCGCGCCGGTGAGCAACACGGTGTAGACCGTCAGACGGCCGCCGACGGTGGCGATTCGTTCGATCAGCACGAGCGCGCCGAGGGCGCCGGCAAAGGCGAACACCGGCACGATCAGCGGTTGAGGGATCCGCGCCGCGAGAGCCGGCAGCTCGATCAGGGTCAGCGCGACGACGCCGCCGATGCTCGCCCCACCGGAGACCCCCAGCACGTAGGGGTCGGCGAGCGGGTTGCGCAGCAGGGCCTGGAAGCTGACGCCGGCGATCGACAACGCGCCGCCGAGCAACGCCGCAACCAGGACGCGCGGGATGCGGATCTGGAACAGGATGGCCTGGTGGCGTTCGCTCAGCCCGTCGTTCCACAGGTCGCCGAGCGACACCTCGCCCGAACCGAAGCTGACCCCGACCGCCAGCGCCGCCAGCAGCAGCACGAGGAAGCCGAGACAGCACAGCGTCAGCCGTCTCGCGGTCAGCAAGGGCCGGTTTCGTCTCACGTCACTCGTCCGTCGTTTGCGCGAACGTGCCGGGGTGGATCAGCTCGGTCATCGCACGGGCCATCTCGGGTAGCCGGATCCCGGGAATCACCAGCACGTTCGGTTCCACACGATAAACGCTGCCGTCGCGGACCGCAGGCAGGAACGGCCACCGGTCCCAGTATCCGGCATCTCCCGACGTGTCGACGATCACCTCGGGCCGTCTCTCCAGCACGGCCTCCACCGAGAACTGCTGGTACGGCGAGGTCGCGTCGTGAGCGACGTTCATCCCGGCCCCCAGCCGAATCAGCTCGTCGACGTGCGATCCGGGACCGGCGACGTAGAGCGGATCGCGACCCACGACGAACAGCACGCTCTTGCGCGGGAGGTCCG
Source organism: Candidatus Polarisedimenticolaceae bacterium (assembly GCA_041568335.1). Taxonomy (GTDB): domain Bacteria; phylum Acidobacteriota; class Polarisedimenticolia; order Polarisedimenticolales; family Polarisedimenticolaceae; genus WVWW01. Next base: position 6,035 of record JBFFZZ010000100.1, on the reverse strand, counting down.
CCGTCGCGACACGCACGCGCTCGAGTCCGGCGCGCATCTCCCCGGCGATCTCGGCCGCGCGCTCTTGGCGATCGAACAACACGCCGACCCGCTCCAACGAGGCGAACACGCCCGCGAACGTGCTGGTGTCGAGCGATTCGACCGCAATCCCGAGCCGTTCGATCCGCTCGTGGCCGCCGGCCGCCGCCACGCTCGCGGTGTTGATCACGAGGTCGGTCTCGAGCTCGACGATGCGCTCGAGGTCGGGCCGGTCGAAGCTGCCCGCCGACTCGAGCGCGGCGAGCTCGCCGGGCCACGGGCCGTGCGAGCCGACGGCGACGACACGCTCGCCCAGGTCGAGCGCGACGAGGACCTCGGCGGCCGAAGGGGCGAACACGACGACTCGCTGCGGTGTCGGTGGGGTCTCCGAAACGCTCTCGACGGGGGCGCAGCCCGCGGCCAGCGCGAGCGCCAGCGCCGGGATGACGCGTCTCAAGCGCGCGCCTTCTTCGGTTTCTTTTTCTTGCCCGGTGCCGGGCCGAGCAGGATCGCGATCCAGCGCAGATCCTCGGTATTTTCCAGCATGATCTTGACGATCATCGTCAGCGGCACCGACAGCAGCATCCCCACCGGTCCCCAGACCCAGCCCCAGAACACCAGCGAGAGGAACACGAACAGCGTCGACAGACCGACCTTGCGCCCGACGAGGTAGGGCTCGATCACGTTGCCGAACGTGACGTTGACGGTGATGAAGAGGATCGCGACGACCAGCGCCTGAAACGGGCCCAGCTGCACGAGGGTCAGCAGCACGGGCGGCACCGCCGCGATGATCGAGCCGAGGTTGGGGATGTAGTTCAGAACGAACGCCAACGAGGCCCACAGGAAAGCGAAGTCCACACCGACGATCCACAGCCCGATCCCCACGCAGAACCCGGTGGCCAGGCTGATGATCGTTTTGGCGCGGAGGTATTGCTGGATCTCCGACTTGATCTTCTCGTAGCGTTCCGAATTGCGCCTGTGCCCGAAGGCCTTCTGCAGCTTCGCCGGGATCCCCGCCGCCTCGAACAGGACGAAGACGATCGTCAGCAAGACGAGGAACAGGTTCGAAAGCGCCGTCGCGATGCCCCGGAGGCCCGCCTGAGCGTACTCCCACACGCGATCCGGATTGACCAGATCTTGATACGCCTCCTGCGAGACCGGCAGGCCCCACGCCTCGAGCTGGGCGATCGCGCCGTCCGAGATCTCCTCGAGACGCTCGCGGTACTTCGGGATCTCGTCGCGGATCTGCGCCACCGACCCGCCGATCATCACGCCCAGGCCGACGATGATGCTCAGCGCGAGGATCAGCGTCAACAGCACCGCGAGCCAGGTCGGGACCTTCTTGTCCTGCATCCAGTTGAGCAGCGGAAGCGTGACCATCGCGAGGAACATCGCGAGCAGGAACGGCAGGATCAACGTCTTGGCGGCCTGGAGGCCGGCGATCACGACGATCAACGAGGCGGCGATCAGGAGCGCTCGCGCGCCTCCGTTCCGGGTGCTGCGTCTCGCGGTCTCGTTCACGGCGTCCTCCCTCGCCAGCCGTTGAGCGGCCTCACTATATAACGATGGAAGGGGCGGTTCGGGTTTCAGTGGGTGGCTTTGGTGCCGGTTTCGAGCCGCGAGGCGAGCGCCAGCGAGTCGAGCAGGCCCCGGGCCTTGTTCAGGGTCTCCCGGTGCTCGAGCTCCGGAACGGAATCCGCGACGATCCCCGCGCCGGCCTGAACGTAGCCCCTCCCGGCATGGCACACGAGCGTCCGGATGGCGATGCAGAGGTCCATGTCGCCCAGATAGCTGAAGTAGCCGATCGCCCCCGCATAGGGGCCCCGGCGCGACGGCTCCAGCTCGTCGATGATCTGCATCGCGCGCACCTTGGGCGCCCCCGAGACGGTCCCGGCGGGAAAGCAGCTACGGAAGAGATCGACGGCGTCCCGGTCGTCGCGCAATCGGGCGGTCACGTTGCTCACGAGGTGCATGACGCGGGAATAGCGTTCGATCTGGAGGTAATCGTCCACCCGAACGCTGCCCGCGATGCAGTCGCGTCCCACGTCGTTGCGCGCCAGATCGACGAGCATGACGTGCTCGGCACGCTCCTTCTCGTCGGCGAGCAGCTCGGCGGCGAGCTCGCGGTCCTCTTCCTCGGTGGCACCTCGCGGGCGGGTTCCCGCGAGCGGGCGCGTCACGACGCGCCGCCCGGTCAGCTTGACGAGCACCTCGGGGGAGGAGCCCGCGAGCTCCAGCCCGTCGAGGTTGAGATAATACATGTAGGGCGACGGGTTGGTCCGGCGCAGCGCGGCGTAGAGGTCGAGGGGGCGCGCGGGTAGCTCGAACTCGAGCCGCTGCGACAGCACGACCTGGAAGATATCGCCTCGCCGGATGTGGTCCTGGGCGCGGCGGACGGCGTCTTCGAAATCCTCCTTCGAGCGATTGGAGCGGTATTCGAGACGAGCCTCCTCGGTGGCTGGAGCAACCGTGATCGGTGGTTCGGGACGGCCATCCAGCGCTCTGACCGCCTCCGCCATGCGCTCCAGACGGTCCGCACCGGCATACGACAGCAGATGCACGACTTCGTCGAGGTGATCGACGACGATCAGCTCGTCCGGGAAGAGCAGGAACGTATCGGGGAGTCCGAGCCCCTCCCGGCTGTCCGGACGCAGCGGTGCATGGAATCGGACCACGTCGTAGCCCAGATAACCGACGGCCCCACCGGGAAACGTCGCGAACGGCAGCGCCTGGGGGCCGCCACGCAGCAGGTCGCGCAGCTCGTCGAGAGGGTTTCCGTCCTTCTTGACGACGCAGCCGTTCTCTTCGATCTCGATCTCCCGGCCCGCGCTGCGCAGGATGCGACCCGGCCGGCCGCCGAGGAACGAGTAGCGCCCGCGCGAGCCTCGTGCTTCGAGCGACTCGTAGATGAAGCCGTAGCGCTCCCCGTCGTACAGCGCGCGGTAGACGTCGAGGGGCGCGGGCGACCCGCGCATTCGCCGGTACCGGAACAGCATCATCCGGCCGCCACGCTCTTCTCGCGCAGCGCCGCGAGCCCGCCGAGCTGCTCCATCATCGTCTCGAACATCTCGAACGTCAGTGCCTGGGGCCCGTCCGACAGCGCGCGCTCCGGTTCGGGGTGCACCTCGACGAGGATCCCGTCGGCTCCCGCGGCGATCGCCGCGCGGGCGAGCGGGATAACGAGCTCGCGTTTGCCCGCGGCGTGCGAGGGGTCGACGAGGATCGGCAGGTGGGTCCGCTGTTTGAGCTCGGGGACGATCGTGATGTCCAGCGTGAACCGCGAGTAGTCGCTGAAGGCACGGATGCCACGCTCGCACAGGATCACGTTGCGGTTGCCCTCGGACATGATGTACTCGGCCGCGAGCAGGAACTCCTTCAGCGTTCCCGACATCCAGCGTTTGAGCAGCACCGGTTTCTTCGATCGCCCGGCTCGCTTCAACAAGGAGTAGTTCTGCATGTTGCGGGAGCCGATCTGAACCAGGTCGACGTGTTCTTCCACGAGATCGAAGCTCTCCGTGTCGATCGCCTCGGACACGATCGGCAGACCCGTCTCGCGCCGCGCCTCGTCGAGGATCTCCAGGCCGTCCCGGCCCAGCCCCTGGAAGCTGTAGGGCGAGGTGCGCGGTTTGAACGCACCGCCGCGGAGCATCGCGGCGCCGTTCGCGCGGACGTGCCGGGCCGTCGACCGCGTCTGCTCGTCGCTTTCCACCGAGCACGGTCCGGCGATGACCACCGGGCGGTCCCCGCCGACATCGACCCCACCCACACGGACCACCGTCGGATCCGGTTTCAGCTCGCGGCTCGTGAGCTTGTAGGGCTGTGTCACGGGGATCAGCTCCTTCACACCCGGGAGCGTGAAGAAGACCCGCGGATCGACAGGACCGGAGTTACCGGTCACGCAGACGGCGACGCGCGTGTCGCCGGGAATCGCGTGGGGCGTATAGCCGAGCTCGCGGACCTTCGCACAGACGCGGTCGATCTGCCGGCTGTCGGCATCGGGCTTCATGACGATCAACATGGCGTGGGCTCCTTCGTGGCCTGTTTGAGTTCTCTTATCAAGGGGGTGATCGGTTCGCCGTCGCGGAGGGCCTCGACCAGCCGGCTGCCGACGACGATCCCGTCGCAGTGCGGGGCGAGCGCGCGGACCTGCGTCGCATCGCTCACGCCGAAGCCGACCGCGATCGGCGTTCGCGTGCGCGCGCGCAACGCATCGAGATCGACGGTCAGACGTTCGGGCAGGCGTGAACGCACACCGGTGATCCCGGTCACGCTGATGTAGTAGGCGAAACCGATCGCGCCGGAGGCGATCTCCGCGGCGCGATCGCCGCCCGATGTCGGGGCGATCAACGGGACCCAGCCGAAGCCACGGTGCTCGGCCTCGGTGCGCCACGCTTCGGCCTCTTCCAACGGAACATCGGGGACGATGAGGCCGCAGAACCCGGCCTCTTGCAAGTCGTCGAGCAACCGATCGCGGCCGTAGGCCAGCAGCGGGTTGACGTAGGACATCAGGACCCGCGGGGCGCGCGCGGTGCAGCCCGAGAAGGCGTCCAGGATCCGCCCGAGGTCGGCGCCCTCGCCCAGCGCTCGCCGGCTTGCCGCCTGGATCGTCGGTCCGTCCGCGATCGGGTCGCTGAACGGCACCCCGATCTCCAGCAGATCGGCGCCCGCCTCGCTGATCCGCGCGGCCGCCTCGACCGAATCCGGTAGCGTCGGGAAACCCGCCATCAGGTAGGGCATCAGCGCGGTCTCGCCACGCCGTCGCAACGTACTGAAAAGCGATTGGAGTCTCATGACGGGAGGCTCTCCAGGTCCTTGTCGCCGCGGCCCGACAGGTTCACGACCAGCTCGTGAAATCCGGGCGCGAGGCGTGACGCGTAGGCCAGCGCGTGCGCGCTCTCGAGCGCGGGGACGATCCCTTCCAGCTCGCAGCACAGGTGAAACGCGTCGAGCGCCTCGCGGTCGTCGACGGTGTCGTAGATGACGCGGCCCGACTCCTTCAGCCGGGCATGCTCGGGACCGACGCCGGGGTAGTCGAGACCCGCCGACACGGAGTGAGTCGGCTCGATCTGACCGTGCTCGTCCTGCAACAGGTAGCTGCGGGCACCGTGGAGGACACCGGGGCTCCCCAGCGTCAACGATGCGGCATGACCGCCGGGATCCGCTCCGCGCCCGCCGGCCTCCACCCCGTAGAGACAGACCGGATCGTCGAGGAAACCGTGGAAGATCCCGATCGCGTTCGAGCCGCCGCCGACGCAGGCGACGACCGCGTCGGGCAACCGGCCGGCGGACTCGAGGACCTGCTCGCGCGCTTCCAGCCCGATGACCTTCTGCAGCTCGCGCACGATCAGCGGAAACGGATGCGGTCCGACCACGGAGCCGATCACGTAATGCGTCGTCGAGATGTTCGTCACCCAGTCGCGCAACGCCTCGTTGACGGCGTCCTTCAGCGTCGCGGAGCCCTGCTCGACGGCGATCACCTCGGCGCCCAGCAGCTTCATGCGACGGACGTTGGGCCGCTGTCGCCGCATGTCCTCGACGCCCATGTAGACCGCGCACTCGAGCCCCAGCAGGGCGGCCGCGGTCGCGCTGGCGACCCCGTGCTGCCCCGCGCCGGTCTCGGCGATGATGCGGCGCTTGCCGATCGTGCGCGCGAGGAGCGCCTGGCCGAGCGCGTTGTTGATCTTGTGCGCGCCGGTGTGGTTGAGATCTTCCCGCTTGAGCCACAGACGGGCGCCCCCGGCTCGCTCGCTCAGACGGCGCGCGTGGAACAGCGGGGTCGGACGACCGACGTAGGTTCGCAAAAGATCCGCCAGCTCTCGATTGAATCCCGGGTCGCCATCGAGCCGGCGCCAGGTCGATTCCAGCTCATGCAACGCGCTCATCAGCGTCTCGGGGACGAAGCGCCCGCCGAAGCTCCCGAAGTAGCCGCGGAGATCAGGCTGCGTGCTCGGCATCTTCCCTCCTCACCGCGCGAACGAGCTCCCGTAGCTTGCGCGGGTCCTTTTTCCCGGGCCGGT
>JBFFZZ010000099.1:0-10117 GCA_041568335.1 Candidatus Polarisedimenticolaceae bacterium | reverse complement strand
GATCGGGGGCGCCGGCCAGCTTCTCGACGCGGTGGTCTTCGTCGACTGGGTCTTCTTCGCGGGGAGCGCGGTCAGCCTGTTCGTGTTCCGGCGCACACGGCCGGACGCCGATCGACCCTACCGCTGCCCACTGTACCCCTGGGTCCCGGGGTTGTTCCTGGTGCTGGCGACCGCGATGGCGATCGCCAGCTTCGTCAAGTCGGACGTGACGAGCCGCATCCTCGGTCCCGGGATCCTGCTCGCGGGTGTGGCCGCGTTCCTCGTCTACCGCAGGACGCGCGCCCGGGCGTTCAGTCGCTGACAGCTTCGTCCAGCTTGAGCCGGAGCCCCTCGATCTCTTTCATCAACGCTTCGCTCTTCTTCTTGAGCTCACCCGCCGCGTCGCCGGTCAGCTCGTTCGGCGACATCGAGGCCAGTTTCTTCTTGAGCTCGTCGAGCTCGTCTTCCTTCCCTTCGATCGCCGTGCGGATCTCGTCGATCGTCCGCCCGACGACATCGGCCGCCCCGTCGCCGACGGTCTCGACCGTATCCTCGACGGCGGTCGCCAGGTCCTCGGCCGCCGCCTCGATGCTGCCGGCCGGATCGTCGCCTCCGCCGTCGCAGGCCGGACCAGCTACCAGGCACAGGATCGCGACACCCCAAAACAGTCCTCTCATGGCAAATCTCTCCTCGTTCGGCCCCGTGTCAATCTAGCAAAAACGGGTCCGTGGCGGGAATGCTAACCTCTTGATCTCGACGATGGGGGGAAGCTCATGCGTTTGCGATCCAGGTTGATCCTCATAGCTGTTCTCTCGAGCGGTCTTGCGCTCGCCGGCGAGCCGCGTTTGGGCTCGATCGACTTCCCGAACTCGGGCGCCGAACAAGCGCAGGAGGCGTTCCAACGCGCGGTGCTGCTCCTCCACAGCTTCGAGTACGAGGACGCGCGCGCGGCCTTTCAACAGGCGCAGGAGATCGACACGGACTTCGCACTCGCCTACTGGGGCGAGGCGATGACGCACAACGCGCCGTTGTGGCGACGGCAAGATCGCGAAGCCGCGATCGCCGCATTGAGCAAGTACGCGCCCACCCCCGACGCCCGGCGAGCGAAGACTCCGACCGAGCGCGAGCGCGGCTATCTCGAAACGGTCGAGATCCTCTACGGCGAGGGCGACAAGGTCGCCCGCGACCTGGCCTACAGCGAGGCGCTCGGCCGGCTCGTCGAGCGCTACCCGGAGGATCTGGAGGCGCGCTCCTTCTACGCGCTCTCGGTGCTCGGAACCGTTCAGGGTGTGCGGGACTTCTCCGTGTACATGCGCGCCGGTGCGATCGCCGAAGAGGTGTTCGCGGCGAATCCCGATCACCCCGGGGCCGCGCACTACCTGATCCATTCGTACGACGATCCGGTGCATGCCCCGCTGGGGCTGCGCGCGGCACGCGTGTATGCCGAGATCGCCCCGGCTGCGGCGCACGCGCAACACATGATCTCGCACATTTACGTGGCGCTCGGGTGGTGGGCCGAATCGGTCGACTCCAACGTCAAGTCCTTCGCCGTATCCGCCGAGCGCAAGGAGCGTAGGGGTCTCGGGGTCGACGCCTACGGGTATCACTCGCTGCACTGGCTCGAGTATTCCTACCTCCAGCTGGGTCGCTTCGAGGAGGCTCGGCAGAAGCTGGACATGATGCACGAATTCGCCTCGGAGAGCGGCTCGCCTCGCGCGCTCTGGCACCACGCCGCGATGCGAGCGGCCTACATCGTCGAGACGGGCGCGCGGGACGCTCCGCCCGAGATCCAACCCGAGGAGACGCAGGTCACCGGTGCGGCGGCCGATCTGTTCGCGAGCGGGTACGCGGCCGTCCTCGCCGGGGAGATCGACGCGGCCGAGGAGTATGCGGTCCGCATGGATGCGCGTTACGAAACGGCGGCCTCGGGCCACCTCTGCGGTCAGAGCAACGGCTTCGAAGATACGACCCAACGCGATCTGGCGGTCGCCGAGGTGATGCAGGACAGCCTGCGGGCTCTCATCGCCCTGAAGCGGGGCGAGACCGAAAGGGCCATCGAGCTGTTCGAGAAGGCGACCGCCGCGGAAGCCGCGATGTCGGCCGACTTCGGGCCACCGGTGATCGTCAAGCCGTCGCACGAGATGTACGGAGAGGCCTTGCTCTCCCTCGGACGCGCGGAGGAGGCGAAACGGCAATTCGAGATCGCCCTGGAACGGGCGCCGCGCCGAAGCCTGGCGTTGGCCGGCCTCGTCCGCGCCGCGCGAAGCCTCGAGGACGGCGAAACCGTGGCCAAGGCGTGTGACGAGATCAGCTCGATCTATGCGGCGGCCGATGAATCGGTGCGTGCCGCGTCGCCGTGCACGCGGCCGCAGGTCGCCTCGAACTGAGCGGAGGCGCGCTCTAGCGGCCTCGGTTCTTGGTAAAACGACGGTACTCCTTCTGGATCGACCGCCATTTTTTTTTCTCGGCGCGTTGGGCGGACTCGTTCTGTTTTGTCTCGAGGTGGCGTAGCTCGTTCTGGAGCTCGCGATAATTGCCCAGCCGCTGGGCCGCAAGCTCACCGGACTCCACGGCCGCGATCACGGCGCATCCGTTTTCGGAATCGTGCGTACAGTCGCGGAACCGACACCCGCGCGCCAGCGCTTCGACGTCGTCGAAGGCCTGCTGGAGGCTCGACTCCCCGCCCCACAACTGCAGCTCGCGGATGCCGGGACTATCGATCAACCACCCGCCGCCCGGTAGACGGAACAGCTCGCGGTGCGTCGTCGTGTGCCGGCCGCGGTCGTCAGCGGCGCGCGTTTCGCGCGTGGGCTGGACGGCTTTCCCCAGCAGCCGGTTGATCAGTGTGGACTTCCCGGCGCCCGAAGAACCGACCAACACGGCGGTCTCGCCCGCACCGACGTGCGCGCGCACCTTGTCGACGCCGTCACCATGCTTGCAGCTCGCCAGCAGAACAGGGACTCCGGGTGGCACGTTGCCGTCTTCCGCGGAGTAAGGAGAGGGATCCTCGCAAAGATCGGTCTTGTTGAGCAGCACCAGCGGCTGCGCCCCGCTTTCCCCGATCGCGGTCAGGTAGCGCTCCAGCCGCCGCAGATTGAAATCCCCGTCAAGACCCATGACCACGAGGACGCGATCGACGTTCGCCGCGACGACCTGCTCGCTGGTGCGTTTTCCGGCCACGTTGCGCGAAAGCATCGAACGGCGTGGCAGCAACGCATCGATCCGTGCATCGCCGCTCGGCGGACGCCGGATGGCGACCCAATCCCCGACGGCCGGCAGCTCTGCAGACGTCGCCGCCTCGTGGCGCAGCTTGCCGGCAAGGGTGGCCTGCCCTTGATACGTCTCGCCACGCACCGTGAAGATGTTGGCGGCGGCCCGGGTAATGCGCGCCGGCTCGAGCTCCGCGTCCTGCAGCCGATCGAATGCGTCGGCGAAATGCTCGTTCCAACCGTAGTCGCGAAGGGACACGCTCCTAGGGTACGACGATATCGACGGCTATGTCGAAGTCGATGCTGCGTCCATCGCGCTCGACCGTCACCCGGACGCTCGACCGGTCTTCGGGATCGTGGTCGCAAAGATCGCGCTCGTAAACCGGGGTTCCGTCGATGGCGAGGACGAGATCGCCGGGCTGAACCCCCGCTCGGCTCGCACCCAGACCGTCGAAGACGCGTAGCACTTCCAACCCGCGTCTCCGGGGACGCACCGCCCAACCGATCTCGCGCACCGCGGGAAACTCGATCGGCGTGTCCTCATCACGCTCGAAAAACACGCGCCGGTTCTTCTGATCGTAGGTCACCGAGAAGTGCCGCAGCACGCGCGCCCCGACGAGATCCGTGCTGTTCCCGACGACGAGTGTCGGCGAAACGAGTCGAGTTCCGCCGAACTGGAGATCGTCGGCCAACCGGGCGCCTGAGCGGATCATCACGCGATCGATACGCAACGACGAGTCGAACGGGATCGGCTCGTTCACGAAGCGCAGGTCGGCCGAATCGTTGACGACGAGCCCGCCGAACGAGCCGCTGTCGAGCAGGACCAGCCGTCGCTCGGTGCCGAAGTCGAGACGAATCACGGGTCGTCGTTTCTCCTTGTACGTCCGGAGGATGCGTTTGCCGTCGGGTACGGGCAGCGAACCGTAGCGAACACGAACCTCCTCGTTGGGATAGTCCATCGTCAACAGGGACTCCCGAAACGCGGGGAACCCGAGGATGCCGTCGAGGGGCTTGCCGAGGACGATTTGCAGATGGTCGAGGGACATCACGCGGGCGGAGATGCCGCTGAACGTGACCTCGCCGGCGGCGAGCTTCGGCAACCGGGCGCGCTTGCCGGGCGGCACCCGCTTGCCGCTGACCCGCTCGAGGGGATCGGGATCGATCACCGTGTGCGACGCGCCCGTGTCGAGCAGCATCGAGAGGATTCGATCCGGGTCCTCGGCGTGGGCCAGCTGCACGAAGAAGAACCCGCCGCATCGTTCGGTCGGGAGGATCCGTTCCAATGCGGGCTCGGCGCCCCACGCGCCGGTCGCGATCACGAGCAGCAAGACCGCCATCGACCGTCGGCTCATCGCACGGACTCCGTTGCACGGCGACGCGGTCGTACGAGCGCCAGCGCCGCCGCGAGACACCACACGGCCTCCAGGATCAGGAACGCCCACTCCGCCGAGTAGGCCGCGCGAATCGCGAGCAGCGCGGACCCGAGGATCATCATCCACAGGTAGACCCATCCCCGGCTGTCCAGCAAGCCTCGTGTCTCCAGGACGAACGCGGCAAGAATGCTCAGCATTCCGATATAAGCCATGATGCTGGTCGCTGCGGTCATGGTGACTCCCTGGACAGGCCGGGCTCTTTCCTGAAACAATCGCATTCTATCCGGCGATGGGAGGAGGGACCATGAACAAGAAGTTTTGGAGTGGCGTTTTCTGTCTGGCATTGCTCGTCGCGGTCGGATTCACGAACGGCGGCGAGAAGGCGTGGTTCGACATCGAGAACTGCGCGATGTGCAAGAACTTCGCCGCGCAGGAAGGTCTCATGGACAACGTCGACTGGGAGACCCACAAGATCTCCAACGGCATGTTGACGGTCACGAAGATCGCCTCCGGCTACGAGGAGAAGTTCCAGAAGGCCGCGATGGCCATGCAGGCGACGGCGACGGAGCTGCAGTCCGGTGAGCAGATGCACCTGTGCGGCTTCTGCACGTCCTACGGCGAGCTGATGATGGCCGGCGTCAGCAGCGACACGATCGAAAGCGAGATCGGTGTGATTCAGCTGGTCACATCCAACGACAAAGCCGTCGTCAAGAAGATCCACGAGCACGCGCAGCACACGATCGACGCTTACGAGGTCTGGCTGGCCGAGCGCGGGAGCTGATCGGACCTTTCGTCCGCGGGTCTCAAAACTCAAAATCTGCTAACCTGTAAGGGTTGCGCGGGTAGATCTGCGAAAACACGAGGAGACGATGGCCACTAAGAAATACGCCGTGGGCGGTGAGATCGAAGCCTATTGCACCAAATGCAAGGAAGATCGGCAGCACACGATCGAGACGCTGAAGTCCGACGGCAACATCAATAAGGTCCACTGTGGCCACTGCAAGGGCAGCCACCTGTTCCGTCGACCCAAGGCGGCGATGGCCAAAAAGCGCAAGGCTCCGAGAAAGAAGAAGGGGGCGGTCATCCTGACCGACGCCGAGCTCAAGAAGGCCAAGGCCTACTCGATGACGGGGACCTTCGAGGTCGGCGACTTCATCAAGCACAAGGTGTTCGGCGGCGGCAAGGTGGTCGAGATGAAGGCCAAGAAGATGGAGGTCGGCTTCGAGGACGGCCCCAAGCTACTCGTTTGCCGCAACAAATAACGCCCGGACATTACCGGAAGACAAAAAAAGGCGCCTCGGATGAGGCGCCTTTGTTATTTGCGTTGGATCGGCGGGCTTAGTAACGGCCACCACCACCACCACCACCCCGACCACCGGTGCGCTCACGTGCCTCGTTGACGGTCAGCGCACGTCCGTCCATCGAGTAACCGTTCAAGTCGTTGATGGCTTGGTCGGCGTGCTCGGAGTTGCCCATTTCGACAAAGCCAAAACCACGCGGGCGACCGGTGTCGCGATCGGTGATCAGCTTGACCTCGGTAACCTCTCGGCCGTTCTGCCCAAACAATTCGCGAACTTGTTCTTCGCTCGCACTAAAGGGCAGGTTGCCCACATACAGTCTGTTACCCATTCCTTCGAACCCTTTCCCGTCCCCGTACAGGGGAGCAAACATTACAGGTTCCGTCCGTTCTCCCAGCAAACTGCTAGGTATCCCACTGGCCCAAAACCGACTAAGCGTTCGGCAGTCCACGCCTCGCTACTGTACGAGAGAATGGGGGCAGAACCTCGTTGGCGAGTATACAACGACCCTGTCGGAAACTTCCACGGTGCTCCTCGGGGTTGCTTTTGCCCAGGATTTCAACACTAATTGAGCGGATGCCCGCAGTGTTCGAAACCTGGAGATTGCTCGGTCTCGAGCTTCCGATCGACGCGCCGGAGGGTGCGCTACAGCGTCGCGCTCTCGAGGTGGCGGGGGTCGAGGAAACGGCACTCCGGCGGTTGCGAATCGCCCGGAGATCGGTCGACGCCAGGCGCACCGGCGGTCGTCGTCGGCTGCGTTTCATCCTGCACGTCGACCTGACGGTGGCCGCGGGTTACACGTCGCGCCGCTTCTCCGCGGCGAAAAAGAGCGGACGCCTGGTCCAGGCTCCGCACCCGGAGTCGCTCCTCGTCGAGCGGGCCCGGACCGGTCCCCGACGGGCTGTCGTCGTGGGCGCCGGGCCGGCGGGGCTGTACGCCGCCCACGTGCTCGGAATCAACGGCGTGCGGGTGGATCTGATCGACCGCGGCGCCCGGCTCGACCGCCGGGGCACCGATGTCGTTCGATTCCACCGCACCCGGAACCCGAACCCCGAGTCGAACCTGTTGTTCGGCGAGGGTGGAGCCGGGACCTACTCCGATGGCAAGCTGTACACGCGGATCGACGACCCGTTGGAGCCGGCGTGCCTGCGACTCCTGGTCGAATGCGGTGCGGACGAGGACATCCTCTTCGACTCGCGGGCACACATCGGGACCGACCGGCTGCACCGCATCCTGCCCGCGCTGCGCGACACCCTGAGCCGCTCCGGCGTGACGTTCCACTGGAACACCCGGATGGAGCGGCTACGCATCGAGGGGGCGAAAGTGACCGCCGTCCAGACCACGGCCGGCGAGCTCCCCTGCGATGGCGTGTTCATCGCGCCGGGACTGAGCGCCGTGGATACCCTCCGTGTGCTCGCCGAGCAGGGCGTACGTGTCGAGAGCAAACCGTTCCAGCTCGGCGTCCGCATCGAACACCCCCAGCAGCTGATCGATCGCGGGCGCTACGGAGATTCCCCCGAAGCCCGGCTGCTCGGCCCTGCGTATTACAACCTGGTCTGCAAGGCCGGAGACGGCGTGGCGGCGAGCCATTCGTTCTGCATGTGCCCCGGCGGCAAGATCGTCGCCAGCGTCAACGAGCCGGGGTTGCTCTGCACCAACGGGATGAGCAACTCGATGCACTCGTCGCCGTGGGCCAACGCCGCGCTCGTCACCACCTTCGGCCCCGAGACGTTCGGTGCGGATCCGTTCGGCGGCATCGACTTTCGCCACGAGCTGGAGCGTGCGTTCTTCGCGGCCGGTGGCTCCGATTACACGGCACCCGCGCAGCGCGCCGACGATTTTCTCGCCGGGCGGACGACCCGGAACCCGAGGAGGTCGAGCTACACGTTCGGCACGCGCGAAGGACGTGTGGACGAGCTCCTTCCGGCCGTCGCGCGTGACGCGATCGCCAGAGCGTTACTTCGCTTCGAACGACAGATCCCCGGTTTCGCGAGCTCCGAGGGGTTGCTCGTCGGACTCGAGTCTCGCAGCTCCTGCCCGATCCGCCTGCCACGAGACCGCGAGAGCTACCGGGCGGTCGGATTCGACAACCTCTATCCGCGCGGCGAGGGCGCGGGGTTCGCGGGCGGCATCATGAGCGCAGCGATCGACGGCGCACGGGCCGCGAAGCGGTGGCTCAAAGGCCCATGCGCTCCTTGATCAACGCGAGCTTGGCCTCCGCACGCTCGGACGCACGGCCGGCGCCGACGCCCATCAACCGGTCCAGCTCCGCGGGATCCTCGAGCAGCTCCCGGTAACGGCCGCGGATCGGCGCCAAGGTCTCGATCACACGTTCCGCAACGCGCGTCTTCAAATCGCCGTAGCCGCGCGCGTCGGCAAAGTCCTCGAGCACATCCGCCGGGCTCTTCTCCGTGATCGCGCGGTAGATCTCGAGCAGGTTGTTCACCCCGGCCTTTTCGGGATCGTCCGAAAAGGCGATCTCCCGGCCCGAGTCGGTCACCGACCGCTTGAAGGTCTTGAGGATCCGTGCATCGTCGTCGTCGAGGCCGACCGCGTGACCCGATCCGGTCGTACTCTTCGACATCTTTTGCGTCGGGTCGTCCAGCCCCATCACGCGGGCCGCTACCTTGGGAATCATCGGCTCCGGAAGCTTGAAGGTCTCGCCGTAGAGGCTGTTGAACCGCTGGGCGATGTCGCGGGTCAGCTCGACGTGCTGCTTCTGATCCTCGCCGACGGGCACCTCGTCGGGATCGTAGAGCAGGATGTCCACGGCCTGGAGCACCGGGTAGGTCAGCAGGCCGGCCCCGACGGTCTCCTGCTTACCCGACTTGTCCTTGAACTGGGTCATGCGCTCGAGCCAGCCCAGCGGTGTGACGCAGGTCAACAACCAGCAGGCCTCCGCGTGGGCCCTGACGTGCGATTGCACGAATAAGGTCGTGCGCCCGGGGTCGATCCCGCAGGCGATCAGCAGCGCCGCCGTTCGTCGCGCGCTTTGCCGCAGCGCCTCGGGCTCCTGGTAGATGGTGATCGCATGCAGGTCGACCACACAGATGTAGTTCTCCTTGGCGTCCTGCCCTTCGACCCAGTGCTTGATCGCACCGAGGTAGTTGCCGAGATGCAGGCTTCCGGTCGGTTGGATGCCGGAGAGAACGCGTTTCTTGCCCATCAGCGGGTCAAGATACCACCATCAGTCGACGACGAAGGCGGGCCGCTCGAACTCCGCGGCACAGCCGGTGTCGATGCCCTCCACCGAGCCGGTTTCGAGGAAGCGGTCGACCATCCCGTCGAGGCACGGGCCTCGGAGGCCCCAGTGAGAGCGCTCCGCGACACGCACCAGAAGAGCCTTGCTCAGGTGTTGCACGGTCCTTTCGGCGAGCTCCACGGGGGTCGCCGGATCGAACTCTCCGGCGAAGAGCAACGCCGGCACATCGGATTCGACCGGCTCGTTGAAATCGTCGGGGACCGCGCCGCGTGGCCAGATGGCACAGATTTCCCGTTCGGACTCCAGACGATAGCTTCCCAGCACGGTCCCGGCGGACCGGCGCCTGGCCTTCTCGTAGTCGATAAAGGGCAGCTCCTCGGCACACTTCACCGATGCCCAGAGGCCCTCGGCGATCGCGTTGTGCAGCTGGATGGAGAGCGCGGTCACGGTCTCGGCAAACGGGGTGTAGTCTCCCTCCACGGCCGCCTGGACCTTGGACGGCAGCGTCGCCGCGTTGTGCACCGAATAGAACATGAAGCGCATCGCCGTGACGAGCTGCTCGTAGCTCATCGTGACCGGGATCCGCTCGCCGCCGGAGCGGACGACGACCTCGACCGGTTTCTTCTTCACGCCGGTGAGGATCCGCTCGAGCTGTTGGGCGAAGTTCGGATAGGCCGTAGAGCAGGTGTCGTCGGCTGCGCAGGCGGCGATGAGCGCATCGAGATCGCGCTGGAAGTCGGCCGCGACCCGTTCGACGAGGAGCTCCGAGGGCGGGGCGACGCCGTAGAGGATCGCGCTGCGCACGCTCCCCGGGTGCCGCCGCATGTACTCGAGAGCCCAGCGGGTGCCGTACGACCCGCCGGAGAGGTTGACCTGCTCGTAGCCGAGCGCGCGTCGAATCGCTTCGAGGTCCTCGACGCTCGCCGTCGTCGTGTATTGCGCCAGGTCGGCCTTCTTCGAGAGCTCTTCCAGACAGGCACGGAAGGTCTCTCCGTCGAAGAAGTCGCTCGTGAAGATTCGGCGGACCACCTCGGACCCGCCGTCGGTGCCGTGATC
>JBFFZZ010000098.1:0-10157 GCA_041568335.1 Candidatus Polarisedimenticolaceae bacterium | reverse complement strand
GGTTAGGACTTCGCCGGTTTGCGAAGCGCGAGGATCTCGCGTGTTTGATCGCGCTGCAGGTGAATGCCCAGGACCGAGAACGGTTTGAGCACGCGTTCGATCTCGCGGGTCAGGTGGACCCAGCGCGTGCGGGTCGCCGTCCCCGCGGGCTCGCGAGCGAGCCGGTCGTCGGCCTCGACCCGGAACCGTCCGGGGACATCCTGAACGGCTTTGCGCGCGCCGGTCGTGTTGCGAGAAAGCATGAGAATCAGGCCATTTTCTCGCACCAGCCGCCTCATCTCGCCGACCACCTCTTCGAGCCGGTCGGGGGGCGTGAAGTCGATCGCTTCCCAGCCCAGGACGAGATCGAACTCCTCGCCCGGTTGATCGATGCGGAACGGTTCGACCACGGGCGGATCGACGTCGTCCTTGTTCGGTTTGGGTCGCGGCTGCGGCGGCTGGAAGTCCTCCACGCAGACACGCGCCCCGCGGTTGGCGAGGAACACGGCCGTCGAGCCGCACAACGGACCGAGGTCGAGGATCTGTGGTTTGTCTCGTGCGGAGATGCGCTTCAGCGCTTTGGCAAGGCTGGGGCACGACCGTACGTCCGCGACGCTCGACGCAGCGTGCGGACGTCCGACCGTGCCGACCCGATGGTCGCTCTTCCGGCGGAAGAGCACGCTTTACGATTCGCTCGGGCTCGCGCTGCGCGGCATCTCCGTGCGGGGGGTCGACATCCCCGAACCCTTCGAGGTCGACGAAGCGGTCGAGGCCTGAGCGGACGCACCCTTGCGATCCATGTCGATCGAACCTTTGAACTTGGCACCATCCGAGATCGCGACACGCGGCGCGCGGATGTCCCCGTTCACCGTGCCGGACGGTGCGATCTCGACCTTGTCGTCCGCGGTGATGTTGCCCGTGATCGTCCCGACGATGACGACCGTCTTGGCGTGCACTTCCGCGGTGATCCGGCCGTTGGCGCCGATCGTCAGGCTGTGATCCTTGACGAGGATCTTGCCGTCGACCATGCCCTCGATGGTCAAGTCTTCGTTACCGGTCAACTCACCTTTGATCTGCACCGATTGTCCGATATTCACAAGCTTCTCCATTCTGGTCTCCCGTCCGGACCCTTTGGCCGGCGTGGTTGGCGGTGTGGTCGCGGTCGTCGCCTGCTCGGTCGCCGGTTTGTCCGCTTCCGACTTCTGTCGCATCCAGGCCATGAGCGGCCTCCTTCTGGTTGCCGGGCACCCGTTGCCGGGCCCCAAGTTAGTTGCCCCCAGCGCCGGCTAAATGACTGCGCGTCACGTCCCGACCTCGTGGGGTTGCGTCGTTACCCAGCTCTGTCGACCCGTGCACGCGGCAGCGTTTGCCACGCCGGATATTCTATATCTAATGCCTCAGAACAGACATGCAAGAAAACGGGGACGGCCGCGGCGGGATCGAGGCGGCCGGACTATACTCATGAGGAAACCCCTTTCTGCAACACGAATGTTGCGCAGGTTGAACCGATGCGCCGACCGAAGCTGGGACTGATCCTCGGGCTCGCCCTCCTGGCCGCCCTGTTCCCGGCCGACGCGAAGAAAAAGAAAGATCCCAAGCTCCCCGAACTGAAGCGCTGGATCGACGGACCGATCCGCTACATCGCGGAGAAGCGCGAGGTGGAGGCGTTCCGGGCGCTGAAGACCGACGACGAACGGATCCTCTTCGTGGAGCGGTTCTGGGCCCGGCGGGACCCCCACCCCGAAACGATGACCAACGAGTACCGGCAGCTGTTCTGGGAGCGGGTCCGGGAGGCGAACGAGCGGTTCCTCGACAGCGCCGGCGAGGGTTGGCATACCGATCGGGGGAAGATCCACATCCTCTACGGCCCGCCGACCGAGATCCAGGACGAGCCCGAATACCGGGCCGAGGACCCGCGCAGCGTCGGAGGCCTCATCCGCTGGATCTACGAGGGTCGCGCCGGCGGACGGCGTGACGTCAACCCGATCACGGTCGTCCCGTTCGTCCGCGGACCCGGTGGGGAGTACAAGGTTTCCTACGATCCCAAGCTTTCCAGCGTCTTTTTCAACCCGCGAGCGATGCAGGACGAGGGTTCCGATCCGGTCGAGCGCTGGATGGACGTCGTGGGCATGCCCGGACGCACCGAGATGTCGGTGATGCTCGACCTGGGCAAGATGCAGGAGGTCCCGCCGCATGCCCAGCTGCTGCTCGAGCGGGTCGAGACCCGGGAGGCCTACGTCACTCACGAGGTCGAGGCACGTGTGGACCGGTTCGGTCACCCGGATCACCGGGGTGAGTGGCTCGTTTCGTTGACCGTCGACGTCTCTTACACCGCGGGCCGGGATCAACCCGCGGTCATCGCGCGGTTCCGGCCACTCGACGAGCTCGACCTCGGTGACGGGTCCAGTCGGTCGCAGCGCGTCCTCGACGAGACCGTCTTCAAGATGAACGAGGAAGACGGACGGCGGTTCGCGCAGGCGCGCATCGTGTTGCCGCCCGGCGATTACGAACTGACGATCCTGGTCGCGGATCCCGATACGGCCAAGACCGGGTTGGTGCGTCGCGAGCTGAAGCTCCCAACGCTCAGCGAACGGTTCCGTTTCAGCGACGTCGTGCTCGCCGAGGATCTCGAGAGCCTGCGTTACCGCGCGCTGAGCTCGTATGACGAGCCCTACACGATCGGGCCGTTCCGGGTCGTCCCGCGGTTCTCCTCGAACTACCGGCCCGGGGAGACGATCCAGCTGTTCTACGAAGTCTACGAAGCGGCCCTGCCGCTCGAGGTCTCGTATCAGGTCCAGGGTCGCGAGGACGACGGGCGCTGGGTCGACCTCGGTCTCGCGGCCCGCGCGGCCCAGGAGCACCATTCGCAGGCCTGGGCGCTGTCCACGACCGAAAAGTGGCCGGTCGGCAAGTACCGGGTCCGGGTCGAGGTTTCGGACGCCGACGGCAAGCTGATCTCGACCGATGTCCCGTTCGAGCTGACCGCCGAGGCTCAGTCGGTCGAGGACTCCCCCGAGCGGGACAAGTAAGCCCGCATCAAGCGCTCCAGCGGGATCGGTTCGCGCTTGCGGTCCCGCTCGGCAGGCCTCGGCCGTGCCGCTGGGCGAGCAGGGACGGGGTCGGCCAGCGTCTGGATCTCGCCGAGTGGATCGCCCGACGGGTCGGTCAGCCGAACCGACTCGATCCCCCACCCCGGATGTTCCGCGGCCATCGCGGCGGCCAGGGCCGGGAGAAGATCGTCGAGCGTTCGGCTCCAGGCGTCGTCGGGCGCGGCCATGCGGATCTCGAGCACCCCGCGTCGGATGCCGATCGCCGCCGCCTGGGCGGCCAGCCGGGGACCGGCGACCCGGATCCAGGCGCGGTGCAGCTGCAGCTCCGCGGATCGGCTGGCCGAAAGACCCAGCCGCGTGGCGGGGAGACTCCCCACGGGGACGAACGCGCGTTTCGGAAAGCGCCGGGGCATCGGGTCGATTGTAGCCCAAAAAGAGAGCGCCGGACCGGAGCGAGAAAGACCGCCGCGAGGGGCTGGAGGTCTCGAGTTTGGAGGGAGGGGGAACCACCTCTGACTCTCGCTCCGATCCGACGCGCGACGACCCCCGGGGTCAGGGAGGGCCGCCGCATCCCGGGCCGTACTCCCGGGTTTGGGGCTCGACCTCCCTTATCGCAAGAGGCTTGCCAACGAGGTTTCCCTCGGTTTTTCACTTCCGGGGCGCGCCGGTGTCACGGGTTGCGTAACCCCGGATGACCGATTCGAAATGGGGCGGGCCGGCGATGCTCGAGACGAAAGGGACCGATCGGTATCCGTGCCGCCCCCGACACCGGGTGACGACAGCGCGAGTATGCAAAAATAAGCCGGTCCCTCAAGGAGTCAGACGTGGATCACTGTCGCTTCCGAACGAGCCTCGGCGGAGTGCTCTTCTGCCAAGACCGGGTCTATCTCGAGGGCCTGTGCAAATTTCACTACCGCGCCCTGCAGGCCGGTGAGATCAACGAGAACGGCGTGATCAACGAACAGATCTCGGATCAGAACCGGCGGCGCGAGATCAACTTCCACGGGATCGATCGCGGAGACGACGTCTATCTCGAGGATCGCAAGTAGGCCCGCCAACGCGCGACCGCGTGGTTGTGTTGCTCCAGCGTTTCGCTGAACGCGTGTCCGCCGCGACCGGGTAACGCCACGAAGTACAACTCCCGGCTTTCGATCGGGTTGACCGCCGCGTCGAGGCTCGCCTTGCCGGGGTTGGCGATCGGTCCAGGCGGGAGCCCCGCGTAACGGTACGTGTTGTAAGGCGAATCGAACTTGAGGTGCTTGGAGTAGAGCCGGGCGACCGGCCGTCCTTCCCGCTTCAGGGCGTAGAGCACCGTCGGATCGCACTGCAGCGGCATCCGGCGCTTCAGGCGGTTGTGAAACACCGCGGAGATTCGCCGGCGCTCCTCGGGCACCGAAGTCTCCTCTTCGATCAGCGAGGCCAGCGTGACGGCCTGGCGAACGGTCAACCCGACGGCTTCCGCCCGTTGCGCGTAGTCCTCGCCGACGGCCGACTTGAACTGGCCCAGCATCCGGTCGGCGATCGCCTCGGCGGTCGCGTCGCGGCTGAAGCGGTACGTGTCCGGGAACAGGTAGCCCTCGAGGTCGCGGGCGTCGGGGTCGCGGTCGGCAATCCCGTCGACCCTGCCGAATGCGGTGCGCAGCGCCTCCTCGCCGGCAAACCCCGCTGCCGCGACGGTCTTTACGACCTGGTTGAGATCGAGTCCTTCGGGCACGGTGACCTCGTGCAACAGCACGTCGCCCTCGCGCAGCCTCGCAAGGATGTCCAGCGGGCCGGTGGGTTCCTCGAAACGGTACTCCCCCGCCTGAAGCGCGGCGCCCCCACCCGTCCAGGAGAGGTAGGCACGGGCCAGGCGCGGGCGCTCCAGCACGCCTGCCTCGGCGAGCCGCTCGAGCATCGCTCCCGCGCTGATGCCCGGCTCGAGCACGACGTCGACGTGATCGCCCGTCCAACCCGCATAGGGCCGCTGGAGCTGGTGGAAAAACCAACCCGCAGCCGCGCCGAGGATCAGGACCAGCACGAGAGCGGCCCCGATAACGAAGCGGATCAGGCGTTGTCGGATGATGCGGCTCAATCCGATTCCGTCCGTTGGTACGCAGCTGCGTCCAACCAGCTTTGCAGGATCAACGTAGCCGCCAGCGAGTCGATCCGCTGTCGCCGCTTGGCCCGTCGCTGCTTCCCATCGATCATGGTGCGTTCCGCCTGGGCGGTGGTCAAGCGTTCGTCCCATAACTCGATGCAGACCCCGGGAAGTCGGCGTTTCAGACCCTCGGCGAACCGGCGGGCCGCCGCGGCGGCGGGGCCTTCCTCGCCGGACAGCGTGAGAGGCAGGCCGACGACGACCGTCCGGACGTCGAGCTCACGGACCCGCTCGGCGATGTTGTTCAGATCGCGCCTCGAGCCGATGCAATCGAGAGCATCGATCGGTTGAGCGGTGACCCCCAACGGATCGGAGAGCGCCAGCCCGATCCGTGCCGTTCCGGGGTCGACGCCGAGGGCGCGACCGGTCACCGCGATCCTTGGACCGTCTCCTGGTGCTTCACCTTGCCCAGGTAGGTGTAGTAATCGAACTCGGGCGAGTGCTCACGCGTGTGGCAACCCGCACAACTGGACACCGTGACGCGACCGTAGCCGCGTGTCGGCGTCGTCGCGTGAGCGGTGCCCGGGCCGTGACAGGTTTCGCAGCCGACCGAGGCGAAATCCGGCGATGCTTTCCTGCTCGTGAAGCCACCCCGTTCGCCGAGCGCCGTGACGTGGCACGAGCGGCACTCCGCGCCGGCCCCCTTGGGATCGTTCTCCAGCGTGTCGAGGGCGTGCGCGTGCGCAGTGGCCGCCCAATGCGTGTAGGCCTCGGCATGGCAACTCGCACAAACCTGGTTGCCCGTGTAACGGCCCGCCGCCACCGCAACGGTTTGGGGCGCCGGGGCGTGAACCTTGGCGCCCGGACCCGCCCTGTCCGCGCGGGCGTGAGCCTGCTCCACGAATTCGAGCATCTCGGGGACGCTGGGGTAACGGTTCCCCATCAGGTGCTGGCGGGCCTGATAGTCCGTCATCTCTCCCTGGTCGTTGAGGAAGACACGTGTGATCGCGAGTCGCTTGCCCTGGTTGCCCGCGTAGATCATCACGGTCTCATCGAGCTCTTCGGGATGCGGCGTGTAGAGCCCGCCGTAGGAACCGAGGATGAAGTCGATGCCGGGAATGTCGGTGGCCAGGCGCGAGGCGTCGGCGCGATGCATCGCGGCGAGCAACACGACCAGGTCGACGCCTTCCGCCCGCACGGCGGAGACCGCCTGGCGGACCGGCTCGGTCGGGTGGGCGATGGCCATCGGCGCTCCGGTCGGACCGGGCTTGGAGAAGATCGGGTTGAAGCGAACGACACCGACCACACCGATGCGTTTGGTCCGCGAACCGTCCGGCGACGTGACCTCGACGACCCGGTGGGTCGGGAAGACGGGCTTCTGCGTTTGCTTGTCGACGATGTTGCTCGAGATGAACGTCAGGTCGGAGTCTCTGGTGCGCTCCTCGAACCGCTCCCAGCCGAGCCGGATGTCGCGTTCGCCGACGTTGACGACCGAATAGCCGATACGCCGCATCCCCTCGAGCAGCGCGCGGGTGCGGACCTCGCCTTGCGCCGACGGGTTATCCGAGAAGTTCCCCGAGTCGACGAGCAGCGCCGGCGTCGTGGGAAACTTGCGATGGAACTCCTGAACGACCCAGGCCCTCCGGGCCAGGCCCCCCGCGGGGAACTTCTTTCAGCCGCAGGGGTCGAGATACCCGATCACATCGCCCGTGTAAACGAGCGCGACGTCGGGCGCTTCACTCGGTGGGACCAGTCCCGACGCGTGGACACTCGTCCAACTCAGCGCCAGGAGGCCGAGAACCGCCGCGCGCGTCCGCTGCCGAACTCGCATCGTTTGCAACTCCATCTTGCGCCACGGGAGGATACTAAAGGAACCCCGCGACGCCCCGGGTTCATGGTTCCGCCTGCGCGCCACGGGTGCAAGTAAAAGTGGTGTAACGAGACTTTTTTGCGGATCATGGGGTCATGCGCCTCTACCTGGCCTCCACCTCCCCTCGACGCCTGGCGTTGCTTCGCGACGCGGGCTACGACCCCGTGCGCGTGCTGCAGCGGGCCGACGAGGAGCGGCTACCCGGAGAGTCGCCGGCGGCGATGGTCCGGCGGGTAGCGCGCGACAAGGTGCTCTCCGCGATCGACCTGCTGGATCGGGCCCGGCCCGCCGGGATCGTCCTCGGTGCCGACACGGCCGTGGTACTCGGTGAGGACGTTCTCGGAAAGCCGGCGACGCCCGCGATCGCACGGGAGATGCTCACGCGACTCCGCGGACGATCCCACCAGGTCCTCACCGGTGTGGCGCTCGTCCGAACCGACGACCGCCGCGAGGCCGGTGGCGTGATCACGACTCGGGTGGTGTTCCGATCCGTCGGGGCTCAGGAGATCGAGCGCTACGTCGCCGGGGGCTCCCCGCTCGACAAGGCCGGGGCGTACGGGATCCAGGATCTCGATGGAACGTGGATCGCCAAGCTGGACGGGTCGATGAGCAACGTTATCGGGCTCCCGATCGAGCCACTGGCCGATTGGATCGCCTCTCTCGAACGCTGATGGATCAGGACTCCTTGGTCAGCTGCTCGTACGCGGCCGCGTCCATCAGGGCTTCCAGATCCGCCGGATCGGCAATCGTCATCTTGCAGTACCAGCCCGCGCCGTTGGGATCGGAATTGACCGTCTCGGGCGATGCCTCCAAGTCTTGGTTGACCTCCAGGATGGTGCCCGAGATCGGCGCGAAGATCTCCGAGACCGCCTTGACCGATTCGATCGTACCCATGACCTCGTCCCGGGACAGCTCGGCGTTGATTTCCGGCAGCTCGACGAAAACGATGTCGCCGAGTTGATCCTGGGCGAAGTGCGTGATCCCGACGGTGGCCACATCGTCGGCGACGAGGACCCATTCGTGCTCTTTCGAATAACGTCGATCGGTCGGCACCATGACTGGCTCTCCTTAGGTACGGTCTCGTTTGTAAAACGGCGTCTCGACCACGCGGGCCGGGTGCGGGTTGCCGCGCACCCGGACCTCGAACGGTGTCCCCACATCGCAATACTCCGACGGGAGGTAGGCCAGGCCGATGCGCCTGTCGAGGTAAGGCGCGAGCGTTCCGCTGGTGACCCGACCGATCGTGCGTCCGTCGATGCAGACCTCGTACCCGTGCCGAGCGATGGCGCGCCCCTCCATCTCGAACCCCACGAGGCGTCGGGGGACCCCTTCGGCCTTTTGACGCGCCAGCGCGTCGCGGCCGATGAACTCGCCCTTCTTGAACTTGACGATCCAGCTTAGGTCGGCTTCCAGCGCCGTGGTCGTGTCGTCGATGTCGTTCCCGTACAACGCCATCTTGGCCTCGAGCCGCAGCGTATCCCGCGCGCCGAGGCCGGCCGGCTGAAGCCCGTGCCCGGCACCACGCTCGATCAACGCGTCCCAGACGCTCCCCGCACCGTCGGACGGGACGTACAGCTCGAAGCCGTCCTCCCCGGTGTAGCCGGTGCGGGAAACGAGCGACTCCACGCCGGCGACCGCGGTCCGGGCGAAACCGTAGTACGGCAGCTCGGCGACCGGATCGTCGGCCAGCGGTTCGAGGATCGTCACGGCCCGCGGGCCCTGCAGGGCGAGCAGCGCCCATTGCTCCGACTCGTCGGTCAACTCGGCGTCGAAGCCGGAGAGGTGATCGCGCATCCAGGCCAGGTCCTTGTCGACGTTGGCGGCGTTGAGGACCAGCAGGAACTGTGCTTCATCGAGCCGGTAGATCAACAGGTCGTCGTGGAAGCAACCGGTGGGCGTCATCAGCCCGTTGTAATGGGCGCGGCCCACCTTGAGTCTGGCGACGTTGTTGCACGTCAGGTGCTGCAGGAAGTCGCGGGCCTGAGGTCCACCCACACGCGCTTCGCCCATGTGGCTCACGTCGAACAGACCGGCGTGGCGGCGAACCGCCATGTGCTCGTCGATGAGACCGCCGTACTGGACCGGCAGCTCCCAACCCGCAAACGGCACGATGCGCCCGCCGTGGGCGACATGGCGATCGTAGAGCGGCGTGCGTTTCGCCGGTGCAGTGTTCATCGTCGTCCGGGATCCCGCGAAAAAAAGGTTGGCGATGGTAACACAACCCCCCCGACCCGTCGCAGCGAGAGGCTAGGGCAAAAGCGCGACCTCGACCGCATCGGCGATCCCCTCGGGCGTCGGCTCCGAGGCGATCGCGGCCACGCGGAAATCCCCGCCGCGGATCGCTTCCGCCGTCGTTCCCCCGATGGCGACGAGCGCGATGCCTGCGAGATCGTGAGCGGCCCGTTCACCCCAGGCCTCGCGCAGACGCAGGAACGCCGAGGGTGAGCCGAAGACGATGGCGTCGTACGAGCCGCCGGTCAGCTCGCTTGCCACGCCGGCCAGATGCTCGGCCGCTCGGTTCCGGTAGAACGGGACCGAGTGAACCTGCGCGCCGTACTCTTCGAGGCGCTCGGCGAGTCCCTTGCGCGTTTCGTCAGGACGGACGATGAGGACGCGTTGGCCCGGATGGACGCGACCCTCGAGCGTCGCCGCCAGCCCCGCCCCGTCGGGTGGGACCGCGACGGCGTCGGGCGTCCGCCCGTGGTCTTCGAGCGCCGCGGCGGTCCGCGGTCCGACCACTCCGATCCTGGCGTCGACATCGCGGAGCCGGATCGCACGGGCAGCGAGAGCCTGCACCAGGAACCGCAACCCGCTCCGGCTGGTCAACAGGATCCAGTCCCAATCCTGGATCCGATCGATCGAGCGTTGAACGCCGGGCTCGTCGATCATCGGCTCGAGCGTGAAAACCGCACGCGAGGCGACGGTGGCCCCGCGCGACTCCAGCGCCTCGACCCACGGCCCGGCCAGCTCGGGCGCGCGGGTCACCAGCACCCGTCGGCCGGCGAGTCGCCGGGTCTCCTCGACCACCTCAGGCCCGTCCCGCATCCGGCGGCACCTTCGTTCGCGCCGCCTCGATCCAGCGCTGCGCGCCGCGGTGGTTGAGGCGTCGGGCCAACCGGCGGGCCTCGCCGGGACCCTGCTCGAAGCCACAGACGCAGGTCTCGACGAGTCGATCCTC
>JBFFZZ010000097.1:0-10223 GCA_041568335.1 Candidatus Polarisedimenticolaceae bacterium | reverse complement strand
CCGGATCCTGGACGCCGTCGACGACCACGAGGAGCCCCGCCCCGCTCTCCCCGGCCTGCCGGACCCGCTCGAGCGGCACGTACCGGCTGGCCGCGGAAAGCGCCGCCACGCCCTGGTGGTTCACACCGCGAGGGAGACGCCGGTTCAGGGCCGCTCGCGGCAGTCGGCTGACCGGGATCCCCGCGTGGCGCGCGGTACGAAGCAGCCGGCCGAGCTTGCGATCGTCCTCGCGGGCGACCCAGATCCGCACCACCTCGTGAGGCTTTCTTTCAACGAGCTCCATGACCGGGTGGACACCATAGACGGTCCGGTCATCCTCGGTCGTGCCCCGCTGGCGTTTCATGTGCGCGACAGGAGCGCCACCGCTTGACAGGCGATGCCCTCGTGACGCCCCAGGCTGCCGAGCCGCTCGAGCGTCGTCGCCTTCAGACCCACGCGAGAGGGCTCGATGCCGAAGGCCGCCGCCACCCGGGCGCGCATCTCGCCGGCGCGCGGGCCGATCTTGGGTCGTTCCGCGAGCAGTGTCAGGTCGAGGTTGACGAGGCGAAACCCGGCGTCGTCGATCTTCGCTCGCACGATCTCGGCGAGACCGAAACTGTCTGCGCCGGCCCATCGATCGTCGCCGGGGGGAAACAGCGTGCCGATGTCCCCGAGGCCGGCGGCACCGAGAACCGCGTCCATCGCGGCGTGCAGGACCACGTCGGCGTCCGAGTGGCCCGCCAGCCCCGGTTCGTTCTCGAAGCGGATCCCGCCCAGCACGAGAGGGCGCGCTGCATCGATCCGGTGGATGTCGAAACCGCTGCCTACACGGAGATCCACGTCCCCTCCCAGCCCACGCCGCACCTGCTCGAGGTCGGCGGCGCGGGTGATCTTGATGTTGGCCGCCTCGCCCTCGACCGTCACGACGCGCTGGCCGGCGGCCTCCAGCGCGGCCGCCTCGTCGGTGTGCGCGCCGCGTTCCGTTGCCGCCAGCGCGTCGGCCAGCCGCTCACGCAGCGCCCCCTGCGGGGTCTGTGCCGATCGCAGGGTCGCACGATCGAGTGTCGCCTCGATCCTGCCGTCTTCGGCAACGCGTTTCACCGTGTCGGACAAGGCGACCACCGGAATCGCCGCGCCATGGGCCCGCGTGGCCTCGATCACACGGGCCACCAGTTCCGCAGAAGCCATCGGGCGTGCGGCATCGTGGACCAGAACGTAACGGCAACCCGGGTCGACCGCCGCGAGCCCCGCCGCGACGGAGTCCGCGCGGGTCGCCCCGCCTTCGACGACCTTGCTCACTCGCGGATGCGCGCGCAGCCGGGTCGCATATTCGCCGTCCATCCGATCGGCAGCGAGGACGACGACGACGGAATCGACCGCGGCCTCCCGCGCCAGGGCGTCGACGCTGAGCTCGACGACGAGGCGGCCGTCGATTTCGAGGAATTGTTTTGGCTGCGGCCCGCCGAAGCGTTCCGCGCGACCGGCTGCAACGACGATGCCGGCGAAGTCCGCTGAAGAGGTCCGGGACACTAGATCTCTGTCAGCTCCTTTTCCTTGTTGGCGACCAGCTCGTCGATCTTGGCCGTGTGGGCATCGGTCACTTTTTGCACTTCGTCGTGAGACCGGCGAGAGTCATCCTCGGAAATGGAGCTGTCCTTTTCGAGCTTCTTGAGTTCCTCGTTGGCGTCGCGTCGAATCTGGCGCACCGCCGTCTTGGCGTCCTCACCCAGCTGGCGGACCTTCTTGCCCAGCTCCTTGCGGCGCTCTTCGGTCAGCGGCGGGATCGGGATACGCACGAGCTTGCCGTCGTTGGACGGGTTGAGCCCCAAATCCGACGCCATGATCGCGCGTTCCATGTCGCCGAGGATCGATTGGTCGAACGGCTGGGCGACGATCAGGTTGGCTTC
The DNA here is from genome assembly GCA_041568335.1 of Candidatus Polarisedimenticolaceae bacterium. Classification (GTDB taxonomy): domain Bacteria; phylum Acidobacteriota; class Polarisedimenticolia; order Polarisedimenticolales; family Polarisedimenticolaceae; genus WVWW01. The sequence goes on along the minus strand of JBFFZZ010000097.1, from coordinate 8,337 downwards.
CGGGACGGACAGCTTGGCGACCTGGTTGAGCGGGGTCGGCGTGCCGTAGTACTCGACGGTGATCCCGTCGAGGATACCGATCGTCGCGCGGCCGGTGCGTACGGTGGCGAGCTTCTGGCGCGTGTCTTCCACGGTGGCGTCCATCCGCTGGCCGGCGCGTTTCAACACTTCTTCTTGCGGCATGCGTCTACTCCGAAACGATCGACCCGACTTCCTCGCCGAGCATGATCTTCTTCAGGTTACCCGGTGTGCGCATGTTGAACACGGCGATCGGCATTTTGTTGTCCATACAGAGCGAGATCGCGGTGGAGTCCATCACCCGCAACCCGCGCTCGAGGACCTCAAGATAACCCACTTTCCGGATCAGCTCGGCCGCGGGGTTCGTCACCGGATCGTCGGAATAGATCCCGTCGACCTTGGTGGCCTTGAGCAGGATCTCGGCGCGGACCTCCATCGCGCGCAGGGCCGCGGCGCTGTCCGTCGTGAAGTAGGGGTTCCCGGTGCCCGCGGCAAGGATGATCGCGCGACCCTTTTCGAGGTGGCGCAGGGCACGCCGGCGGAGGAACGGTTCCGCGACCTGGCGAATCTCCAACGCCGACAACACCCGCGTATCGAGACCGCGGCGCTCGAGCGCATCCTGGAGCGCCAGCGAGTTGATCAGCGTGGCCAGCATGCCCATGTGGTCGGCGCTGACCCGATCCATGTTCGCGCCGGCGGCGCGGGCTCCGCGAAAAAAATTCCCCCCGCCGACCACGAGAGCCAGCTCCGCGCCGAGTTTGTGCGCCTCGACCAGCTCGTCCGACAGGCGGGCGATCATCTCGGGGCAGATTCCGAATTCCTGCTCGCCCATCAGCGCCTCGCCCGAGAGCTTGAGCAGGACACGCTTGAATCTGACTTCGGCCATCACGCCTCCGATCGTTCAGACGGCGTTCAACTGTCCTCGCCGAGCACGTAGCGGGTGAAGCGTTTGATGTGCATGTTCTCGCCGATGCGGCCGACCGCCTCGTGCATCAACTCGTTGACCGTCTTGTCCGGGTCCTTGACGAACGGTTGCTCGAGGAGGCAGTTCTGCGCGTAGAACTTCTCCATCTTGCCTTCGACGATCTTGTCCACGATGGTCTCCGGCTTGCCCGACCGAAGCGCCTGATCGCGGGCGATCTCGCGTTCCTCGGCCAGGTCCGCCTCGGTCACCTCGTCCCGGGAGACGAAGCGCGGAGCCGCCGCGGCGACGTGCATCGCGAGGTCGCGGACGAGACCCTGAAAGTCCTCGCTACGCGCCGCGAAATCGGTCTCGCAGTTGACCTCGACCAGGACGCCGATCTTCCCACCCGTATGGATGTACGAACCGACGACACCCTCTCCGGTGGCACGGTCGGCCTTCTTGGCCGCGGCGGCCTCGCCCTGCTTGCGCAGGAGCTTCTCGGCCGCGCCGACATCGCCGTCGACTTCCTGAAGCGCTTGTTTGCACTTCATCATGCCGACCCCGGTCTTTTCGCGGAGCTCTTTCACCATTCCAGCTGTGATCGTCATCGTGTCGGACTCCTGCCGGTCGTCGAACCGGCATCAAAAAGCCCCGGCGCGTACACGGCGGGGCTTCCAAAGTTCGTTGTTAACGCCGGCTACTCCTTGGCCGTCGTGTTGTCCGCTCCGGCGGGGACCGCCTCCGTGGCCCCCTCGTCACCGCCACGCGGACGGACCTGCTTGCGCGCCCGCAGTCGACGGGCCTCGCGGGCGCGGACCCGATCGCCGATGGACTGCGGCGTCGCGGGGCCGGCCTGGGCATCCTGTTTGCGGTCGCGGGTCTTCGGAGTCGTCTCCCAGGCGGCGGTACCCTCGATGATGGCGTCCGCAAACGCTCCGGCAAACAACTTGATCGCGCGAATCGCGTCGTCGTTGCCCGGGATCGGGTAGTCGATCGGATCCGGATCGCAATTCGTGTCGACGACGGCGATGACGGGGATCCCGAGCTTGTTCGCCTCGGCGACCGCGATGCGCTCCTTTTGCGGGTCGACGACAAAGACGGCCTGGGGCAAGCGTTCCATGTTCTTGATCCCGGCCAACGTCTTTTCCAACCGCCCGCGCTCCTTGTCGACCTTGGAGCGTTCTTTCTTGGTCAGCTTTGCCGACTCGTCCTCGGTCATTTCGTCGAGCGTCTTGAGACGGTTGATGCTGCGGCGGATCGTCGTGAAGTTGGTCAGCGTCCCGCCGAGCCAACGTTGATCGATGTAGTGCTGGCCGCTGCGTTTGGCCTCCTCGACGACGACTTCCTGAGCCTGGCGCTTGGTCCCGACGAACAGGACCGCGCCTCCACGGGCCGCAACCCCCGACACGAAGGTCAGGGCGTCGCGCAGCTTCCGGGAGGTCTTCTGGAGGTCGATGATGTAGATGCCGTTGCGAGCCCCGAAAATGAACGGCTTCATCTTAGGGTTCCAGCGCCGGGTCTGGTGCCCGAAGTGCACCCCGGCCTGGAGCAACTCTTTCATCTTGACGGAAACCAACGACTCCTCCTGATCGCTACGCGAATACCGTTTCGATTCGATCCGTTAACGTTTCGAGAACTGGAACCGCTTGCGCGCTCCCGGTTGACCGTATTTCTTTCGTTCCACCTCGCGCGGGTCACGCGTGAGGAAGCCCGCCTCTTTGAGCGTCGAGCGCAGTTCGGGGTTGTGCTGCACCAGCGCGCGCGCGATGCCGTGACGCAAGGCGCCTGCCTGGCCCGTGTAACCGCCACCCGTGACGTTGACGATCACGTCGAACGTATTCTCGGTCTCGGTCAGCACCAGCGGCTGACGGATGATCATCTTGACCATGTCGTTCGGGAAGTAGGTTTCGAAGGGGCGCTTGTTGACCGTGAACTTACCGGTCCCGGGCCGCAGGTAAACGCGAGCGGAAGCGGTCTTGCGGCGTCCGGTGCCGTAGCTTTGAAGTGCGTCACTCAACGACAGGATCTCCTAACGGTCGCGCTTGGCGCCGGGCAACTCGAGTTGCTGCGGCTGCTGCGCCTGATGGGGGTGATCGGAACCCGCGTATACCTTCAGCTTGCGCACCATCCGACGACCGAGGGAGCCCTTCGGCAGCATGCCGCGCACGGCGGACTCGACGAGCCGGACGGGTTGCGTCGCCAGCAACTTGACCGCCGGCACCTCGTGCAGGCCGCCGGGATAGCCGCTGTGGCGGCGATACATCTTCGTTTCGAGTTTGCGCCCGCTCAACGCGACCTTCTCGGCATTGACGACGATGATGTGGTCGCCGGTGTCGAGGTGCGGCGTGTACGCGGGCTTGTGCTTGCCGCGTAACCGGCGGGCGACCTCGGTCGCCAATCGCCCCAGGGTCAGACCCTGGGCGTCGACCAGCCACCAATCACGTTGAACCGTCGCTTGTTTTGGGACGTACGTCTTCACTGCGAGTACCCTCGGAAACCTCGAGCGCTCGAAAACCCTTGAAAGAAAAGCGCTTTGTAGCACCCGCTCCGGGGGTTGTCAAGGCAACCGGGGGGTGGCTTGCTATAACTATGCCCCACCGTCGGACCGAAGGCGAGCGTGGGAGGAAAAACCGGTTTTGCCCGTCGAGAGCAAGCAGCCCGAACGCGTCCGCAGGATGTTCGACAGGGTCGCGCCGCGCTACGACCTGCTCAACCACCTGCTCTCGGTCAACCTCGACCGCAGCTGGCGGCGGCGGGCCCTGGCCCGGCTCGATGAGGCTCCGCAAGCCCGGGTCCTGGATCTCTGCGGTGGGACCGGGGATCTCTCGATCGAGCTGGTTCGCAGCCGGCGTGCGGGGCGGGTTGTCTGCTGCGATTTCAGCCACGCGATGCTGCAGGCCGCGGCGCCGAAGTTCGAACGGCTCGGGCTCGACGATCGGATCGTGCGGGTCGAGGCGGACGGCCTCGATCTGCCGTTCCCGGAGTCGAGCTTCGATGCGGTCACGGTGGCTTTCGGGGTGCGCAACCTCGCGGACATGGCCCGGGGCTTTCGCGAAACCCACCGCGTGTTGCGGCCCGGCGGCAAGCTCGTGGTGCTGGAGTTCAGCCGGCCGACCGCGCCCGTGCTGTCGAGCCTGTACCGCTTCTACCTCGGCCGGATCCTGCCCCGGATCGGGGACGGCGTGTCCGGCAGGGAGGGGCCGTATCGTTACCTCGCGCGCACGATCGCGGAGTTCCCCGACGCGGCCGAGCTGGCGGGTCGGATCCGCGAATCGGGGTTCGTCGCCTGCGAGTGGTCGACGATGACCGGCGGCGTGGTGGCCGCCCACACGGCGGTCAAGCGCCCGCCATCACCGCCAGCATGACCGCCTTCTGCGCGTGCAGTCGGTTTTCGGCCTGCTGGTAGACCACCGAGCTCGTCGAATCGGCGACCTCATCGGTCACCTCGTCACCCCGGTGCATGGGCAGGCAGTGCATGAACACGGCGTCCTTTCCCGCGCGGGACATCACGGCGGAGTTGACCTGATAGGGCCGGAAAACGGCGTCCCGATCCGCCGCCTCGTCCTCCTGCCCCATCGAGGCCCAGACGTCGGTGTAGACCGCGTCGGCGCCCTCGATCATCGCCGGGTCGGTCCCGCACTCGATCGTCGCTCCGGTCTCGGCGGCAGCCGCGCGGGCGCGTTCGAGGACATCGCCGTCAACCTCGTGGCCCTCGGGGGTGATCACGGTGACGTGGACCCCGAGCCGCGCCCCGCCGTGAAGCAGCGAGTGCGCCACGTTGTTGCCGTCGCCGAGGTAGACCAGCTTGGCACCGGCCAGGTCGGGGCGCACCTCTTGCAGGGTCAGGTAATCGGCCAATCCCTGGCACGGGTGCAGCAGGTCGGTGAGGCCGTTGATGACCGGCACGGAGCTGAACTTCGCCAGATCCTCGACGAGTCGATGGCTGAACGTGCGGCACATCGCCGCGTCGACCCAGCGCTCGAGATTCCTCCCGACGTCCTCGACCGACTCCCGTACGCCGATCTTGCCGTCGTTGGCGGTGTAGTAGATCGCGTGTCCGCCGAGTTGGGTCATGCCGGCCTCGAAGGTCACGCGCGTCCGTAGCGACGGCTTCTCGAAGTACATGAACAACGTGCGCCCGGCGAGCGCGTCACGGTACTTCGCGGGGTCCGCCTTGGCGTCGGCGGCGAGCGACAGGAGCCGTTGCAGCTCGTCGGGGTCGAAGTCCAGCAGGGAGATCAGATCGCGTCCGGTCAAGCTCGCCGCTTCCATCGTGCCCTCCAGCGGGGTGGGGAAACCGGCGAGAGTCTAGGAGGGGTCCGGAAGGCTGTCAAGACACTCAGCGGATCTCGACCAGCTCCGTCTGCGCCGCGGCGAGCTCCTCGCGTGCCGTCGCGAGACTCTTCTCGGTCATGCGCAGCCGCTCGGCCTGATTCTTACCTTCCCAGGCGCGCTTCTCGTCGTCGCCCGGTTTGGGGGCGCCGAGCAGCGGGTTCCGCAGCTTGGACAACCGTTGCTCGAGCTCCGTGACCTTTTTCTGCGCTGCGGCGACCTTCTGTTGCGCTTCGGCCCGGCGGGCCGCCCGGTCGCGCTGTGCTTGCTGGCTCGCCTGCAGTCGGGACAGCGGGTCGGATGCCGCCCGGGCCGCGGAAGCCTCGTCGGATTTGCCGCCCCCACCGGGCGCGGCCTTGTCCCGCGGGGCCGGGGCGCTGCCGGCCTGTGCCTTGACGGCGGGTTTGGGCTTGGCGGACTTACCGTATTTTTTCTCGAGGTCCGCGGTCGTGAACGTCAGGACCTCCTCGTCGTCGGCCTTCGGCTGCGGTTTCGTCTTGGGGTCCGACCCTTGGGTCTTCCCGGCCACCGTGGCCGTCGCCACCAGGACGAACAGCAGGCTGAGAATCCGCAAATGCATTGCGCACCTCCTCCCGTGAATCTAGAGTCCGGCGGCGCGGCGGTCACGCGGGTGTTCAAAACCCGCTGGATCACTCCCTTTCGGTGACCCAGCCGGTCACGGTGACCCGAGGGAGGTCCCAGCCCACCGGTGGAAAGCCGTCGACGAGCGAGCGGTCGAAGATCAGCCTCGGGGTCGGTTGCGATCCGTCGGCCACGGCCTGGGTGACACCTCCGACGGCCACGACGCTACCGTAGAGCGTCCCGGTCCCCGTCGCCTCGAACGTGCCCTGGTTGACCAGCAACCCGTGCATCGAGACGGGTAGCGTGACGGCCGGACCGCGCGCTTGTCTGCTGCCCGAGTCCTGGATGACCGGCGGGTCCAGCGCGGTCGCGGTGGTTGACGGGTAGGCAAGATTGACGAACGACTCACCGGTATCGAACGTCCCGTCCGTATCCAGGTCCAGGAACGGCTCGCCGGGCGCGCGAATCTGGCGGTCGACCCCCGTCGCGCCGTTGAACCGAACCCCGGCGGCGTTGGCGTAGAGAACACCGCGGAAACTCCAGCTCCCGCCGATCGTGAATGCGGGTGTGAGGTTGTCGAACACGAGGTCGGCATCGTCGTCGCGCGGGGGTAGACCATCGGTGGTATCGAAGAAGAAGATCCCCTCCCGCCCATCGGTCAGCGCCTGTACCGTCCCTGCATCGCCCGTTCCGTTTTCCACGAACCGGGTCCCGTCCCAGGAGAAGTAGTGGACGCCGCGCTCGCCGGAGCTGGCGACGCCCTTCCAAGCCTCGTACTCGTACACCGGACAGCTCGTCATGGGTTGGTCCTGGAACAGGTGGGACGGCACGTCACAGCAGGGCCCGGGGGCCGGGTTGCCGACCGCCCATCCGTCCCAGGGAGAGGGGTAGGGCTGCGGGTTGCCCGGAACCACCGGCGCCACGATCGACGAGCCCGCGTGGAACCGGATCCAGGGGTCCGCCACCGACTGACCGACGACCTCCGCGGCCCAGTCTTCCCAGCTGATCGAGGTCAACAACGAGTCCGCTCGCGGGATCACGGGGAGTCGTCTGGGCAATCCCGCCGGCACGTCGCCGACCGACGTCGAAAGCTGCATCTGCCCATCGGCCGTGACGGCACCCCAATGGACGGTCATCGGCGCCCCGGTCAACGTCAGATCACCGCACGAATGCAACGGACCGAAGGCGCCCCAATACGGGATCTCGGTCAGGACGGCACGCATCTCGCGCTCGGCGACGACGCGCTGGGTCGCGGTATTGAGCAAGCGTACGAGAACACGCACCGTGGCGACTCCGTAGCGGCCCCACGTGGTGCTGTTCACGCGAGCGTACGGCGGGGCAAAGAGATCGATGCGGGCGATCCGGAACTCCACGTTGTCGCCGGGATAGTCCGGAAAAATGGTCTGTTCCAGCGCCCGGAGGAACGTTGCCGCGGTCGCGTCCGTCTCGTCGATGACAACGTCCGGACCATCCTCGGTACCGAGGAACTGGTGCAGCAAGCCTCCGCGGTACGGCCGGTCGAAGACATCGTCGCGCGTATCGGCATCGAAATCGACGGCCTGCTTGTAGTAGGGCGCGGATCCGAGCACACCGTCGGCGGGCGTCACGTCGGTCGGATCGTAGGGGTCGGTCTCGTCGATGATCCGACGCTGCGTACGATCGACGTCGGTCAGCGCCGGCATGGACACGCCGCTCGCCGGGTAGTCAAACCAGCTCTTGACGACACGAATCGTGGATTGCGCGGCAAAGTAGGCCTGCGCCGAGCGCTGTTCGTTTTGAGCGATGCGATTCTCGGTTTCCGCCATCAGGAGGAACGAGATCCCCAGCAACGCGAGCACGACCGTGACCAGCAGGGCGATCACGAGCGCCGATCCACGCTGGCCGTTCCGCGGGGTGAGATCGGTTCGCATGAGAGGACGCCCGCGGGGCGGCACGGTCAATTCGTCACCGTGACCCGGACCGTGGCCACGCCGGTACAGCTCTGGGCGGCGACGGTTTGATCCACCTCCGCCGTGATCACGTAGCGACCGGGCTGGAAGAACCCCGTGGGCTCGCCTGCCGGCGTCGTGTCCCACGAGTACGACCAAGTGGTTCCCCCGTTCCCGATGACCTTCTTCCAGGACTCCCCGGTCTCTTTCGTCCAGGTCACACGAACTTCCCCTTGGACCGCGGTCGGGTCGGGATCCTCGAGGACCACCTGGACGAGCTCGAAGGCCGAAACGTCCTCGTCCCAGTCCGGTTCCCGGATCTCCACACGACCCCTGAACGTGCAGTTCGCGGCGGCACCCGCCGACAGCTCCGACTCGTTGGGCGGCGCGCAGCTGTCCACCGCCTGCACCTTGTAGTGCCGCACCTGGCCCGGTGGGATGGACACCGGATCGTAGTACTCGGTCGCGTTGGTCACCTCGCCGAGCTCGGTCCAGGTCGCCGGCTCCGGCAGGCCCTCGTCCTGCACGGGCGAGCCCCAGACCTTGTAACGGTCGATGTAGATCACCTCGCTG
>JBFFZZ010000096.1:0-10261 GCA_041568335.1 Candidatus Polarisedimenticolaceae bacterium | reverse complement strand
GGGTCAACGAGATCACGCAATTCGCCTTCGACCAGTGGAGCAACGTCCCGACCTCGACCTTCGAGGCCAACGTCGTCGGCACGATCGAGAGCATGACCGGCATCGCCGACGTAACGGATGCCAACGCCGGCCAGTTCTACTCCAACCAGGACGGCTACGGCATCTGGGTCCTCTACGACACCGACGGGGCGATCCTGGAGAACATCTTCGGCGTGCCGCGCTGGGCCGTGCTCGGGATCGCGTTCCCGGAGATCTCGCAGCCCGACGGGACGATCGTTGAGGCCACCGCGCTTTTGAACGGCTGGTTCGTCGATGCCAGTGACACCAATGGCGAGATGGTGGCCGGCGTGTTCACACACGAGTTCGGCCACACGCTCAACCTGTCGCACTCGCAGGTCAACGGCCATCTCGCCTACTACAGTTATCCGTCTTATCCGCGTTATCCCGGAGTCGGGGGCTGCGATGTCGAACCCGTTCACGCGTGGAACTACCCGTCGCCGACCTACAACCCGGCCGACCCTTACCAGGTCGAGACGATGTACCCCATCATCGCCAGCTTGACGGAAGTCGGTCGCGCGATGAGCTACGTCAGCATGCCCGATGACATCGCGTCGATCTCCAACCTCTACCCGACGGCGGACTACCTGGCCTCGACCGGATCGATCTCGGGCGCGCTGCACCTGAAGGACGGTACCACCGAGTACGCCGGCATCAACATCGTCGCGCGCAACGTCAACGACCTGACCGGCGACGCGGTCTCGGCGATCTCGGGCGACGAGGCCCGGAGCACTGCCGGGCCGGACGGCAGCTTCACGATCCGCGGACTGACCCCGGGCGAGGAGTACGTCGTCCACACCGAGAAGATCGTGATCGGCGGCTTTCCCGTGATCGCGGACCAGATGATCTCGGTCCCCGAATACTGGAACGTGGGCGAGGGCAACGACCCGATCGCCGACGATCCGTGCGATGCGACCCCGATCCTGGCCGAGGCCGGCGTGACGAAGACCGCGGACCTCTACTTCAACGGCTACACCAAGGGCATCGACTTCAGCCCGATCGGCCCGTTCTATCTGGTCGATCTGGCCAAGGACGGCAAGTCGTCGCTCGGGCAGGCCGCGACCCAGCCGTTCATCTGGCGCGAGAAAAAAGATCCGATCGTGCTCACCGGAGCTTCCGCCACGAGCGGTGCCATGAGCAAGGACGGCAAGACCGTTGCGGTCGGAGCCGATCTCGACGGAGACGGCATTGGCGGGGCCGCGATCTGGAACGAGAAACAGGGCTTCACCTCCCTCGGCTACCTCGGGGAGGTCCAGTGCGGCGGCGGCTCCGAGGCCGGGGTGAACAGCAGCAGCTCCTGGGACATGAGCGATGACGGGAAGACCGTGGTCGGCTTGGCCTACCACGACAAGGACGGCGACGGCAACTGCCAGCAGCAGTTCTTGCCCGACCCGGAGGTCCTCGGCTTCGTCTGGACCGCCAAGACCGGGATGCAGGAGCTGTCGATCGAGGGCCTCGGCCGGACGCCCTCCTTCATCCGGGCCCACGGCATCTCCGGCAACGGCAAGGTGATCCTCGGCGGCGCCGGGCACTCCCAGGCGCTGGCCTGGGTGAACGGCGAGCTGGTGGACCTGTACAGCGCGACCGGCGCCCGGTCGGTCTACGCGGCCAACTACGACGGGACCCGGATCGCCCTGAATACCCCGACGGGTGTCATCCTGTGGGACCACACTCAGGAAGGCGACGACGCGTTTCAGGACATCGGCGGCATGGCGTGGTGCGAGGACGTGGACTTCATCGAGTTCGGCATCAACTACTGCGACCTTTTCCCCGCCGATTTCATCCAGTCGATCCTCGGCCCGATCCCGGTGGTAATCAACGAGATGACCGACGACGGCAAGGTCATGGTCGGCCGCGGCGGATCGTTCTTCACGGCCTTTGTCGGCGCGATCTGGATGGAACCCATCGGGTGGATGACCTGGGACAGCTTCTTCGCCAAGCAGGGCGTGACCGAGGCCGAGGCCTTGATCTTCCCGTTCAACAACCCGCTCTCGATCAGTGCCAGCGGCACGGAAGTGGTCGGCGGCTCCGTCGCCTACCCCTACAGCTGGCGCGTTGACATCGACCAGGTCTACGTCTGCGAGCACGGCGTCTCGGTGCAGACGGGTTTCCCGAACGGCCTGTTCGACAAGCTCGAGGAAGGGGCCGAGTTCGGCCGCTGCGAGCACCTCGACTGATCCAGGCTCTTTTGTCTTAGCGAGAGGCGGGGGAAACCCCGCCTCTCTCTTAAGGGTAGGCAGGACAAGGGGATTCGCTGCCCAAACCGTTCCGACATTCCGGCCGCGCACGAAGAGTCCGCGCGGTACCGAACGAACGCGGGAACGCGAGGACACAATGAAGATCAACGAAGCCATTTTCGAATACGATGGCCGCCTAGGGCAGGTCAAGGAGTACGTCGAGCAGAATCTCAGCAAGCCGTTGCCGGTGAGAGCAGTGGCCTCCGTTGTCGGATTGAATCCCAAGTACTTTTCGACGTTCTTTCATCAGCACGTGGGCGTGTGCTATCGCGAATGGCTGGCCTATCTGCGCATCCAAAGGGCCAGGCGACGCTTCCGTGAAGCGAACTACCCGATCACACGAGTCGCCTTTTCGGTCGGGTTCGGTAGCGTCCGCGCTTTCGAGCGCGCGTTCAAACGTCACACTTCGATGACGCCACGGGACTACAAAAAAATGGTCCGGCCGGAATTGACGGCCGAGGATACGGGCCCGGAGCGCCGGCCGTAAAGTACGGCCCTCGCCAGCACCGGCAGGATCTCAATCGCGACGTCGCGATCGAGCTTGGTGTCCCTGCCGCGCCAGACGACGCCCATGCCGCCCTCGCCGATCTGCTCGGTGAGCGTGTCGTGCAGCAGGGTTTGACCCGAACCGCGCGGGGCCTAGTCCGGGACAAGCGGACGCGCCCGGGTGCTGTCGCACCGCGCCGTGTCCCCGTTTCCGTACAGGATGTCGCCTGAATCGGTCGCTGCCTCCCTGACGAACCCCTTTTCCTGGCCCGAAGTCGGCTCCGGGAGGCGCGGAGCAAACGTGGCCCGGGAATTGCAGTTGACCCCGGTGTCTGTTCCCTCGAAAAGGAGGACGCGATGAACCAGCATCCCGACTTCACGAACCTGAGCAACATCGGCGGGGAAGTGCTACGTCACGAGCGAAATGCCGTCGCGCGTCGCTCGGTGCTGGCGCGGGGAGATCTCTTCCGCCTGCTCCTCTCCGCGAGCTCGGACCGTCACGCGTCCGACGCGAAGGGCGGTGTCCGACACCGCAGCGCCAACTCCGGTCTCCTGTTGGCCGAGCTCGACCGGTACTTCGCGGCGCTGCCGAGGCTGAACGCCTGAGACCGGGGGCAGGGACCGTCGGATCGCTAACGCTGAAGCTCGCGGGTCGTGAAGACGCTGTTGCCCTGGAGGTCATGAACGCCGGCGGTGACCGTGATCGGAAAGCCGGCCACGACCAGCCGTTTTCCCGCGATCTCGAAACTCCACGCCAGATTCTCTCGAGCGTCGCGATCGGTCGAGTTGGCGAGTTGCTCCTCCACGGCACGAAGCCGCTCGACTTTCTCCAACACGATGCCGCGGGCGTCGACGACCTGGAGCGAGACGCGGTCCAGACCGGTGCCACGAACGTGACCTTCGAGCGACAGGTTGCGCAGCAAGGCCGGCCCGGTCCACCGTGTACGCGTGATCTCGACGGCCAGACCGGGGTCGGACGAATCGGCGTCGCTCGTCGATGGGGTGAGTTCCGCCGGGGGCGTCGAGGGCCGTGGCGTCTCCGGCGTGCGTCCGATCATCTCGTTCAGCTTGTCTCCGAGCTTCTGTCCGGCGGCCGAAAGAAGCGCGGTCTCCCAGTCGATACGAATCGCGGGTGACGTGGCGGGCCCCTGGACATCGAAACCGAAGCTCACGCGCTGAGTCTTGGGATCCCAGAACACCCGCGCAGCTCGACTCTGCTCTTCACGCATCGTCGCGCTCAGCTCCGGCGAAAACGCCACGGCAAAGCGGCCCTCGAGTTTCCCCGTGGCCGTCTCGAGCGCCGCATTTCCGGCCAGCGACAGTTCGGGGGTTTCGATCGCGAGGTCTTTGAACGCCAGGACGCCGGCATCGAAACTCAGCCGCGTCTCGGCGCGTTTGAACGGGGTCCCGGCCGTCGCCAGCTGTCTTGTCAACCGGCGCAGGCTGCCTTCGCCGAAAACCCCGGCGACCTTGGCAAGGGAGGACAAGATCTGGAGCTTTTCGAGCCGACCGTCGACCAGTTGCAAGGGTCCGCCTCCCGACACACCGGCGATCAGGTTCGCCGGGTCGGTCGAGCGAACCTTCACGTCGAGGTCCGTCGTTGCACGCCCCGCGATCACGCCGCCAAGCGCCATGTTCTGCGCGAGGAACTTGTCGGCATCGATCTCCGAGCCGTTGCCGTCGATCGTCAACACGCCGGTGTTGAGGTCCTGCACCAGCTCGCCGGCAAAGCGACCTCCGTAGAGGTTCATTTCCAGCGGAGCGAGTGTCAACACACCCGTCCGATAGTCCACTCCGGCCGTCAGGTCCTCGAAGGTCAGCGTCTGCAGCGATCCCTTGGCGATGCGCAACTTGCCCTCGACCGTGACGAGGGAGGGCGGGTCCGCGCCGCTCGCCGGGGATCGCTTCGGCCCGGGGGGAGGGTCGCTCGCCTCGACGAATGAAAACAACTCCCAGAAGTCCGCGTTCGGCGCGTTGATGTCCAGTTGGACACGCGGCGCCGAGAAGTTCGTCACCAACACACGGCTCGCCACCACCTCACTCTTGCCGATCACCCCGCCCAGATCCTCGAGTGCCAGACGGTCCGAGGAGAACGTCAGCCGGGCGCCGACCTTCTCCATCGGCTGCGTCATGCCGACGAAGCGGAACGCCAGCCCGGACAGCGTGGCCCGTCCGTCCAGGTCCGGTAGCGTCCCCCCGCCCAGCGGGCCGCGGGCGCGCAGCTCCAGCTCGACCGCTTCGGGCGAGGCGAACGAGAGGGGGGCATCGGGGGCCACGATCGCGGCCAGCGCCGCGAGATCGTCCGCAGCGACACGGGTCGGCAGGAGTTCGACGTCGACCGACGGGGGATCGCTCGAAGCGTTCACCGAGCCGCGAATCGTCAACATCCGGTCGGTGCCGCCCACGCGCGGAAGCTCGAGATTCAATTGCGTCAGATCGACGAGATCGCCCGAATCGCGTAGCGCGACTTCACCGCGGGCGCCCAGGTCAACGACCCATTCGCGAGAATCGCCCCGCGGTGAGACCAACGATACCTTCGCACCGGCCGACCGGACCTCGCCGCGAACGGTCATCGCGCGAGCGAACGTCCCGTTGAGGCGCACGTCGGCACTGGCGCTGGCCGCGGTGAGATCGAGCTTGGGCGGCACCGGCAGCAGGGACTGCACAACGCTCAACGGGATCGCGTCGAGCTTGACGGCGAGGTCGAGCGGCGTCTCGGAGGGATCGGCGCCGACCGGGCCCAGCTCGCCGCGCACGCTCAGCCTGGCACCCTTGCCGGGTCCGACCTCGGCGTCGAGTTCCAGCGCCGCCGGCCCCGCCGTGGGGAGGCGGTCGAGCGAGATCCGCAGCGCCGTCAGCTCGAGCGGCGCCGGGCCGGTGCCGGGTCCCCGATCCGTCACGCGAATCGAACCGTTCGTGAGCTCGATCCGCTCGATCGCCAGTTGCGGTGTCGATCCCGACGTCGAAGCCGACGCTGCACGAGCGGTCGTCCCCTGGCCCGATGAGTCGCCGCCGAAGGCCAGATCGAGGTCGCGCAATTCGACGTTGCGCAAGACCAGGATCGGCGGTTGCACCAGGGTCGCTTCCATCTCCGCCGAGAGGGCCGAGGCTCGTCCGACGATCAACCCTCGGGGCAACGACGCCAGCGTTTCGGCCAGGCGCAGATCCCTCGGGTCGATCCCGGTGACGTCGATACGGCCACGCAACGTCGCGGGGCGCGTCCCGATCGCCGGTTCGTAGCTCCACTGTCCGCGTGCGTCGCCGCGCCGGTCGACCCCGAACGCGCTCTGCAGGTCGATCTCGACCGGAGCGTCGGGGCGCGCTCGCGTCGCCTTCAGCCGCAGCCCGGATAGTTCGACGACGGCAGGCTCCCGCGGTGAGGAACGATCCTCGACGCGGATCCACGCGTCCTCGACCGTTGCGTCCGAGATTCGGAACTCGGTGTGGGGGGGAGGTTCGACTTCGGGCTCGGCGTCCTCGGTTCTTGCTATCGCGTCGAGGTTCCACACACCGGAAGACGAACGCACCAGGTGCAAACCGATGCCCTTCAAGGTGGCGTCCGTGATGACGACGACGCCCGCCCGCCCGCCGGTGTACTCGACCCTGGCGCTCGCAAGAAACGGACGATCGGCAAGCAATTCGTCGGGAAGCGTCGTTGACGGCGCAAGCAACGGCATCCAGGCGCGGAGGGTCGCCGGGGAGACGCTCTCCAGAACGATTCGCGCGAGGACGCGCTGCGGCTGGGAGACTCCGGCCGGATCCAGCGTTCCCTTCATGCGCAATCGCGCAAGCGTGTCGCAGCTCGTCGCGAGCTCGAACGCAACGGGCCCACCGGTGCCGATCCCCTTCAGATCCAGCGTCAGGTTTTCGAGCGCCGTCTCACGCAATTGACCTGAGTCGATCGCGCGCACCACGACTTGCGAGCGCCGGATTTTCAGTCGCTCGATCGTCAGGGACTCGTCGGACTGCTGTGAAACCGGTCGCGCCTCTCGACCCGAGGCCGGCGCGAGGATCGGCTCCCACACCCGGTCCTCGTTCCTGTAGAGGCTCAACCGGCCGCCCTCCACGGTCAACGACGTGACTTTCAGCTTTCCGCGAAGCAGCGGGAACAGCCTGGCACCGACTCTCAGGCTTTCGGCCTTCAGTGGCTCGTCGAATCGCTCCGTCGCTGCGCGCCCGAGGGTCAGATCGTCGAGACGCAGTCCGAGAACCGGCCACAGAGAGACATCCATCGCGCCGAATTCCACCGGGCGACCGAGCTGCCGCTCGAGATTCGAGCGCAGCAATCCGCGGTAGCTTTCGGCATCGACGAGGTGGGGCAGCACCACGATCGCGACCATCGCAAGGACGACGACCCCACCGAGCGTCCAGAACAGTTTCTTCTTCATCTTCGTTCGGGGCCTTCCCACGGAGCCGGCCCCCGGGAGTCCAGGATGTCATTCGGATCGATGCCGGCACAAAAAGGGCGCTCAGCCGCCGGCGATCACGATCTCGACGCGGCGATTCTTTTTGCGGCCCTCTGCGGTATCGTTGTCGGCGACGGGCTTGCTCTTACCGAACCCGGTTGCGCTGAGGCGCCCTCGCTCGACACCCTCGCCGGAGAGAAACTCCAGCACCGATTCGGCGCGGCGCCGCGAGAGGTCCAGGTTGTACTCCTCGCTGCCGGTCGCGTCCGTGTGCCCCTCGACGGTGACCTTGAGATCGGGGATGACGAGCAGGATCCCGGCGAGCTTCGCCAGCACCGGCTTGGTCTCGGTTTTCAACGTTGCCTGGTTCACGTCGAACAGGATGTCCGGCAGGTTGACGACGTAACCGCGAGCGGAATTCCGCGTTTCTGCGACGTGAGACAGCGCGCTGGACAACCGCTGGCTGAGATCGGACTTCTCCTTGCGCAACGAAACCATGCCCGCCTCGAGACCCAGTGTCTCCGCACGCAACGCCTCGGCTTGTTTCTCGAGCAGTTGCTTTTGTTCGTAGAGCTGCTCCATGTCGGTGCGCGATGCCTCGAGTCGCTGCTCGGCTTCCTCCGCACTGATCTCGGCGGCGCGAGCGGCGTCCAGCGCTTTCTGCGCGGCGGCCTCGGACTCCGCGGCGCGTTGTTCCAGCGCCTGCATCTCGGCCCTCCGCGCGGCGATCTGCTTCTCGATCTCGATGCCTTCCTTGCGGCGCGCCGTGATGTTGAGCGCCTCGTTGCTCAGCGCGACCGAGCGGCGCGCAGCGTCGAGCAATTTGCGGTTGCGCTGCTGTTTCTCCTCCAAGGCGTTGGCCTCGTCGAGTGCTTCGAGCGCCTCGCGGTAGATCTGGTTCGCGTGGACCGGGGCGTCGTTTTGCGACGCCAGCTCGTGGGCCTTGCGCGCCTGCAGCAGCGTCAGCGGCGTCTTGGAGTCCCAGCGAATGTCGGTGATGCTCGTCAGCGCCGGGTTCGGAGACGGGCCCAGGCCCACGAACTCGAACGCCGCCGAGGTGGCGCGCCTGTCCGTCGAGGGTCGGGCGATGTAGGTGACCAGGCTCGACGGTCGGCTGACCAGGTAATACGGCTCCGCGGTGACCATCAACGCGAACGCCTTCTTGCCGGTGGTGAATTCCAGCTTGTTCTTCGGGTTGTCGACCAGGAACTCGCCGAGGTTCTCCGCCTGTCCGTCGCGGGAAACCGCCCACAGGACGTAGCAGGTGACGTCGCCGGCGAAGAGGATCGCCGGTTTCAGGTCGTCGTATTCGACCATGATCCTCGACTGACCGTCGCGGAAGGTCACCTGGGCGTTGACCCGGCCCCGGGCGGCGCCGGGGAGCGGCTCGAGACGGATGTCCACCGTGCGGCCCTCGGGGAAGATCGTGCTATGCAGTTCGATCGCTTCGGCCATGCCGGTTCCCAGGGTCAGGAACCCCAGCAGGGCGCTCACCAGGGCATGTTTCATCGCGTTCTCCTGTCCGTGTTCGAGGCGTTTTCCGCCGGACGCGCGCAGGTATAAGACCGGGCAAGCGCCTTGTCAATACGCCTAGCCGGATCCCGGTGTCGCCCGGAGCGGCCGAAGATCGGCCGCCCCTACGAACTCCCCGCGAACGCTCGTTGGACTTGTCGGGCAAGTCGCGAGGCGGCCGGCGGATCGAGATTCGAGAGCACGATCACCGTGGGATAGTTTTCCCATCGATGGCTTCGATTCGCGTCAGAGTTGCACAGGTCGTGCCATCTTTTCAGCGGCGGCAACCGCTCACAGCCAGGGTACGGAGTTCACCTTCCCAAGTCCATTCAATCGATGACGCGATAGAACAGCAGTTGGAACGCGTTGGCGTTCTGATCCGTGTCACTGCAGAGTGGCGTCGTCTCGTAAAGGTTCCCGGCATCGACCAGGGCGATGGGCGAAGTGTTCCGGTAGATCTCGAACAGGTTGGACTGGCCGGTCCAGCTCAGCTCGATGTCAAAGGAGCCGCCGCCGAGCCTGGTCTTGTCCACCGTCAAGAACTGCGAAACCGGCGAATGCCCCTTGAACGACCAGAAACCGAGACTGGTGATCTTCCCGGTCGGGCAGGCAGCCGAGGTCAGGGCCAGCGGGGCGGAGGTCACGTGCAGACGATAGCTGGCGGAGGTCACGCGATCCGCCACACCCGCAACGGTCAACCGTTGGAGCTTGGCGGGGCCCTGCGTGGCGTCGCACACGTCCCCACGACCGTCGCCGTCGGTGTCCGCCTGGCCGGGGTTGGGGTCCGTGGGGCAGTTGTCCGATCCTCCGGCCATCGGTGAGTTGAAGCCGGCGCCGACACAGATCAGATCGCCGTCGCTGTCGTTGTCGGCATCGTCCGGGCAACCGTCGCAGGCATCGCCCAGACCGTCGCCGTCGCCGTCTTCCTGGCCCGCATTGGCCGTGCCGGGGCAATTGTCGAACTCTCCGACCATGGGCGGGCTGAATGCCTCGCCGACGCAGATCAGGTCGCCGTCGCTGTCGTTGTCGGGATCGCCCGGGCAAACGTCGCAGCGATCGCCGAGACCGTCCCCGTCGCCATCCACCTGGCCGACGTTGGCCACCGAGACGCAGTTGTCACAGTCATCGCCCCAGCCGTCCCCGTCCCCGTCCGCCTGGCCCGGGTTCGCGGTCACGGGACAGTTGTCGAATTCCCCGACCATGGGTGGGCTGAACCCCGCACCGATGCAGATCAGGTCGCCGTCGCTGTCGTCGCCGGGATCGCTCGGGCAGACGTCGCAGAGATCCCCCGCACCGTCCGCATCGCCATCCGCCTGGTCGAAGTTGGCCGTGTTGAGGCAGTTGTCCACGCCGTCACAGATCCCGTCGTCGTCACGATCGCCGGCCGGGCACTTGATGATGGTGTAGTAGTCGTCGATGTTGCCGCTGTCGTTCAAGAACATCGCGTCCAGGCGGGAGCCCCGGACGTCCAGGACGACCGAACCCAGCACGTTGAGGGAGAGGTACATCACCGGGTGGTTCAACGGCCCGCCCGTGAGCTTGCTCGAGCTGCCGGCGACCGTG
>JBFFZZ010000095.1:0-10277 GCA_041568335.1 Candidatus Polarisedimenticolaceae bacterium | reverse complement strand
TCGCTCGGCGAGGATTCGGCAGGTGATCCGCGACCCAACACCAACGCCTGTCCCTAACGACTGTGCAGGTTCGTCGTCAGCCAGGTGAGCCGGGACTCCAGCTGTCGGCCGCCGGAGCGGTCCCGGATCATCCGCTTGATCTCCTCGAGGTCCTCCGGTGAAAACCACGCCGTCCTGACCTGGACGGTTTCGCTTCCCGCCGAGCGGATCCGCATTTGCCCACGGCAGATGCCGGATGCTTCCCAATCGATCAAATCGAACCGGACGGTGGCGCGCTTGCCGCCCGTTCGCGCCGGGCCCTCGATCCAGTTATCCCCGATGACGATCCTTCGCTTGCGTCTCCCGTAGATTGCCTGGAAGCCGATCGCGAGGGGGCCGGCGATGAGCGCCATGATCACCGCAGTCAGGTACTCCCCGCCCGTCAGGTACCCCGTGGCGGTGACCGCCACGAGCGTGAGCAACAGCAACCAGAACTCGGCGAAGATGAACCGATGCGGGTCCGGCGTGAACCGGGTAAAGGCGCCTTCCACGTGGGCATGGCTCATGGATCAGTCCTCGGGGCGCTCACCGGCCGGTGCCATCTTGACGATGCGCGGCTGGAAACGGGCCAGCGGCTCGACCAGGTCGCGCTGCGCCGCCATCACCTCGTCGATGTTCTTGTAAACCGCGGGTACCTCGTCGAGCCCGGCGGAGAGCAGCTTGACGCCCCTGTCGGCGAGTTGTGCGTTGGCGTCTTGCCAGCGCAGCGTCTTCTTGGCCTGGGTACGGCTCATCACACGCCCCGCGCCGTGCGCGGCCGAGTGCAGGGACTCGTCGTTGCCCTTCCCGCGAACGACGTAGGTCGAGCTGGCCATCGAACCGGGGATGATCCCGAGCACTCCCTCTCCGGCGGGTGTTGCGCCCTTGCGATGCACGATCACCTCCTCGCCGTCGTGTGTCTCCTTCCAGGCGAAGTTGTGATGGTTCTCCAGATCGAGCAACACCTCGGCTCCGAGATGCGCGGCCATGTGGCGGTGGATACAGGCGTGGTTCGCGGCGGCGTACCTGCCCATCAGCTCCATCGATTTCCAGTAGTCCTGCCCTTCCTCGGTGTCGAGGTCGAGCCACGCGAGGTGTTTCAGCTCCTTGGGCAGCTCCGGGTGTTGCTTCATCGCGAGCCGGGAGTAGTGACCGGCGATCGTGGCCCCGGCACCGCGGCTTCCGCTGTGGCTCAACAGCGCGAGGTACCTTCCGGGCTCGAGCCCGAGCGAGTCGTTCTCGATATCGAGCTGCCCGAACTCGACGAAGTGATTCCCGCTTCCGCTGGTCCCGAGCTGGGCCCACGCCTTGTCGCGCAATCCGGCCGTCAGCTTCGTGAAGCTCCAGTCCTCGTCCAGGACGGGATGCGAGCGGCGCTTCTTCTCGAACGACGCGCCGATGCCAAAACGCGTTTCCGTATGGATGGCGTCGGTCAACGGCTTTTCCTTGCGATCGGGCAAATCGGCCGGCAGGTCCAGCACGGTCATCTTCACGCGGCAGGCGATGTCGACGCCGACGGCGTAGGGGATCACCGCGTTGCGCGTGGCCAGCACCCCGCCGATGGGCAGGCCGTAGCCGAGATGCGCGTCCGGCATCAAGGCGCCACGCACGGCAACGGGCAGCTTGCACGCGTTTTGCAGCTGCCGCACGGACTGCGGCTCGAGATCCTCACCCCACTGCCGATACGGCGCGCTCACCCGTGTCTCCTCTTATTCCTCCGGCTCGTGCGCTTCCTGCGCATCCTGCAACAGCCTGGACGCCTGCTCCGCGAATGCGGCCGGGACGACGATCGTCGCGTTGAGCGGCAACAGACCCGCAGCCTCGGCCCCGCGGATGAAGTACGGGATCTCGGCGCCGTTCAGGACGCTCTCGATCACCGCGAGGAGGCCCTGGTCGTGGGTCTTGAGGATCGGTGTCATTTCGAGGTCGGTCATGGCTTTTCCTCCCGTGCTACCACCCAGTCTAGCAACATATAATCGTCTCGTGCGTACCAAGGAACCGGGCGAACCGCCCGAAGCGCTCCGCGCGGAGCACACGCCGCAGGCCATCGAGCGCCGGCTCGCCGTGGGGCCGCTGCACAGTTATCTCAGTGACTGGGTTTACGGCGCGATCGACGGGACCGTGACGACGTTTGCCGTGGTCGCGGGCGTGATGGGCGCCGGACTTTCCACGGGGGTGATCCTGATTCTCGGCATCGCCAACTTGCTCGCGGACGGTTTTTCGATGGCCGCGAGCAACTACCTGGGCACCAGCGCGGAAGACGAACGGCGTCAAAAGGTGCGGCGGGCGGAGCGCGAGCACATCCGGCTTCACCCGCACGGCGAGCGCGAGGAGATCCGCCAGATCTTCGCCGCGAAGGGATTCGAGGGAGATGATCTCGAGCGCGCGGTCGAAACGATCACGGCCGACGTCGACCGCTGGGTCGATACGATGTTGACCGACGAGCACGGCATCTCCCTGGTCGGGCCGAATCCACTGCGCGCGGCGTGGACGACCTTCTGGTCGTTCGTCGTCGTCGGCGCGATCCCGCTGATCGCGTTTGCCTACCGGTACTTCGATCGAGATCTCGAGATCGACACCGCGTTCACGCTCAGCACGATCATGACCGGCGTGGCGTTCTTCAGCGTCGGGGCGCTGAAGAGCCGCTTCGTCGATCAGGTCTGGTGGCGCGGCGGGCTGGTGACGCTCGGCGTCGGCGGGCTCGCCGCGGCGATCGCCTACGGCACGGGCGCGCTGTTACGGGGAATCGCGGGTCTCTAGATTTTTTTTGACGGCCGGGCTTTCCATCCGGCGAGCCCGATCTTATGAACCTGCGCATGCATGGTCGAGGTCCAGGGGTTTTGACGCGAACCCTCGACCGACTTCGCGCGCGGCCGGTCGACTGGAATGGACCCGCACGATTCCGCGATCGCTTGCGGACGATCGGCCGGCTCGGGGAATCGCTCCGCGACGAATCGGATGAAACGTTGCGCGAACGAGCGTGCGAACTTCGCGAGCGCGCCCGCTCGGGCGGCTGCGCCGTCGACGACGTTGGGGACGAGACGTTCGCGATCGTGCGCGAAGCCGCCGACCGTCTGCTGGCGATGCGCCCCTACGATGTGCAGATCATCGCGGGACTCGTGCTGGCCGGTGGCGACCTCGCCGAGATGGCCACGGGAGAGGGCAAGACGCTCGCTGCCGTCGGCCCGGCGTGCCTCCACGCGCTGGCGGGACGCGGCGTGCACGTCCTGACTTTCAACGACTACCTGGCCCGGCGGGATGTGGAGTGGATGGGCCCGGTCTACGAATTGTTCGGTTTCTCGGTCGGTGTCATCCAGGAGTCGATGAACGCCGCGGAGCGCCGGCGTGCCTACGCGGCGGACGTGACCTACGCGACAGCCAAGGAAGTCGGCTTCGACTTCCTCCGTGGGTTGCTGGCCGGCGATCCCGCGGAGCTCGTGCAGCGTCCGTTCCACTACGCGATCGTCGATGAGGCGGACTCGATCCTCGTCGACGAGGCTCGCGTTCCGCTGGTGATCGCCGGCCAGCTGGACGAGCGCCTTGTCTCGGTCGGCGAATTCGAGACGCTCGTTCGCGATCTGCGACCGGGAATCCACTACGCCCTGGACGAGAACGGCCGCAACGTGAACCTCACGGACGCGGGGATGGACTTCGTCGAGCGACGCCTCGGCGTCGACGATCTCCACGCGCAAGCGCAGGTGGAGACGATGACCGGGATCAACGCGGCGTTGCACGCCCGGGCTTTGCTCAAACGCGACGTCGACTACCTCGTACGCGATGGCCGCATCGAGCTGATCGACGAGTTCACCGGACGTGTCGTCGAGGACCGGCATCTGCCGGACGGGCTCCAGGCTGCCGTCGAGGCCAAGGAGGGTCTCGCGGGAGGCTCGGCCGGCACCATCCTCGGCACCATCACGCTGCAGCACCTGTTGGGGTTCTACGAAAAGCTCGCCGGGATGACGGCGACCGCGTACACGGCCTGCGCCGAGTTGAAAGAATTCTACGGGATGACGACGGTCGTGATCCCACCCAACGTTCCCTCGACCCGGATCGACCATCCCGACCGCGTGTTTCGCACGATGCGGGACAAGCGCGCTGCGCTCGTGGCGGAGATCGTTTCCGCCCAGCAGTCCGGTCGGCCGGTGCTCGTCGGTACGGTGAGTGTCGAGGAGTCGGAACGGCTTGCCGCGGAGCTCCGGGATTCGGGGGTGGAATGCCGCTTGCTCAACGCCAAGCGCGACGAACTGGAGGCGGCGATCGTCGCCGATGCCGGCCTGCTCGGCGCCGTCACCATCTCGACCAACATGGCCGGGCGGGGCACCGATATCCGTCTCGGGGGCACCGACGAGAATGAACGCGATCGGGTCGTCTCGCTCGGCGGCCTTTACGTCATCGGGACCAACCGCCACGAGAGCCGCCGGATCGACGACCAGCTACGCGGTCGCTCGGCACGTCAGGGTGACCCGGGCTCGACCCGCTTCTTCGTCAGTCTCGAGGATCCGTTGTTGGAACGGTTCGATCTGGCGGCGCGCATCCCGACCGCGCTGCGCTCCGCGGTCGATCTCGACGGCACGGCGGTCGGCGGCGAGGTCGACCACCCGTTGATCCTGCGCGAGATCGAGCGGACGCAGCGCATCGTCGAGGGGCAGAACCTCGACATCCGCCGCACCCTCACGAAGTACAGCGAGATGGTCGAGCAGCAGCGCGTGCAGCTTCAAGAGCGACGCAACGCCGCGCTCCACGGCGACGGAGAACCGTTCGAGATGCGCGTGAGGCTCGCCGTGATGGACCGCGCCTGGCGCGATCACCTCGGTCTCATTACGGAGCTTCGCGACGGTATCCATCTTCGAACCCTTGCGCGGCTCGATCCGCTCGCGGAGTTTCAGAAGGAGATCATCGAAGCGTTTGCCGGTGTGTTCTCTCGCGTGGAAAACGAGATTGACCTGTTACTGAAACGGGCTGTCGCGGAGAAAACGAGTCTCGACGAGCTCGGACTCAAAACACCGAGCTCGACCTGGACCTACATCGTCAGCGACGACCCGTTTCGCGATCAGCTCTTTGCCAAGGTGGGCGGAACCGCCATGGGCTTGGGGCTCGTGCTCAACCTCTGGTTCGTCGCGCCGTGGGCGCTCTACCGTTGGTGGCGCCATCGAGGAAAGAGAGGCTAGTCTCGATCCATTCGGAGGCGCTAACCGTTGATCGAGCCCCAGATGTCGCGTAAAGCTCCGAAAACCAGGACGAGTCCGACGAACTCGAGCACGATGATCCCGCCGCAGATCAGCACGAACAGGCCGACCTTGAACGTCGCGTAGGCGTTGCGGTGGAGCTCGAACTTGAACAACGAGACGAGCTGGAGCTCCATCACGTACCGGAGACAGACCTCGAACTCCTCCATCGTGCCGAAACAGAAACGCCAGGCCCAACGATAAATCGGGATGTTGAGCGGGAGGATGACTCCCAGAAGCACGATTCGAGCGATCAGCGCGGGCATGGTGGTTTCCTTTGAGCGTGATACCCGCGAACGTTTGGCATTGTTCGATTCATTCCGATCACGAAAACGTAACCCTCAGCCCCGGCTCTCCTTGCCCCGTGTGATCGCCAGACCGAGTGTCGCGGCGCAGCCGGCAACCGCGACCCAGGCGACGACGTCCCCGATGCGTCCGTAGATCGTGCGGCCTCGTCTCACGCCGATCTCGCGTACGATGACCGCTTCTTCGTAAAGACGCGTCGCATCGAACAGGTGACCGCGCGCGTCGACGAAGCCCGAGATGCCCGTGTTGGCGGCGCGCACGATGTCCCGCCGCGTTTCGATCGCGCGCAGCCGAACCGCGTTCGCCTGGTAGCGCTGAAACGGGGTGCGGGCGAACCACGCGTCGTTGGTGATGACCGCCAGCCAACCCGCTCCCGCGGTCTGGTGGGCCCGCGATAGATCCGCGAACAACTGTTCGTAGCAGACGAGCACGCCGACGTCGGTCCCGGCGATCGGCAGCAGTTGTCCCGGTTCCGCCTCCTCGAAGCCACCGGTCACGAACCGCCACTCCCCTCCGCGATCGCCCAGCAGCTCGCCCAACAGACCCTCGAACGGGAGCTTCTCGGTGAACGGAACGAGATACGCCTTGCCCGTCCATGGCTCGGCCAGCCCGCCGTCGGCGGTCACGATCATCGCCGCGTTGAAGAGATCCCAGTCGTCCGGCGCCCGGACGCGGACGTATTCCAGGCCGGCCAAAATCGGAACGCCGAGCTCGCGCGCGAGATCCTGTACCGGCTGCATCGCCCGGGTTTCGTGACGCTCGAGCCAGTGATACATCGGCCGAGGTACCGCGGTCTCCGGCCAGACCAACAGCGCGGCTCCGCGATCCACGGCGTCGCGGCTCAACCGCGCGAGCTTCTCCCACTGTTCGTCGTCGGCGTTGTCGTCCCACTTGACGAGCATCCGTACATCGGGCTGGACGATGCCCACCTGCAGCGTCGAATCGACCGGCCGCTCCTTGCGCCAGGCCCACGTGTCGTAGGCGAGCAGCGGAACGCCGAGCAACAGCAAGGCAAGCGCCGATCGGCGTGCGCGTGGGCCGGGCCAATCGATCATGACGTGGTGCAGCAGGACGTTGACCGCGACGACGACCGCGGTGATCCCGTACGGTCCCGTCACGTCGGCGAACTGGATCAGGAAGGGGTACGCCGTCATCGTGTGGTAAAGGTGATCGCCGGGCATGCGCAGGTCGCCGAACGTCAGCAGCCAGTCCGAGGAGACCCAGACGCAGGGCAGGATCCCGACCCACGGCAGCCCCGTCCGGCGCCGCAGCCACGAGGCGAAGGTCGTGATGAGACCGATCTTCAACGCCAGGATCAGCGCGAACGCGGGATACAGCAGGTACGCCAGCCAGCTGAACCGGGAGAGCGCCAGCAGGAAAGACGTCGAGACGAGGTGACACGCCAGCCCCGCCAACACACCGCCACGAAGACGGAACCAGCGGCTGCGCGTGTCGTGCCGCTCCAGCCAGACGAGCAACGGTACGAGCGCGAGTAGGTTGAAGACGATCCACGGGACGTAGAAGCTCCCGCCGAGCATGAGCCCCGAGATCAGCGGAAGCGTCCATCCGTTCTCGGACCAGCGCGCGAGACGTCCCATCAGGACCCGCGCCGGATGCGTAACGGATGCTCGTCGACGTGTTGCATCTCGTGGACGTGATTTCCTGCCGCCCTCACGCGCGCACCGTAAGCGCGCGCCAGTGGCGCCGCCGTCATCCCGTGAAGGAACACCGAGAGGAGCACGGTGATCGTCACGACGGCGAGGATGGTGTCGGCGTGCGGCAACATCGGCTCGACGACCAGCAACGCGAACAGGATCGACGCGATCCCACGCGGGCCGAACCACCCGAGGAACCAGTAGGTCGGACCCCGTATGCCCGACCCGATCAGGCTGAGCGCGACCGGGAGCATGCGGACGACGGTCAGGCTCAGCAGACCGTAGAGCACGAAGATCCACCGGAAGTCGCGTGTCAAGAAAGGCACCATCGCCGCGCCGAAGACCAGGAAGACGAGCAGGGTCATCAGCTGGCCCTCGGCCTCCGCGAACTCGACCAGGCTCATGCAGGTCTTCTCGCACAGGTTGCCCAGCGTCATCCCGGCCACGAACGCCGCGATGAACCCGTTGCCACCGATCAGGTAGGCGATCGAGTACGACATCAGGGCCAGCGCGATCGACGACAGGCTGGTGAACACCTCGTTCATCCAGTGCCGCTCGCGGCACCAGACGACCAGCCCGCCGCCGATGCGCCCGACGACGAAACCGACCAGCGGCCCGAAGATCAGCTGCTTGGCGGTGAACCCGACCCAGCCGATGGACTCCTCGGCGTGCCCGGCGGCGGCGGCGCAGGTTATGCAGAAGAGAACGATCGGCAGCGCGATCCCGTCGTTCAGACCGCTCTCGGCGTTCAGCGTCTGACGGATGCGCACGGGCACGTCGGGACTGGAGACCACCGCCTGTCCCAGGGCGGCGTCGGTCGGCGCGAGAATCGCGGCCAGCGCGAAGGTTTCCCAGAGATTCCACGACGGAAAGACCCCGATGGCGACACCCACGCCTGCGGCGATCGTCAGCGGCAGGCCGACCAGCAGCAGGCGGAGCGGGAGCCGGTGCTGTTCCCAGAGCAGGCGCAGGTTGATCCGCGAGGCGTCGGTGAACAGGATCAGCACCAGAGTAAGCTCGGCGAGCGTGTGGAACCAACCGTGCTCGGTCTCGAACTCGACCAGGTGAAAGCCGAGCGGTCCGATGGCGATGCCGAGCAAGACGAACATCATCGGCGGCGTCACGATCGAGCGTTGCAACCGTCGCGAGATGAGCCCGAAGGCGAGGACCGCGACCGCGACAACAACGATGCCCACCGATTCCATCGACTGCGAAGTATAGCCCTGCTGTTATGATCGCCGCGTGAGCGACCGCAACCGTGAAATCGAGGTCAAGCTCCGCTTTGACAGCCCGAGAGATGCTCTGAGTCGATTGCGATCGGCGGGCGCCGTCGAATCGTCAGCGCGATCGTTCGAAGACAACCTCCTTTTCGACCGTGCCCGGGATCCGCTGCATCGCAGGCGGCAGGCTCTGCGGCTTCGGCGTGTCGGCGATCGAGCGGTCGTGACCTACAAGGGTCCGATCGAAGGGGACCATCGCCACAAGGTCCGTGTCGAACACGAAACCGACGTCGCGGATGGGGATGCGGCCGAACGCATCCTGCTCGCGTTGGGCTACGAGCCGCACTGGCGGTATCAGAAGTACCGGACCGAGTTTCGGTTGGGCGGGCTGCACGTCTGTCTCGACGAGACGCCGCTGGGTTGTTTTGTCGAGCTCGAAGGCGAACCCGACGAGATCGACCGGGTGGCCGACGGGCTCGGCTTTACGGTCGACGACTACGTGACCGCGAGCTATCGAAAGCTCCTCGAGCTCGAGGCGGGACGGAAGGGTCGCCGACCGTGGGATCTGGTGTTCGAGCCGGAGGACTCCACGTCTTGAATGCGATGTTGCTCGCCGCCGGGTTGGGCCGGCGCATGCGCCCGCTCACGCAGGATCGCCCCAAACCGGCACTGTCGGTGCTCGGCCGGCCGCTGGCGCTGCAGAACCTCCGGCGCATGCGGGACGCCGAGATCGAGCACGCCGTGCTCAACCTGCACTATTGCCCCGACGTTCTGCGCAAGATGCTGGGCAAGGGCGGCCGGGATGGGATGCCGCGCGTCAGCTACACGTTCGAGGATCCGATCCTGGGAACAGGCGGCGGGCTGCGCAACGCCCGCGACTTGTTGTGCGGCGACGGGCCGATCCTCGCGCACAACGCCGACTTCCTTTCCGATATCGATTTCACGGCGTTGAGGAAAGCGCACACCGAGGGCGGATACCGGGCGACGCTGGCCCTCGCACCCGTACGGGACGGTTACTCCAGAGTGGACATCGATCGGGACGGACGTGTCGTCTCTCTGGCGGGTCTTCCGGAGGTCGATCCCGAGACGATCGCGGGATCGTTCCTGTTCACGGGCTGCCATGTGTTGGAGGAGTCGGTTCTGGATCGGCTACCCGCCGCCGGCCCGAGCAACATCCTCGACGTCTACCGGGAGATCGCCGCCGAGGGGCGGCTGGGGGCCTACTTTCATGCCGGCTTCTGGTGGGAGTTCGGATCGCCGCGGTTCTACCTTGACGGTCATCTCGCGCTGTTGGATCTCGATGAGTCAATGCGTTCCGCGATCGCCGATCACGACCCGGTGAACGAGGTCGCGGGGTGCCGGTTCGTCGCCGTGGGTCCCGGAGTCGAGCTCGATTCCGGGGTGCGGCTGGCGGGGCGGTGTTCCCTCGCCATGGCCGCGCGGATCGGGGAAGACTCCCGTCTCGAAGACACGGTCGTCCTGGAAGAGAGCTGGGTCGGACCCGGGGCCGATTTGCACCGGGTGATCGTCGGCCCCTATGCGGAGCTGCCGGCCGGTTTCAAAGCGCGGGACATGATCGTCTGCCCGGATCTCGTGCCCGACCGAGATCCCGGTCCGGGCGTCGAACGACGGGACGGCTTGTTGTTCCGGCCGTTTGCCGGTTGACGATGCGAGACACCGTCCAGTGCTGGATCGACGACCGGTTCCCCGGCAGTCGCGTCGAAAAACTGGCCGGGGACGCCTCGGCACGCTCTTACTACCGGTTGATCCATACCTCCGGTCCGGCGTCGATCCTGATGGACTACGGGGCGCCGTTCGAGGGCGAGTCCGACGATCAGCGGCTCGCCGCGATC
>JBFFZZ010000094.1:0-10350 GCA_041568335.1 Candidatus Polarisedimenticolaceae bacterium | reverse complement strand
GGTTGGCGTGTCCTGGTGCGCCAGCCCGGCGCGGGCTTCCTCGGCTCCATCACGCTCCGCGACCAGGCCGTATCCGTGTCGGGAAGCCACGGTCAGTGGAGCTTCATCGGCGGACGGCGCTACGGACACGTGCTCGATCCCCGCACCGGGGAGCCCCTCGCCGCGGAGGCCCAGGCGGTGGTCGTGGCACCCCGGGCCGCCCAAGCCGAAGCGCTGAGCAAGGCGTTGCTGGTGCTCGGTCCCGTCGCGGGGATCGCGCTCCTCGAACCGGAGTCCGGGGTGGAGGGGCTCTTCGCCGACGCCCGGGGCGGCGTCTGGACCACCCCCGGGTGGGCCGAGGTCACGCGCTTCGCCGCGGCCCCGCCGGCCTTGCGGGCCGCCCAGGCGCGTGGGGAGGGAGCGGCGCGCGCGCCGCGCCTCAGCCCCCCTGCTCCACCCAGGCCTCGAGGTCCTCGGGCAGCTCCCGCGGATCGTCGGCGATGCGCCCGGAGAGCCCGCCGAGATTCGCCCGGAACATCTCGTCGAAGTGCGCCTCGATGCGGGGGCTGAAGAGCCCGATGGCACGCAGGGTCGGGATCACGAAGCCCCGGATCGGTCCCCGGCGCCCGCCGCTGCGCTGCATGGCCGCGAAGATCTTCTCGCGTTCCTTGGCGAGTTCGCGCATCACCTGCTCCGGCTCGATGCCCGCTTCGCGCCAGAGGCCGAGCACGCTGTCGCGCATGGAGAGCCCGGCGCGCGAGTCCACCAGCTTGCGCGCTGCCTCGAAGGCGAAGTCCTCGAGCTCGTCGCACTTGTGACGGGGTAGCGAGGGGACGACGGCCGACAGGTACTTGATGCCGTAGCCGGTGTGGCGCGCTTCGTCGCGCGAGACGTAGGTGAGGAGCTGCTTCAACAGCGGCTCCTCGGTGACGACGGGCTCGGTATCCAGATCGACGACGTCGACCGGGATCGATTCCGCCGGGGGGCGTTCCTCGATCACGCGCGCGTCCAGCGAGCTCAGCTCGATCGCCTGGAGCACGCGGAGCGTCCAGAGGATCTGGCAAACGCGAAAGTCCGGCAGATCCACGCGGTCGGCGACCTCCCGCGCGGGCAACGGCTCCCTCAGCGCGTTGATCACCTTCCATTCCTCGGCACCGGCATCGAGACCGTCGAGGACGTCCAGGTATGTCTCGGAGAGCGAGAGCCGGTGGTCCATCCCCGCGCAGCCTTCGATCACGCGCGCCCAGGAAACCACGCGGCGGATCCCCTCCGCGATCAAGGTCTCGATCGAGGAATCGAGCATGATCTCTTCATGCGTCGGGAGCTCGCCCGCATAGAAGGCGAAGTCGCCGTCGTCCCAGCGAAACGTGTCGTAGACGACCTCGCTGAGCTGCTGACGCACCATCTCGTCGAGATCGCGGTCGTCGATCACACCGAGCTCGCGGAGGATCGTGCCGACACGCTTGTTCGAAAGCATGCGTTTGGCCGTTTCTTCGCGGTCATGCAGCGAGATCACGCCGCGACGCAGGAGGTAGGCGATGAGGCCGTCGTCGCTGTCGTTGCTCGTCGCGAACACGCAGCGGCCGTCCTGGAAATGGAACGTGCGCTCGCGCATACGGCGGCTGACGTGAAGGATCCCGGTCGAGCCGCGCTGGGCGACGCCGATCAGGACGTCCGCGAAGTGCGTAGCGGCCAGGCTGCCCTGCCATTCGGCGTCGCCGGACTCGGCCAGGCTCGGCTTCTCCTCGACCAAGCCCAGCACCTTCAGTCCCCAGAGTGTCTGGTAGATCTCGAAGTTCGAAAGGAACACCTCGCGGCACAGGCCTTCCACGCTCTCGTCGCCCTGCTCGAGTCGCACGACGAGCAGCTCCTCGCCTTCGCTGAGGCGCACGCCCTCGAGCGCGTCGCGCCAATCCTCGCGCAGCCGATACATCGTGCGCGGCGTCCCGACGCTCTGGCGGATTCGGGCGAACGACCGGATACTGCGGATGCCGGAGAGCAACAGCTCGCCGGTGCTCACGTTCAGCGTGATCAGCTCTTCCGTCGGCAGCGGGCCTTCCTCGAAGTGATACTCGCCTTCCTCCCAGACGAACAGGTCGAGCACGATTCGCTTGACCTGGAGCAACACACCGTCCACCAGGTGTTCGGCGGGTAGGGCATCGTTCTCGACAAGGAGTGTCCCGATGCGCTTGCCGTCGTGCATCTGCGAAACGGATTGCTCGAGCTGGGCCAGCGTGATCCGCCCCTGGCGCAACAGCAGCTCACCCAGGCGGTCGTCGGTCTTGTTGCTGGCGGCGAACACGATCCGTCCATCCTCTAGGTAGACGGTCTTGTGGGCGTCCTTGTGCTTGAAGTGGATCAGGCCGGTCTTGCCCGAACGGCACAGGGCCCAGAGCAGGTCGGGGAGCGCCAGCCCTTCCAGCCGTCCGGCCTGCAGACCGACCGGGAAACCGCCGTCATAAGACGTGTTCATTCCAGACGACCCCTATCGCGGCACCGCCGGGTCGAGGTGACCCGGCCCTACCCAGCTTAAGTTAGTGCCAGGAAAAAACGGGTCAAGTTCCAGGAAGCCGGGCTCGAAATCAGTCTTTTTCGGTGTCCGGGGCCGGCTTGGAGGCCTCGTCGACGAGCATCACCGGGATCCCGTCGCGGATCGGGTAGACGCGGCCGCAAGCGGTGCATTCCAGGCCCTGCTCCCGGTCCAGCTCGCGCACCGATGCCTGGCATGCCGGGCAGATCAGGATTTCGAGCAGTTCCGTATCGATCGTCATCGTGGTCCCCGCCTCGAGACGCCCCGGTATATCGCGGGTAGGGTCGGCTGTCAAAGTGGGCGCGGTAGACTCCGTCCCCGATGCTCGATCTCCCTCCCAGGATCCGGCAAGCGCTGGAGCGCGACGGTGCGGGGCTGCGTGTGCTGGTCATCCGGCTGGGCGCGATGGGCGACATCCTGAGAACGATCCCACCGGTGCGCATGTTGCGGCGGCGTTTCCCCGGGGCGATTGTCGGGTGGGCGCTCAACTCCGGCTGGGCGATCTTGTTGCGGGATCATCCGGACGTGGAGGTCACCCTACCCCTGCCGAGGAAAGCGTGGGACGCGGCCCTGAAGTCGCCGTTACGCTGGACCTGGCTGCTCGGCGACCTGTCGCGTTTCCGCCGGCTCATCCGCGATTTCAACGCGGATCTCGTGCTGGATTTTCACGGCAACCTACGCAGCGGATGGATCGGGCGTTGGTCCGGGGCCGAGGTGCGGTTGGGCTACGCGGGTCATCAACAAAAGGAGGGCAACCACTGGTTCACGACCCATCGCGTGGCGTCCGGCGAACGGCGCACGCCGCGGCTCGAGCGCAACCTCGATCTCGTCGCAGCGCTCGGGATCGAGCGCGAGCCGGTCCCCGACGCGGGTTTGACCTTGCCGTCCGGTGGCCTTGACGAGGCAGCGGCCATCGTCCGCGATCTCCCCGACCGGTTCGCGCTGCTCTCCCCCTCGGTGAGCGCGAAACAGGCGGCCAAGAAACCGCCGGCCGACCTGCTCGCCGCAGCGGTCGACCGGTTGCATGAGCACGGGATCCCCACGCTCGTCGTGTGGGGGCCCGGAGAGGAGGAGGATGCGCGGAGCGTGCTCGAGGCGATCGGGTCGCCCGCCGCGCTCGCGCCCCCGACGTCGCTTCCGGTGCTGGCCGCGCTGACCGAACGCGCCGCGCTCTTCGTTTCGGGCGACACGGGCCCGATGCACCTGGCGTGCGGACTGAACTGCCCGGTGCTGGCGTTCTACGGACCCACCGACCCCGTGGTCAACCAACCCTGGAACGTCCCGTTTCGCTCGCTCTATCCGCCCGACCGGCGGTACACCGGGATCAAGAAGATCGATCGGCGGCGCGGCTTCGAGGGCCTCACCGCCGACCACGTGCGGCGTGCCGTCGACGAGCTGCTCGAAGAGTGTTCCGGCGCGCGACGCTAGCGTCGCCAGGCCCGCCGGTGCCGGTCGAGCTTTGCGAGGTCACGCCGGCGGCGTTGCTTCCAGCGCCGGAGGAATCCGGCGTCGCCCGGCGCGTAGAGCTCCGGCCAATCGGGCTCCGCCGGTTCGCGCTCTCTCAGGTAGCAGATCTTCAGGTAGGATCGCTCGATGCGACGCACGGCGTCGATGCGCTGATCCACGTCCAGCGCGGAGTCGTGCGATGTGCAACCGTCGAGGTCGACGACCCAGGCGCGTCCGCCTCCGTCGAGCAGCAGGTTACCCAGGTTGAGATCGGGGTGCTCGACCCCGGCTTCGTGCAGCTCGCGCGTGACGGCGAGCGCTGCGGCCCAGGCGTCCCGATCGATCTTGCCGGCGATCGCGAGACGGCCCAGGTCGCGCCCGCCGGCGACCGTTTCGGTGGCCAGCCATCCGCGCCACAATCCGGGGGGGCCACCGACCACGAGGAGCGCTAGCGCGGCCGGTGTCGCGACACCGCGCTCGCGCGCGAACCGCGGGATCGTGAGGTTGGCGAACAAGCGCTGCCGAGCGGCGAACCGATCGCGCCAGAGCCGTGCCGCGAGGCCACCGCGTCTCAGCTGCTTGAGCGTCACGCACCGCCCCTCGTGCTCGACGTGCGCGATCCTGCCCCGCCCCGCGGGCGAGCCCGCCCCGATCAGCTCATTCCAGCGAGAACGATCCGACAGCCCGAGCCGGTCGGCGGTTTCCTCGAACCCCTCCGCGATCCACAGGTCGCCGTCCACGGCGTCGATACGGCGGTAGCCGTCGATGGAGATCACTCGCGTGCCTCGCGGCGCTTGCCGCCGAAGATCCAGGCGACCGCCACCCCGAGCAGGTACAGCAGGATCATCGGCACGGCGAAGACCGCCATCGTCGGGATGTCGCCGGTCGGGGTCAGGACCGCCGACAGCACCGCGATGGCCAGGACCGCCGTGCGGAAGTGGCGCATCAGGAAACGCGGCGTGACCAGGCCGACACGGGACAGGAAGAAGATCACCACGGGAAGCTCGAACACGAGGCCCATGCCGAGGATGATCCAGCTCTCGAACCCGAACGCCGAGCGCAGCGTGATCTGCGCGTGGAACTCGTCGCCGAGCCGCAGCAGCCAGCGCGCGGCGGTCGGTGTCGCCACGACATACCCGAACCAGCCCCCGGCAACGAAGAACAGCGTCCCGAAGAAGATGAACGGAGCCACCATGCGGCGCTCCTTCGGGTAGAGCCCCGGCGAAACGAACGCCCAGACCTGGTACAGCAACCACGGTGCCGAGACGAACAGCGCCGCCAGCGCCGAAGCCTTCATGTAGATCGTGAACGGTTCCGTCATGTTGATGAACACGATCTCGCCGCCCTCGAACATGTGCTTGCGGATCGGAGCGACCAGGAACTCGAGCAACCGGCCGGCGATCGTCCAGCACCCGGCAAACGCGATCAGGAACCCGATCAGCGCCTTGAACAGCCTCGATCTCAACTCGTCGAGGTGCTCGAGCAGCGACATTTTGGCTTCAGGATTGCGGCTTGTCGGCGTCATCGTCGGGCCCGGAGGCTTCCGGCTCGAATTGGAGTTGGCGGGCGATCGCCCCTTCGGTTTCACGTACGGTCTGCTCGACGTCCTGGGCCGCCTCCTTGATCTCGGTGTTGTCCACCTCGCGCTCCAGGTTCATTTTGAAATCGGTCGTCGCGCGACGGAATTCGGAGAAGGCCTTCCCGACCGTCCGCCCGATTTGAGGCAATCGCCGCGGACCGAAGAGCAGCAGCCCCAAGATCAGGATCATCAGCAACTCGGGGCCACTTATCGACGTAAACATGGTGGACCGACCCCTCCGTCAGCGGTCGAAAACTGTCAGGCGTACCCACTTTAGGGGTTTTCGTTGTCGCAAGTCCAACCCGATCATATAATTTAATGGAGATCCGAACCCTTTTTGAGGAGAGCTCGATGCGCCCGTACCGCAACTACCCGATAGCCACCCTGGTCATCCTCGCGGTCGGCACGCTGGCCGGCGGTTTTCTCGGCAGCCAGGTCGATGCCGATCCGACCAAACCGGAGGATCAGTTTTGGACCTTCGGCCGGGTCCTGGCCCTGGTCGAGGACGAATTCGTCGGGGAGACCGATTCCGAAGAGCTGGTCAACGACGCGATCCGCGGCATGCTCCAGCAGCTCGACCCGCACAGCAACTACCTCAACGAGGAAGCGTTCGCCGAGATGCGCGACGAGCAACGCGGAAAGTTCAGCGGGCTCGGCATCCAGATCAACAAGCGCGGTCCCGACTACCCGCTGACCATCATCGCGCCGATCGACGGGACACCGGCCTCTCGCGCCGGGCTACGCTCCGGTGACGTGATCTCCAAGATCAACGGCGAGCCGACGCTCGAGTTGACCGTCAACGGCGCCGTGCGCAAGCTCAAAGGGCCCAAGGGAACCTCGGTCACGATCACGATCGAGCGTCCCGGCCCGACCGAGCCGTTCGACGTCACGATCGAGCGCGACGACATCCCGGTCGAGTCGATCCGCGTTTCGCACATGCTCGAGGCCGATGTCGGGCTGATCCGCATGGCCAACTTCACGTCCACGACCGCCCGCGAGCTGGATGACGCGATCACCGAGCTGAGCGAGCAGGGCATGACCAAGCTGCTGCTCGATCTGCGCGGCAACCCCGGTGGGTTGCTCGATCAGGCCGTCCAGGTCTCCGAGCGGTTCATTCCATCGGGTGAGCTGATCGTCTACACGCGTGGCCGCATCCGCGGCTCGAAGGCGGACTACGTAGCGAAACGGAACGTCGAGCGCTGGAACAAACCGCTCGTTCTTCTCGTCGACGGCAGCTCCGCGTCGGCCAGTGAGATCGTTTCGGGCGCGGTGCAGGATCACGACCGTGGCCTGATCGTGGGCGAGACGACCTTCGGCAAGGGTCTGGTCCAGCGCGTCATCCCGCTGCAGCAGGGTGGCGGGGCACTGGCCGTGACGACGGCGAAGTACTACACGCCAAAAGGACGGCTGATCCAGCGCGACTACAGCGACTTCGAGGAGTACTACATGACCCGCTCGAGTCGCGGGAACGGGGAGGACGGCGAGGTGATCCCGGATTCGGACAACGGAGAGGTGTTCCTCACGGACGGCGGCCGCAAGGTGTACGGAGGCGGAGGGATCCGCCCCGACCACATCGTCGAGAGCCCCGATCCGCCGACGTTGATCTACCGGCTCGTGCGCGAGAACCTGTTGTTCGACTTTTCCGTGCGTTACGCCAACGAGCACGAGAACCTCGAGATGGGTTTCGAGGTCGATGAAGCGATGGTCGGGGAGTTCGCCGAGTTCCTTGCGTCTCGCGACTTCGGTTACGAGCCGGACGAGTTCGAGGAAGCGAAAGAGTTCTTCTCGCTCCGTCTCCGGGCGCAAATCGGCCGCCTGCTTTGGGGCGCCGAGGAAGAGAGCCGGATCCTGGCCTCCTCCGACCCGCAGATCCAGAAGGCCCTCGAGGTCTTCGGCGAGGCGGCGGATCTGCACAGCCGCGTGTTGCGTCTCGGCGAATCGGACGAGGACTTGCTCGCCGAGGCCGACGAACCGGCCGATTAGCCTCAAGCCGCGATCAGCTCGATCTTGCCCGCCGCATCCGCGTCGTGAAAACGGCGCAGGAGCGTCAACCGTCGGCGCACGGCGCGCGGAAGCCCGTCGATGAACTGGATGGCGCTGCGTGCGGCCTGGCGGTAGCGTTCGGCCACGTCCGGGTCATCGTCGACGTAGACCCCTTTCTCGAACAGGTGAAGCCGGAGCCAGATCCGCTCCTGCGGGGCCAACCGTTTGCGGCCGGCGGCCAGGAAATGGGCCAGCACGAGGTGTTTGGTCACGTTGGCCTGGAGCTCGAGCTCGAACAGGCTCACCGGGCGGCCCTGACGCTTTCGCCATACGATCAGCAACAGGTGGTCGAGCTCCTCGACGAGCGTCGAGAAGGCATCGACGTTTTCTTCGGCCAGTCCCCGTTGCGGCGGATGGCGTTCGAGAACCTCGATCAGCTCGTCCGGGTAGTAGATGCAGGCGCGCAGCGCGCCGGGCGCCTCGCGGACGAGCGTCCGCGCGTGCGTCGTTTCGGAGTCGATGCGGGTCAGCGCCTCGCGTCCGCCGTAGAACCTTCGGTAACCGGCGTTGCCGACCACGAATCGGCCCAGATCGTCGAGGCCGCTGTCGAACCCGTAGGTCCGCTCGATCAGGCCTCGGAGCTGCTCGAGCAGGCTCATCGGGCCTCGTCTCGTTCGACGGGTGTGTAGGTGAAACGCTCGCCGTCGTAACCGATCGACAGTGCGTCGTACCCCGGTTTGATGCGCGCCAGGTCCATCACGCGCTGACGGACGTCCTCGGCGTCGTAGGCCCGCTCGCCGGCGCGGACCTCGCGCAGCCACTCGATCAGCCGGGTGCGGTCCTCGTTGGACGCGCGGTCCTCGACACGGATCTTCTTGGCGATCTCGACGTTGCAGACCGACTCAAGCGTCGCGCCCAGACGGCGCGCCCCGTAGGCATCGGAGAAACCGCGGCGGATCAATTCGTCCCTGGCGTCGGCGTCGAGCTCGAGCTGCAAACCGTGTACCTCGTCGTAACGACCGGAGATCTTGTCGAACTCGAGATCGAGGATCCGCTGAGCGGATTCCAGGGTGAGGCGCTCGAAATGGATCAACCGAACACGGTTGACGAACTCCGGTTTGAGGCGCCTGCGAAGCTCGCGGCGGATATCCTGGGCGGCGACAACCTCACGCTGCTCGCCGTCGAGGAAGCCGACCATGGAGGCTTCCTGCTGGGCGTCGCTGTAGCCGAGATTCGAGGTGAAGAAGATCAGGCAGTTGGAGAAGTTGAGCACGTTGCCGCGATTATCCGTGGTCGTGCCGCGGTCGAGGATCGAGAGGAAGAACGTGACGAGCTGCGGGTGGGCCTTCTCGACCTCGTCGATCAGCAGGATCGACAACGGCGCGCGTGACGACTTCTCGTGAAAACTCGTCAGGATGCCGTCCTCGTCGGAACGGATGAAACCGCGTGTCGCGCCTTTGAGCTCGTTGATGTCGGACGGGTAGGTGTAGTTCGGACCCTCGATCGTGAGCGTGGGGATCTCGATTTTCCACAGCCCGGCGAGGGCCCGGCCCAGCGACTCGACGAGGTGGTTCTTGCCCACGCCGGTGGGCCCGACCAGAAAATAGGCGGGCGGGCGGCGGAGGTCCCGGGTTCCCGCGGCGAACAGGCTGAACTCGTCGCACAGCGCCCGGACCGCTCGCGGCTGATCGATGACGGTCGATTGCAGCGCGGAATCGAGCATGCCGAGGTCGAGCGAGGAGAACAGCAGGATCCGCTCGTACGCCGACAGGAGCTGGTCGCGCGTCATGACGGCCTCGCCCTCGTGCGCGCCGCGCGCCGCCTCCTCGTACTGGGTGGCGTCGTGGCTGCGGGCGTCATGGAT
Source organism: Candidatus Polarisedimenticolaceae bacterium (assembly GCA_041568335.1). Lineage (GTDB taxonomy): Bacteria > Acidobacteriota > Polarisedimenticolia > Polarisedimenticolales > Polarisedimenticolaceae > WVWW01. The sequence continues at coordinate 969 of JBFFZZ010000094.1, read as the reverse complement.
GTCCTGTCCGACGGCCTCGGCGAACTCGGTCGCGAGCGGGACGTGAGAGCCGCGCGGCGAGATGAGCGTGAAATCGGGATCCACGCCGGAGCCCGACTCGCTGTCCTTGAGGACCTCGGCGTAGAGATTGAACTTGTGCGCGCACTGGCGCAGGAAGACGACCTCTTCCTCGATCGGCAATGTGGCCAGACGGTTGTCACGGAAAAACTCTCTCAGCCGGCGATCGTCGGCGAGCAGCTCGAGCATCTCGCCCGCCGCGGTATAGGCGCGGACGCCGAGCTCTGCCAGATCGTAGCCCTTGACCTCGCGCCGTCCCAGGAGACCGTGATCGAACAACGCCTTGTCGGCCAAGCGCCGGACGTCGTCGGGCAGTCGCCGGATCAGGTAGCGCTCCTGATCCTCGGACTCCGGTTGCCGGTCCAGGAAACGACGAACCAGTCGGTCGACCAGCCGGTCGGGTTCCATGATTCGCGCGATGCGGCGATCGGTGTAGACGTCCTTGAGTAGAACCGAGCACTCTTGGACGACACGCATGAGGTGGCGTAGCTCCAGGTCGTCCATCACCCGGTCGGGAGCCACTCGGTCGGCGGCTTCACGCAGTCGGGCGGCAAGCACGTCCGGTTCCAGGCTCTCGATCCTGACACCGGGAGGTCGCTCGGCTCCCATAAACCCTCCGTCGGCACATGCCTCGTTCCGAAGATTGGGCCGGACGGCGCGGTTTGCACGGCTTCCGGCGCCGGTCCGGTTCGCGCCAGACCAAAAAATAACGTGAGGTTCGGCCCTGTGCCAGAAAATGAGAAAGGGTTGGTATTTATGGGATTTTTTTTTGATGGGGCGACCTTGACACCCATTTTTGACGATCCTATAGTACTGGCACTCGACACGCTGGAGTGCCAGGAGGCGCTTCTTAAAACATTGAAAACAAAGGGTTTGAACCCGATATTAGGAGGCTCGAAATGAAAGTAAAGC
>JBFFZZ010000093.1:0-10368 GCA_041568335.1 Candidatus Polarisedimenticolaceae bacterium | reverse complement strand
GGCCACGCCGGAGGCGTTTCGAACCGACCCTCGGACGGTCTGGAGGTTCTATGTGGAGCGGCGGGAAAAGGCCGCCCGGGCCTCGCCCAACGCCGGGCACCGCGCGCTCGCCTGTCTGGAGCAGGCGCTCGGGGATCGTTTCCTGCTCGTCACGCAGAACGTCGACGGGCTTCACGAGCGCGCGGGCAACCGACGGATCGTGAGGCTGCACGGTTCGCTGTGGCGACTCCGCTGCGTCCGCTGCGGCGACGAGGACGAGGAGCTCGACCTGACCGCGTCGCACCGCTGCCGCTGCGGCGGCCGGCGACGCCCCGGTGTCGTCTGGTTCGGTGAGCCGCTTCCCGACGGTGCCTTCGAGAGCGCGGCGGACGCCGCGAGCCGTGCTGACGTCATTCTCGTCGCCGGCACGTCGTCGATGGTTTACCCCGCCGCCGGGCTGCCGGAGATCGGCCGACAGGCCGGTGCGTGGACCGTCGAGATCAACCCGGAACCCACCGCGATCTCCGATCGCGTCGACGAACGGATCGGAGCGACTTCGGGCACGGCGCTGCCGGCCCTGTTGGAAGCCGTCTCCCCGGGTGCCGCATGATGCCGCGCAAGATTCTCTGGATCGACGGATCGGCCGGGGCTTCGGGCGACATGGTGCTCGGCATGCTCGTCGATCTCGGGCTCCGGGTCGACGATCTGAAGCGCGCGCTCGCGGGTCTTCCGATCGACGGCTGGTCGCTCCACGATCGCCGTGTCGAACGGTCGGGGTTGGCCGCGTGCAAGATCGACGTGAGCGTCCCGGACGAACCGCACGGGCGCGGTTGGCGGCAGATCCAGGAGATCGTCGATGCGGCCCCGCTCGATCTGCCGGTCAAGCAAAACGCGCTGGCCGTGTTCCGCCGGCTGATCGAGGCGGAAGCGCGCGCTCACGGACGTGGCTTCGACGAGGTCCACCTGCACGAGGCCGGGGGAACCGACGCGATCGTGGATGTCGTCGGCGCCTGTTTCGGCATCCACGCGCTGGGGATCGAACGGATCGTCGTCTCGCGTCTGACCACCGGCTTCGGCAGCGTCGCCTGCGCGCACGGGGTCTATCCGGTTCCGGGTCCCGCGACGCTGAACCTGCTTCGCGGCGTACCCGTCGAAGCAGGGCCGATCGAGGCCGAGCGGCTGACACCGACGGGAGCCGCCATCCTCACCACGCTGGCCGACGATTGGGGTCCGCTGCCGTCGCTTATCCCGGAAGCGAGCGGCTATGGCTCGGGCAGCGCCGATTTCGGCGACACACCGAACCTCCTGCGCGGCGTCATCGGGACCGAGGACCTCGGCATCGACGCCGATGACGCGACTCGCTCCGTCGTCGTGATCGAGACCAACCTCGACGACGCGACCCCCCAGGTACTGGCCTTCACGATCGAACGGCTGCTCGACGAAGGCGCGCTCGACGCACACGTCTCGGGCTCGATGATGAAGAAGGGACGGCCGGGCCACCTGCTGACCGTCCTCGCCCGACCCGGGGACGTCGACCGCCTCGGCCGCATCGTCCTGGCGGAGACACCGGCCCTGGGGCTAAGGTTCCGCCACGAAGAGCGCCTCGAGCTCGAGCGCCGGATCGAACCGGTGCAGACGCCGTTCGGGACGATCCGTGTGAAGGTCGGCAGGCTCGAGGGCGAGACGCTCAACGTCTGGCCCGAGTACGACGACTGCGCGGCCGCCGCGCGGAACCACGGCGTCGCGTTGACGGAGGTGCAGCAGGCGGCGTTGAACGCCGCGAGACAAGGAGTCTTTCACGATGGACGAGACGAAACCGGAAGCCGGCGCGACGCCGGCCGAAGCGGAACCGCGCAGGGACGAGCCGAGCAAGGAAGAACAAAAAAAGAAGGAACCGAAGAAACTCAGCTTTGACAAGTTCTTGCAGGCCGACCTGCGAGTCGCGCGCATCGTCGAGGCGGAACGCGTCGAGGGCACCGACAAGCTCCTGCGGCTCCAGCTCGACGTCGGTGATCTCGGCCCACGGCAGATCGTCGCCGGGATTGCCGAAGCCTACGAGGCGGATCAGCTGGTCGGCATGAAGATCGTGATCGTCGCCAACCTCAAACCCGCTCGTATCCGCGGCGTCGAGAGCCAGGGCATGCTGCTGGCGGCGGACCTGGACGGCCGCCCCATCGTGGCCACGTTCGGCGAGGACGTCGCCCCCGGAACACGCGTCCGCTGACCGCTCTTCATGGTTCTTCGATGTAGCGGATCTTCGACTTGAGGACGCGCACGGGGTGGAGTCGGCCTTCGAGCTCGATGGCGTCCTCGCCGTACCGGCGCAGCACTCCCTCGGTGCGCGTCCCGTCGGTCAACTCGACGGCCAGCTGCGCACCGGCCTTCTTCCGCTCGGCGAGGAAACGTCGTTCCAGGTGGGTCTCGGCCTGCGGCGGCTTGCGGCGACCGCCGGAGCGCTGGTCAGGGGATCGTGGCATCGCGGAAGTATACGACTAGACGGATTGCAGCGCCGTGACCGCGGCCGCGACCGCGATGTCGTCCGGGCCACAACCGCGGGAGAGGTCGTTTGCGGGCCAGGTCAACCCGCGTAGCAGCGGTCCGATCGCCTGGGCACCGGCGAGTCGCTCGGTCAGCTTGTAGGCGATGTTGCCGGCGTGGAGATCGGGGAAGATCAGCACGTTCGCGCGTCCCGCGACGGGGCTCCCCGGGGCCTTCGATGCGGCGACGGCGGGCACCAGCGCGGCATCTCCTTGCAACTCACCGTCGATCTCGAAGTCGGCACCGGCGCCGCGGACGATCTCGACCGCCCGGCGGATCTTGTCGATCGATTCGTGTTGCGCGCTTCCGTGCGTGGAGAAGGAGAGCAGCGCGACGCGGGGCTCCTCGGCACAAAGGTGACGGAACTGTTCCGCGGTGCCCCGCGCGATCTCGGCCAGCTGCTCGGCATCCGGATCCGGCACGAGCCCGCAGTCGGCGTAGGCCAGCACGGTGGCCCCCGCCTCGGTCGGCTCGCGCAGCTCCATCAGGAAGAACGACGACACGACACCGGTACCGGGGGCGGGTTTCAGGATGCGCAACGCGGCACGCAGCGTCTCGGCGGTCGTGTGGGTCGCGCCGGCGACCGTCCCGTCGGCCAGACCGGCGCGCACGTAGGCCGCCGCGTGGTGCAGGGGCTCCTTGATCAGCCCTGCCCCGTCGCCACGGTCTTGCCGCGCGTCTTCGATCGCCGCCACGCAGGCGTCGTGACCCTCGTGCGTCGCCGGATCGACGACCTCGACCCCATCGGGATACGCCGAGCGATGCCCGCCGAAATCGAGCACGACCGGTTCGACGATCGACTCCCGCGCCAACCGCGTCACGGCCGCGACCGTGCGTGGATCGTCCGACTCGGGAAACACGATGCGGCGTTTCCGGGCGGCCGCGCGGGCGAGGATCTGGTCCAGAACGCTCACCGGCGCATGGTACAGCAGCCCGGCCCGTCGCCGGTCAGGGACGCGACGGTGCGTCCGCCGGTCGAGCGCGATGCCAGAGGAACGCGGCGAGCAACGGGAGGCCGTACTCGATCGAGCGGACGACCCAGGGCACATCCGATGGCCCGCCGATGTAGGCGAGCGGGACGAGGCCGGCGAAGCCGAGCCAGAAGACGGAGCGGTAGGCCGCGGCGAACGGCAGGACCCAGAGGACGTACCACGGGTGCAGCGTGGGCACGAGCAACAACACGCCGGCGAGTCCGAGGAAAATCTCGCGGGGCGCCGTCAGGCCGCGTTTGAAGCTCAGCCGAACGACCCAGGCCAGCGCGACCAGGGCGACGATCCCGCGCGCGATCTCGCGCGGCCAGACCTTCGTGTAAACCCAGTTCCAGAAGCCGTCGTCGCCGCCGAGCCTGTCCTGGAGAGCACCGACCGTCGGTTGGAGGCGTGGACCGGTGTCGATCCACTCCAGCATCGCCTCGATCCCGGCGTAGATCACGGCGTTACGCTCCCAGCGCTCGGTGTAGTCGAACAGCCCGGATCCGATCGCCGGGCCGGTCAGCGCGTAGGGCGGAGCCAACACGGTCAGCGTCGCGACCAGCACGAGCACGGCCGCGTTGCGCCAGCGGCGGATCGCGCCGGGGATCAACACGAGCGGGAGGAGCTTCACGTGCACCGCTGCGGCGAGGGCGACGGCGGCGAGCTTGGCGTGCCGGGTGGCCATCCAGGCCGCGCAGACGACCACGAGGGCGACGCCGGCCGGCTCGACGTGACCGCTCCCCGCCGTTTCGATCACCGCGAGCGGATTCCAGGCGTAGAGCACCGCGCGGTCCGGCGGGAGACCGGTGCGACGGAGCAACCCGACGAGCGCCGCCAGCACACCGAGATCAACGGCCGCGAAGAACAGCTTGAAGCCGAGCGGCCCCGCCCCGACGAACGCCAGCGCGGCAAACACCATCTGCGCCAGCGGCGGGTAGATCGTCCGCAACTCGGGGTGGTTGATGCGTGACCAGTCGTCGTCGCGGAGGGACCCCAGGGTGGGATCCTCCGGTGCGTAGACGTAGGGGTGGATCCCCGCGACCTGAACGCGCCCGTCCCAGACGTAGCGGTAGAGGTCGTCCGAGAGGGTCGGCTCCCCCAACGCGGCAATCAGCCTGAATGCCACGGCCGCGACGAAGACCCAACGCAGCACCGAGGGCGTCACGGCGGCCTGGCGCCAGGCCAGACCCATCAGCGCGAGCAGCACCCCGTGGACGACCAGGTAGGTCGCGAGCTGCTCCCGTAGATCGATGGCCGCCAACCCAACGTAGAGAAATGCCGAAACGAGGCCCGCGACGAGAATAATGCGTGGCGCCCTCGGGTTGTCATTGGACGGAGTGTGTTCAATCATGCTGGCGGATGGGCCAGCGTAGCACGCTCGCCCGTCGCCGAGGGGTCTTTGCGCTGGCTCGTTTTATCGGCCTACTTTGGCTGTCTGCTCGTGTTGAGCGCCTACGGCGCGCATCGCTGGTATCTGTTGTGGTTGTACCGCCGGCACCGGCGTGATCCGGCGACGCCCGCGCACCGCTTCGAGCGATTGCCGCGGTTGACGGTCCAGCTTCCGTTGTTCAACGAGCTGTACGTCGCCGAGCGGTTGATCGACGCCGTGTGCGCGTTGGACTACCCGCTCGACCGGCTCGAGATCCAGGTGCTGGATGACTCGACCGACGAGACCCGCGAGATCGTCGCCTCCAAGGTGACCGAGTACCGCGCCCGCGGCTTCGCTATCGTGCACCTGCATCGCACCGACCGGACGGGGTTCAAGGCCGGCGCGCTCGAAGCCGGCCTCCACGCGGCCAAGGGTGAGCTGATCGCGATCTTCGACGCCGACTTCGTCCCGCGGCCGGGATTCGCGCGCGAGCTCGTGCATCACTTCACCGACGAACGAGTGGGTATGGTGCAGGCGCGTTGGGGGCATCTCAATACCGATTACTCCCCGCTCACACGCGTGCAGTCGATGCTGCTCGACGGCCACTTCATGATCGAACACACCGCGCGCAATCGTTCGGGGAAGTTTTTCAACTTCAACGGCACGGCGGGGATCTGGCGACGGGCGTGCATCGAGGATGCCGGTGGCTGGCAACACGACACCCTGACGGAGGACCTGGACCTGTCCTACCGCGCGCAGCTTGCCGGCTGGCGTTTCGTCTTCTTGCCGGATCACGTCGCCCCCGCGGAGCTGCCGCTGGAGATGGGCGCGTTCAAATCGCAACAGCATCGGTGGGCCAAGGGTTCGATCCAGACCGCCAGGAAGTTGCTCCCGAGGATCTACCGCAGCGAGCTTCCGTGGCCGGTGAAGCTGGAGGCGACGGCGCACCTGACCGCGAACATCGGCTACGTCTTGATGGTGCTTCTGTCGCTGCTGGTCGTCCCAGCGGTCTGGTTGCGCGTCGACGTGGCGCCGTGGATGGTCCTGCTCGTCGACCTGCCGATCTTCACGCTGTCGAGCCTCTCCGTCGCGGCGTTCTACTGGGTCGCCCGTCAGGAGGCGGTCGGGTCGCGTCGGGCGATCCTGAGGTGGATCCCGGCGCTGATGGCGATCGGGATCGGGCTGTCGATCAACAACGCCCGCGCCGTTCTCGAGGCGTTGGCCGGCCGGGAGTCGTCGTTCCGCCGTACGCCGAAGTACAACCTCGATCGGAGCGACCAGCTCGCACAGCGGCGTTACCGGATCACGATCAACCGCGACACCTGGATCGAGCTTCTCCTCGCCGTCTACTTCGCCGTGGCGACCGGCGCCGTGATGTCGGCGGGAAGCTGGGGCGCGGTCCCCTTCCTGTTGTTGTTCGAGCTCGGGTTCGCCTACACGTCGATCTCGACGATCGCCCAGGCGATCCAGACGGGTTTAGAAGAGCAGGGCGTCTAGCGTCTCCCCCGCCGCGACGCCGCTCGATTCCGTCGGCGTGACGACCAGCGCGTCGGCGCGAGCGAGCGACAGCACATCGCCCGACCCCGTGCTCTTGACCGGCGTCGCGATCGCACCTTCGGGTGTGGTCTCCACGCGTGCCAGGTGGTACGTACGACGCCCCGGCCGTCGCCGAATCGCGGCTCCGAGCCGAACCTCGATCGGAACCGGCCAGGGGCGTGCGACTCCCGCCATCCGTTTCAAGACCGGTTCGCCGAACAGCTTGAAGCCGACGAACGCCGACAGCGGGTTGCCCGGCAATCCCAGCACCAGCCGGTTTTCCCGGCAGCCGGCGAGGATCGGCTTGCCGGGCTTCATGGCGATGCCGTGGAACAGCGTCTCGACCCCGGCTCGCTGGAGCTCCTCGGCGACGAGGTCGTACTCGCCGACGGAAACTCCCCCACTCACGAGCAGCAGCTCCGCATCCAGGCCCTGCGCCAGCTTCTCGCGCAACAGCTCGCGCCGGTCCGGCGCAGCGCCGAGATCGGCGGCCTCGAAACCGGCCTCGCGAACCTGCGCGAGCAGCATCGGCGTGTTCGAGTTGCGTATCTGGTGTGGCCGCGGGGTCTCGTGCGGCGCGACGATCTCGTCCCCGGTCGACACCACGGCGACGCGGGGACGCCGGTACACCGGGACCTCGACGCAACCGACCGAGGCGAGCGCGGCGATCTCGGCGGGGCGAATCGTCGTCCCCGCATCGAGGACCCGCTCGCCGCGGCGCAGATCCTGAGCCTGGCCACGGATGTGCTGACCCGCCTGCGGTGTGTCGTCGATCCGCACGGTTGCAGCCGCGCGATCCTCCTCGGTCTTCTCGACCATCACGACGGCGTCGGCGCCCTCGGGGATCACCGCACCGGTGAACACACGGCAGGCCTCGCCCGTGCCGAGTCGCACATCGGATGCGGAGCCCGCCCGGATCTCTCCGACCACGCGCAGGCTCCCCGGAGATTTCAGGTCTTCGCTGCGCACGGCAAAGCCATCCATCGCCGAACGGTCGGTGGCCGGGAAATCCCGGTCGGCGAGGATGTCGTCCGCGAGCACGTGACCCAGCGCATCCCCGAGGGGCGCCGATATCCGTGTCGGCGGCTGGAGGCTCGCGTCGAGACGTTCGATCGCTTCTTCCACGGTAATCATGCGGCAGAGCGTAGCACCGCCGTCAGCAACCGCGGGATACCGTTGAGATCGGGTCGGACGCGAATGGAATCGAACCCTGCCGCCGTGGCCAGCGCTCGCACCTCGGCCTCTTGCCCCGCACCGAGCTCGAGCACGAGCCGTCCATCGTCGACCAGCAGATCGCGTGCAGCAGGGAGGATCGCCCGGTACGCGTCGAGACCGTCCTTGCCCGCCACGAGCGCGGCGACGGGATCGTGATCCCGCACCTCGGGCTCGAGGCCGTCCCAATCCGCCGTTCGAACATAGGGTGGGTTCGACACCACCACGTGAGCCTCGCCCTTCCAGGCCTCGGGAGGGCCGGCGAAGTCTCCTTCCGCGAACTCGATACGCCCGTGGGTGCCATGCCGTCTCGCGTTGTCGCGCGCGACGTCGAGCGCGGCCGCCGACCGTTCGAGGGCGCGGAAAGCGAGGTCGTCGCGATGTTTGGCCGTCGCGATCACGATGCAACCGCTGCCGGTGCCGAGGTCGACGACGACACCGTTGCGAGGCGTATGCTCGACCAGCTCGTCCACGAGCATCTCGGTCTCGGGTCGTGGGATCAGCACGTCCGGCGTCACGCGGAACGACAGCCCGTAGAACTCCTGCTCGCCGGCAATGTGCTGGGCGGGTTCACGGCGCGCGCGACGCGCGACCCAGTGGTGGAAAAGCTGCTGCGTGTTCCGGTCGACGGGCTCCGCTCGAGCGAGCAGCAGCTGGCCGCGTCGCCGGTCGAGCAGGAGACCGAGGAGGTACAGCGCTTCCTCGCGCGGCTCGTGCAGCCCGGCTTCGCCGAGCTTGGCCGCGGCGGCGGCGAGCAGATCGCCGATGGTCCGACCGGTCAGGCCTCGACTTCCTGTTTGAGCCGTTCGGCCTGGTCGTGACTGACCAGCGCATCGAGGATTGCACCCACATCCCCGTCCATCACGGCGGGCAGGTTGTGCGTCGTCAGCCCGATGCGGTGATCGGTCACACGGCTTTGCGGGAAGTTGTAGGTGCGGATCTTCTCCGACCGGTCGCCCGACCCGACCATGCCCTTGCGCTCGGCCGCGATCGCGTCGTGCTGCTCCTGCTGCATGCGGTCGTAGAGACGCGAGCGCAGCACCTGCAGCGCGCGGGCCTTGTTTTTGTGCCACGACTTCTCGTCCTGGCACTGGACGACGAGATTGGTCGGCAAGTGCGTGATGCGCACGGCCGACTGGGTCGTGTTGACGCTCTGCCCGCCGGGACCCGACGAGCAGAACGTGTCGATGCGTAGTTCCTTGTCGTCGAGCTCCACCTCGACATCGTCGGCTTCGGGCATCACCGCGACGGTGACCGCCGACGTGTGCACACGGCCCTGCGTCTCGGTCTCCGGAACGCGCTGCACGCGGTGCACACCGCTTTCGTATTTGAGCCGGCTGTAGACGCCGTCGCCCTCGATCAGGGCAATGACCTCCTTGATCCCGCCGACCGAGCTCTCCGAGCAATCGGTCGTGCGGGTCTTCCAGCCCTGCCCCTCGGCAAACCGCGTGTACATGCGGAACAGCTCCGCGGCGAACAGCGAGGCCTCGTCGCCCCCGGTCCCGGCCCGGATCTCGAGGACCACGTTCTTCTCGTCGTTGGGGTCGCTGGGCAACAGCGCGATGCGCAGCTCTTGCCCGAGGGCCTCCGCCGTGGACTCGAGCTCGCGGATCTCCTCGCTGGCCATCGCACGCATCTCGGCATCCTCGGCCTCCGCGAGCATCTCGCGTGCTCCGTCCAGGTCGGCCATGGTCTTGCGAAAGGCCGTGAACTTTTCGATCACACGGGACAGATCGGAGTACGACTGCGTCAGGGTCCGGTAACGCTGCATGTCCGACGTCACGTCGGGCTCGGCGAGCTGGGCGGACAGCTCGTTCGAGCGCTCCTCGAGCGCCTCGAGCTTGGCCAGCAACTTGGGGTCGAGGGCAAACATCGCCATTAGCTTACCGCGAGCGCGGCACCGGGTGCGGATCGGTTGTGCGGAGCTAGGAGGACTTGCCGTAGCGCTTCTGGAACCGCTCGACACGGCCGGCCGAGTCGACCAGCTTCTGCTTGCCGGTGAAGAACGGATGGCAGGCGGAGCAGATCTCGACCTTCATCTCGGGCAGCGTGGACCGCGTCTTGATCGTGTTGCCACAGGCGCAGCTAACCTCGATCTCGTGGTATTCGGGGTGTAGCTCTTTCTTCATCGCAACGTCTCCGGCGGGATCGGGCCCGCCAAGCCGGGGACTATAGCAAACGGGGAGGTCAACCGGCCATCGTGTCCAAAAACTCCTCGTTCGACGCGGTCTTGACCATCTTCTCCCGCAGCAGCTCCATCGCCTCGATGGAAGACATCTGCTGCAGGACCTTGCGCAGCACCCAGGTGCGGTCGAGCTCCTTCTTGGACAGCAGCAGCTCCTCCTTGCGCGTGCCCGAGCGCAGCAGGTCGACCGCTGGGAAGACGCGCCGGTCGGCGAGCTTGCGGTCGAGGTTGATCTCCATGTTTCCGGTGCCCTTGAACTCCTCGAAGATCACGTCGTCCATCCGTGAGCCGGTGTCGACCAGCGCGGTGGCCAGGATCGTGACCGATCCGCCCTCCTCGACGTTGCGCGCGGCCCCGAAGAAGCGCTTCGGTTTCTGCAAAGCGTTGGCATCGAGACCGCCCGACAGGATCCGCCCGGAGGTCGGGATGACGGCGTTGTAGGCCCGCGCCAACCGGGTGATCGAGTCCAGCAGCAGGACGACGTCGTGGCCCGACTCGACGAGCCGCTTCGCTTTGTCCATCACCATCTCGGCGACCTGGACGTGCCGCTGCGGCGCCTCGTCGAAGGTCGTGGCGAT
>JBFFZZ010000092.1:0-10475 GCA_041568335.1 Candidatus Polarisedimenticolaceae bacterium | reverse complement strand
GGGAGCGAGATCCGACTCCATCATCATGCGGTTCTGGTAGCGCACCGACTCGGCGTTGTGCGGCAACAACTCGAGGATGTTGGTGCTGAACGAGAGCCCGCTCGCCCCCCACGCGGCGAGCGCCGTGAGGAGCGCGGCGACGATCGTGACGGTCCGCGGCCGGCTGCAGATCTTCCCGGCGGCAAGCTCGACCCAGACGCGATCGACGGCGGCGGCGCGCCGGTGGCCCTCCGCGCGCCGGCGACGGCGCCACCGGCCGTAGAGCGCCAGGAACGAAGGCAACGTGATCACGGCGACGCCGAGACAGAGCAAGACGCCGACGCCGGCGACGACGCCAAGCTCGGCAAAACCGCGAAAACGCATCAATTGAATCGACAGGAACGCGGCCGACGTCGTCACCGCGGCGACCGTCACGCCGGCTCCGGTGCGGCGGAACGCCGTCAGGATCGTCTTTTCCACATCCTCGGTGTGGGCGCCTTCCAGCTCGTACTCGGAGACGGGATGAATCCCGTAGGCCACCCCGATACCGACCAGGGTGGAGATGAACGAGGAGGTGATCATGTTGAGGTAACCGAACTCGAACAGCACGGCCCCGAACGACAGACCGATGCCGATGGCCAGCGCACCGAGCACGAGAAAAGCGTGCGAGCGCCAGCGAAACACGAGCAGGGTCAGCAGCGTCACCCCGACGACCGCGATCACCGAGGTCTTCCAGGTGTCGCGGCGCACCGTGTTCATTTCCTCGACGACGACCGCGGGTTGCCCGGTCAACGCGACGTGAAACCCCTCCACGACCCGCTGGACGGTCGCGGCACGTTCGCGCATCGCCGCGACCAGCGCGCGACGCTCGCCCAGATCGTCGCTCGTGTCGACGGGTGTGATGACGACGAAGTAGGTCGTGCGGTCGTCGGTGGCCAGGTAACCGTTGGCGGGGATCATCGCGGCCCGGTCGCCGGCCAGACCGAGCAACGGAGAGACGGTCTGCGCCGTCTCGATGGCGACGGCCGGATCGTCGAGGAACAGCTGCTGCGCTTCGAGGAGACGTGCGAGACCGTCGAGCGCCCCGACGGCCTGCGCCGGATCCAGGTCGGTCACGGATCCGCTTTCACGGCCCTGCTCGATCCGGCTCGCGATCAGATCGTTGAGCCGGGACAGATCCGATACGGTTCCGAGGGTCTGCAGCAGGTCCTGCTGGGAACGGACGCCGGCGACGATCCGTTCCAGCGCGCCGGTCGGAAGCAGGTACAGGCCGCGCTCGAGGAACCAGTCCACGTCGATGCGGTGGAACACGTGATCGACACGAGGGTCGGCCTCGAGCTCGGTCGCCAAGAGGTCGACGAACCGCTGCAGCTCCGCCGTTGACGGGTCGTTTCCCGGCAGGGCCTCGACGCAGGCAATCACCGCCTCGGTGCCGGCGTTCTCCGCCAGCAGCTCGCTCATGCGGATCTGATCCGGATCGTCCGCCGGCGCGAGCTCGGCACGGGAGGTGCGGAACTCGACCTGGAGACCCGCGACGAGCCCGGCGAGCAACAGCGCCACCGACCCGATCGCCACACCGCCGGGGTGACGAACCACGGAGGTCTGCAGTCGTGTCAGGAGGTCGCGGAGCACCGGGGCAACACCTCATCGGGGCGAGGGGCCCCGTGGGGCGTTCATGCTAACAGGCCGCCGGGCAAAAAAAAGCCGGGGTCGGAGCCCCGGCTTTCATCGGAATACGGTCACCGGTGTCAATGATCGTGCGGCTTGCCGGGACGGATCACGTGGAGCTCGCCGTGCCCCTTGACCGGCTCCATCGGCGTGGAGTGCTTCGGGCAAAGGAACGTGTCGTCCTTTTCTTCTTTCTTGACCATGATCGTCGCGTCGTCCTCCGTGCAGCGCAGCATCACGCGATCGCCGTGGAGCGCGCGAAGCTCCTGCAGGCCACCGATGCTCATGGTGCCGTTCTTCGTCACGAAGACGTTGTCTCCTCCGACGCCTTCGCCTCCTACCCGGCGGATCACGATCTTCGCCGCCTCGTCGCCCTCGCCGATGGATTCGACCTCGATCGAGTGGTCGAGCTCGGCGAGCGCATCCAGGTGCAGCGTGTGGAGGTCCGCACAGTCGTCGCCTTCGCATTCGATGTCCACGATCACGTGGCCCTCGCCGTGCCCCTCGCCGAACGCGATGTCGCAATCGCCGACTCCGTTGATGCAGGTGCGCTCTTTCTCGATCGCGACCATGACTTTTTCCGGCTCGTCGGGGAAGGTGAGGACGGTGCAGGTGTGCTCGTCCAGCCGACAGGTGATGTCGATCGCGGAAACGTCATCGACGCCGCTCCCGGAGCCGCTTCGCGAGATCGTCGCCTCGTTTCCGGAGCGACGGACGGTGACCGCGCGGGCCCCGGTGCCGAAGGTGCGGGTTTCGCCGTCGCGAAGATCGTTCAGATCGAACCGCACTGCGTCTTCGTCGCTGACGAAGACGGCGTTGCCATGGATGGCGTGCACGTTGCCCGACTTGCTCACCCATTGTCCCTTGCCCTCGCCGGCGGTCGTGAAACCCGCGGCCAAGACCAGCATCAAACAAGCCATCGAGAATCCTCGGATCCGTCGTTTCATCGAGTCTCTCCTCCGACCCCGGAAGGTCGTTTTGTTGCGTCAACAGGCGCCGAAGACCGGCGTCGACGGTCCTGGAAAGCAGGGACCGTGCCAGGTCGCCACCGTTTGAAACCCCCGATTCGGGTGCATTCCGGGACCGAGCGGTTCACACGCCCACCCCATCCGGGATGTTCGCGTCCCAATTGGGGCAATTCAAAATAAAAGAATTGAAGTTTCTTGAATCGTGAGAACCGTGCGTTTTTGTGCCTAGTCTCTCCAGCGGGGTGTTCGTATATAGGAAAAGGATGTCGGCCCACGGGCTTTTGGGGTAGGGGCGCTGTTGCCCCGACTCGTGGCAAAATGCTCGGTTTCAGGACACCGGCACGGGTCCGAAGAACGGAACTCGGATGCAAGTTGCCTTCGATAGCGATGTGACCCTGCGCTCTCGTTTCGAGTGCAAGTACATCATCTCCCCCGCCTCGGTTCCCGCCATCCGCGAGTTCATCCAACCGTTCATGGCACCCGACCGCTACGCCGCGCGCTGGCAAGACAACCGCTACGCGATCTGCTCCCTCTACCTCGACAGTCAGGATCTCGGTTTGTACCAGCAGACGGTCGGTGGTGAGAAGAACCGCTTCAAGCTGCGTATCCGCACCTACGACGACAACCCCGAGTCTCCGGCCTATTTCGAGGTCAAACGCAAGCTCAACAGCATCGTGTCGAAGAACCGCGCGGCGCTCGGCCGCGACGAGGCGGCTCGCCTGCTCCAGCGGGGTCTCAACGGCTGGATGGAGGGGCTCTCGCCCACGGCGATCGACGACCTCAACTCGTTCGCCCTCTACGCCGATCTGACCGACGCGCGCCCCCTGGTGCGGGTCAAATACATGCGCGAGGCCTACGAATCAAGGGGTGGGGATCCGGTTCGCATCACCATCGACACCGATTTGATGCACGCGATCACTTTGGACCACGACCTGGGACACGAGACCGGACGCTGGGTCACCACGCCCGTCGCCGGGTCGATCCTCGAGCTCAAGTTCACGGAACGTTACCCCGAGTGGATCGCCGATCTCGTGCGCGCCTTCGGGTTGAAGCAACAACCGGTGCCGAAATACGTGATGTCGGTGGACCACCTGCTGCTCGAAGGCCGTGAGGCGGCCCTGACGATGGCGGGTTTCTCTCTCCCGCCCCGGACGGCTTGACGATGGACGGATTGTTCGAAGCACTCAGTGGACCGGCCGGCGGAGGCGATTTTTCGCTCGAGTCGACGCTGCTGGCGCTGTTGCTCGCGTTCGTTCTGGGCCAGGTGATCGCCTGGACCTACGCCTGGACGCACAGCGGCCTGTCCTATTCGCGCTCGTTCACCCAATCGCTGGTGCTGATGACGCTGGTCGTTTCGCTGGTGATGTTCGTCATCGGCAACAGCATCATCACCGCGTTCGGTCTGATCGGCGCGCTGGCGCTGATCCGTTTTCGCAACGTACTCAAGGACACCCGGGACACGGTTTTCGTGTTCATCTCGCTGGTCGTCGGCATGGCCGTCGGCTCCCAGCGCTACCTGGTGGCGATTCTCGGCACGGTCGCACTGCTGCTGGTCGTCTGGTATATGAACGCGACCCGCTTCGGAACGCTCGGCCGTTACGACGGCTACCTGACGGTCCGCGTCTCGCGGGCCGGCCTGGGTCGTCGCGAGTCCACGGACCTGCTGGATCGGTTCTGCAGGGCCGTCAAACCGATCTCGACACGCCAGAGCGGCGAGGAGGAAAGCGCCGAATTCGTTTACCAGGTCGGCTTGCGCGATCGGGACCGCAGTCCCGAGCTGCTGTCCGCGTTGCGGGGGCTCGACCATGTCACTCACGTGTCTCTCGTCCTGCGCAGTGAGCTTTCCGAGGTTTAACCGGTGACACCCGCGGACCACACACCGATCGTCACGCCCCAGGCGCAGCGTATTGCTCACTTCAAGCAACGCTCGCTACCGGTGATCGTGTGGTCGGTGTGCGCGCTGCTCTGCGTGGTGCTGCTGACGAACCGGGCACGCAGCTACCAGTACATCGGCCTGGCGCAGGCACCGCATTACGAGGTCTCCGCGATCGCGACCGGAACGATCGATTCGCTCGTGGTCTCGTTGTTCCAGGACGTCCAGGCGGGAGAGGTCGTGGCCACGCTCGACGAACGTCCCGTGCTGGCGACGATCGAGACGGCCAACGCGACGATCACGAAGCTGCAGGCCGATCTCGAGGCCGCGCGTGCGCAGATGCTCAGCGGCGCCGGCAGCGGGCTCGCCGACGTCAATGCCGATCTGCGGCGATTCCAGATCGACGAGGAAGATCGTCGGCTTGCGGCGTTGTCGCTGCGCGTGATTATCGAGAGCGACGAGGTCGAGCGCAGCCGGTTGTGGCTCGACGTCGAGCGCAACCGACAACTTCTGGAGGAGGGCATCATCGGGCAGGCGTTCTTCGACATGGTCAAGGCCGCGCACGACGTCGTTGACACGCGTCTGACGAAGAACAAGGTCCTGCTCACGGAAACGGAGGAGGAATACCGGGTCGCTCGCGAACGCCGCGCGGCGTACGAGGCCGACCTCGCCGTGGTCCCCGCCGCCGCGCCCCAGCTGCGACCGCTCCAGGAGGCGATCTCGATCGAAGCGGCACGGCTGCGCGAGATCCAGGTGCAGCGCGCCAGCCTCGTGCTGCGCAGCCCGGTGGACGGCCGGGTGTCGAGCGTCTTCGGCCGCCAGGGCCAGGCGGTCGTGCCCGGCGAACCGGTCGTGATGATCTCCGAGCGCACGGTCAACGAGATCGTCGCGTACCTCGCGGAGGCCGACGGGCTGCGGGTCCAGGAACAGCAACCCGTCAGGCTGGTCAGCCACACCCGACCCGGAGTCGTTTCGGATTCGGTCGTGCTCCGCGTGAGCCCCGGCATCGAGATGCTCCCTCAGAGGCTGTGGCGCAACCCGCAGGTGGCCGACTACGGACGCGCAGTGGTGATCGCGCCTCAACCGGCCATGAAGCTGACCCCAGGTGAGACGATCGAGGTTCGCTTCCGTTCACGCTAGCTCGACGTTGTTTTAGTATCCCCGCCATGGATCGCTCGTTGCCGGCTCGAGGTGCGCCCCGCTGGGTGGTGCTGGCCTATCTGGCGCTGGCCCACGTGGGGCTGGGGAGCGCCTGCGTCGTCACGCTCTGGGACCCCAACCTGATCGCGGGCTTCTTCTACCACCCGAAGATGGTCGCCGTGGTCCACGCGCTGACCCTGGGCTGGATCAGCTCGTCGCTGATCGGGCTCCTGTACCTGGCCGCAGCCCGGCTGGACTCTCCCGCGCGCCGGCTCGACGGTTGGCTCTTCGCGGCGTGGGCCGCGGGGTCCAGCGGGCTGGCGAGCCACTTCTGGATCGAGGAGTTCAACGGGATGACCTGGTCGGCCGGCCTGCTGGGGATCGCGATCCTCGTGATCGCCGCTCGATTGGGCATGGCGTTCGCGGTGACCGAGGTGCCCGCGACGATCAAGCTGCAGCTCAACCTGGCCTGGCTCAACCTGCTGGCCACCGCGTTCGTCGGGCTGTTGCTCGGCATCAACAAGACGGAAACGATCCTGCCGGGCTACAGCCTGCACAACGTTTATGCGCACGCCCACCTGGCCGCGCTGGGCTGGGTTTTCATGACCGCGCTGGCTCTGGGGCACCTGGCCCTGTTCGCCCGCACCGGCGCCCCTCCACCGGCGCCGCGCTGGAGCCTGCACGGCGCGGTTCTCGTTCAGATCGGCGCCGCCGGTGTGTTCGTCTCGCTGTTGCTCGGTGAGCCGTACGAGCTCGGATTCGGCATTACCGCGATCGCCGGCGTGATTGTCTGCTGCGGTTGTCTGGCGGCCCATGCCCGCGCCGCGGCACGGCCCTTGCCGCCGGGAGCGTCATCGGTTTGGCTTCTCGGTGCGATCTGGCTCGCGGCGGCGGCGGCCCTCGCTCCGGCGTTGCTGCGGGATGCGCTCGGCGACAACGAGCCCGCCTGGATCATGGCGTACGGCGTGGCCGGTCTGCTCGCCGGACTGGGTCAGACCGTTCTCGCCCTCCTGTTCCTGTGGCTGCACCGTTTGAGTGCCGGCGCCGGACGTGTTCGGCCGGCGGTGTTCGCCTGGTCGGTGGCCGCACCCTTGCTCGTCGTGGGACTCGCCGCGACCCGGCACACGGCCATTCGACTTGGCTCCGGTCTTTTGCTTTTCGCCGTCCTGTGGACGGCGCGGTCGCTGTTCAGACCCGCCGCCGATTGAGCGGAGCCTGTCCTACACGCGCCGGATGTACTCGAAGTCGATCGGCTTGTGGTTGATCCCGCGGGCGGGCGCCGCAAGCCAGTTTGCCATCTTGCCCGGCTCGATCACCGGCTTCATGAGGTGCTTGATATAGGCCTTGTCGGCGTCGGTGGGCAACCACTCGTCGCGCATCGCATTGAACTGCTCCTCGGTGATCGGGTTGCCGGAGAGGTCGAAGTGCCGCCCGGAGTGCAGCCCCATCTTGCGGTTGAATCGCCGGTTCGGCAAACTCAGCGTGTAGTCGATGCCCGCCTCCTTGATGATCTTGTTCCAGCGCGCCACGCCACGCTCGTTGTCGTCGACGTATGCGTCGCGTAGGATCTCGTTCATCGCGTTGCGTAGCGGGACCTCCTTGGACACGAGACGGTCGTCCTCGAGGATTTCCATGTTGTAGTAGCCTTCCATGGCCAGGTGGTCGTCGAACTTCTTGCCCTCGTGGGCGCGACCCTTGAGACCCGAAGCGAAGTAGTCCGCCGCGTTCGACGAGATCTCGCCACCAAACAGGTCGAGGCTCGACGAGTACCAGAAGTTGATGTAGCGCTGGATCGTCTCGAGATCGATCCCGCCTTGAGCGCGCGCATCCTCGTTGGGGTCTTCCTTCATCAGCTCGCACGCGCGCTTGACGACTCGGCCGACCCCGGTCTCGCCCACGAACATGTGGTGGGCTTCCTCGGTCAACATGAACCGCGTGGTACGGCTGAGCGCGTCGAACCCGCTTTCCGCCAGCGCCAAGAGCTGGTACTTCCCGTCGCGGTCCGTGAACATCGTGAACATGAAAAAGGACAACCAGTCGTCGATCGGTTCGTTGAAAGTCGTCAGGATGCGCGGCTTGTCGAAATCCCCCGAGCGTCGCTCGAGCAGTTCCTCGGCCTCCTCGCGGCCGTCGCGACCGAAGTGGGCGTGCAGCAGGTACACCATCGCCCAGAGATGCCGCCCTTCCTCGACGTTGACCTGGAACAGGTTGCGGCAGTCGTACATGCTCGGCGCGCAGGCGCTGAGCAACCGTTGCTGTTCGACACTTGCCGGTTCGGTGTCGCCCTGGGTCACGATGATGCGACGCAGGTGGTTGCGGAACTCTCCGGGCACTTCCTGCCACGCCGGCTTGCCGTAATCGTCGCCGCACGGGATGCGGCGGTCTTGCTCCGGCTCGGCGAGGAAGATGCCCCACTTGTAATCCGGCATCTTGACGTAGTCGAAGTTCGCCCAACCCTTGGCGTCCACACTGATCGCCGTGCGCAGGTAGATGTCGTCGGCCTGGAAGTCCGCCGGGCCGGCATCCTGCCACCATTTGATGTAGTTCGGCTGCCAGCGCTCCAGCGCCCGTTGAAGACGGCGGTTTTGCGAGAGGTTCACGTTGTTGGGGATCTTCTCGAACAGCTGCATCAGGTCCTCCTGTAGTCGAACACGGGTCGCTCGGGTTGGCCGTAGAGGGTCAGGGCGCCGCTCTCGCCGACGGCGTTGGGACGCTGGAAGATCCAGTTTTGCCACGCAGACAGGCGGCCGAATATCTTGCTGTCGCAGTTCTCTGCGCCGGGGAAACGCAGGCTCGCCTCCATCCCGGTGAGCGCGTCGGGCGAGATGCTCGCGCGTTCCTCGATGGCCAGCCGTACCTCGTCCTCGTAATCGATATCGTCGGCGACGACCGTCATCAGCCCGGCGTCCTCGGCGTCGGCCGGGTCGTAGCGTTGCTGGCCGGCGAGGATCTCTCCGGCTCGGGCGGGCTCCGCGTAGAAACGCACCTCCAGCCGCGACGGTCCGTGGGACATCGGGTAGGCACCCCCGTTGAGCGGGCTCACCGCGATCTCGACCGGCCGGTCCGGATCGTCCAGCATGTACGAACGATCGGCGGCCAACGCCAGCTCGAACAGCGTCCCGGCGAAGCAGCTTCCCGGCTCCACCAGCGCGAAAATGGACTTGGCCGTGAGGTCGAGACGGCGCAGCGTGCGGGCGATCTGAAGGCGCACCTCGTTGACGAACCAATCGTCGCCTTGCTCGTCGAGGATGCGGTCGATCGCAAGGACATGGTTAACGTCGCCGCTCGTCTTGACCAGGATCAACCCGATCCCGGGCTCGTTGATGCGCAGATGACACAGCGCATCGTCCAGCTCGCGGAACGTGGCGAGCGGCCACCACGACGCCCCGAGCTCGCGGATCGCGCCCGCATCGGCGGGACCGGGCTCGGCCGGTGCCTTCACGAGGAGGGTTGCGACGCGCGCGTCCCGATCCAGCGCCAGCTCGACGTGACCGTACGTTAGGCGGTCGTCCTCGATCGTCTTGTCGAGCGGAGTCAGCTCGATGCCGGTCTCGGAGCGTACCGGTGACGACTCCGCGAGCTTCATCGCACGCTCGGTCACCGCGTCGTTGAACTTGCTACGCGGCGCGATGGCGTCGACGAGGCCCCAACGGACGGCACGCTTGCCTTTGACGCCCTCGGCCGTCGTGCAAAACACGTCGGCCAGGTCGCGGCGGACCTTGCGCTTGTCGACCAGGCGCGTCAGGCCACCGGTGCCCGGCAACACCGCGAGCAACGGGGTCTCCGGGAGGCTGACCGCCGAATTGCCGTCATCGACGAGAACGATCTCGCTGCACGCGAGAGCCAGCTCGTAGCCGCCACCCGCGCACGGGCCGTTGAGCGCCGCGAGGTAGTGTTGTCCGCTCCCCTGCGTCGCATCCTCGATCGACAGCCGTGTCTCGTTGGTGAACTTGCAGAAGTTGACCTTGAAGGCGTGGGTCGACGCGCCGAGCATGTGGATGTTCGCGCCGGCGCAGAAGATCCGTTCGCTCGCACCGCCGATGATCACGCAACGCACGCCCGGATGTTCAAAACGCAGCCGCTGGATCGCATCCTGGAGCTCGATGTCGACGCCGAGATCGTAGGAGTTGAGTTTGAGTTGATAGCCGGGGCGAAGCCCCTGGTCTTCCTGGACGTCGAGGCTGAGCCGCGCGATCGGCCCGTCGATGTCCAGATTCCAGTGCTTGTAGCGTTCCGGCGCCGTCTCGAACGAGATCGGCGGGTGTTCCTGCGTTTCGAGTGCCACGTCAGAGTCCTCCGAAGAAGGCATTATACTGCATCAGATTTCGGTTTACCGAAACTCTTTTCATGCACTATAATACACTTTCATGCCAACGCCCGAGAGACAATCGAACCTGCTGCAGGCGCTCGCTCGCCGCGTCCGGCGTCGGCGGCAAGCCCGCCGGTGGAGCCGCGAGGAGCTCGCCCGCCGCTCCGGTCTATCGGTCCGTTTTCTCGCTCGGGTGGAATCCGGCGACGGTAACATCTCCGTCCGCCGTCTGGAAGCCGTCGCGCGGGCGCTCGACACCTCCCCGGATCGGTTGCTGCGGCCGGCGACGCAGGAGACCCCGATCGTTGCCCTGACCGGTCTGCGTGGCGCCGGTAAGAGCACCGTCGGGCCGCGACTCGCCCGCGCGTTGGGGCTGCCGTTCGTCGAGATGGACGCGTTGATCCGGCAAACGGCGGGGCTGCCCCTGGAACAGATTTTCGAGCTTCATGGAGAACGCTATTACCGCCGGTTGGAGGGTGAAGCGCTCGAGGGGATCCTGGGTGCGGGAACCCCGGCGGTCGTGGCGACGGCCGGCGGC
>JBFFZZ010000091.1:0-10501 GCA_041568335.1 Candidatus Polarisedimenticolaceae bacterium | reverse complement strand
GACGAGACCTTCGCGCAGTGGTTCGAGCTGGGTCTCGAATCCGTCGCGGAGGACGTGCTTCCGATCGAGGTCAGCCTCGGCCAATTGCCGTCGCGCTTGTGTGTCGGGGATCTCACGTTCCAGATCGAGTACAAGCCGATCGAGAACGACGCGGGTAACGTCGAAAAGCTGCTCATCGTGATGTCCGATATCACGCAGCTGATCGAGCGCGAGCGCGCCGAGAACGAGCAGCGCGAGCTGATGAAGGTGTTCCAGCACATCGTGCGTGACAAGACGACGTTTCTCGAATTCCTCTCCGAAGCGGAGCTGCTGGTGGCGGTCGCACTCGAGAATGAGGGGGACAATCTGCCCTACCTCAAGCGCATGATCCACACGCTCAAGGGCAACGCCAGCCTGTTCGGACTGACGACCATCGCCGATGTGTGCCATCGGATGGAAGACGAGATCGTCGACACCGGCGAGGCTCCGGGCGCCGCGCTGCGGCGCGAGCTCAGCGACCGGTGGAAGGTGACGCGGAGCAACCTCAAGAAGTTCCTGCAGGACCGGGATTCCACCGCCGTCGAGATCGAGCGCGGCGACTACGAAGCGATTCTCCGTGCCGTCGGAGACGGCGCCGACACCGAAACGCTCGCGTCGATGATCTGTTCGTGGAAACTGGAGCCGACCAAGCGTCGTCTCGAGTTCGTCGTTGAACAGGCCAGCGCCCTGGCCAAACGTCTGGGAAAGGAAGGCGTTCGTTTCGATACCGATCCCGGCTCACTGCGTCTGGCGTCGGAACGTTGGGCCAGTTTCTGGAGCACGTTCACCCACGCCGTCCGCAACGCGCTCGACCACGGGATCGAGGGACCGGACGACCGCAGGGCCGCCGGCAAGCCGAGCGCACCCACGATCCGGTTCAGCACGCTGCTCGACGGACCCGAGTTCGTTATTCAGATCGCCGACGACGGTCGCGGAATCGACTGGAACAAGGTCGGCGAGCGCGCCCGGGAGAAGGGCTTGAAAAGCGACTCCCCGGACGATCTCGTTGAAGCGCTGTTCCATGACGGGATCACGACCAAGGACGTCGTCACCCAATTCTCCGGGCGCGGTGTCGGGATGGGCGCGGTCCGAGCCGAATGCGCCAAACGCGACGGGACGGTGCGCATCGTCTCCGCGGTAGGCGAGGGGACGATTGTCCAGTGCCGCTTCCCGGTCGAGCAGATGGCAACCATCGAAGAGCCGGTCCTGGTGGTGGGATGAAGCGGGCTTGCCGTCGGCGCATCCTCGGCGATCTACAAGACGCCTGCGTGGAGCTGTTTCGGGATTACCGGCTCCCTCGGGTGATGCGCGCCGCCGCCCCTGACGGAGCGGTGGATTTCGCCGGCCGGATCGAGTTCGACGGCGACGAGCTCCGCGGGAGCTTGAGCGTCGTCGCGACGCGAAGCCTGCTCGACGACATGCGCGGCCGGGGACATGCGTGCCAGGACGACTGGGTCGCCGAGCTGGCCAACCAGATGGCCGGTCGGCTGAAGCTCAAGCTCATCCGGCGCGGCGTGGTGATCCGGCTCGGCACGCCGCGCCTCTTTCGGAACGGCGAAGCGAGCGCGCTCGCACGTCGAGATCGGAGCCGGATCTGGTTACGGAGCGGCGCGGGCGTGATCGGACTGAAGCTGGAAACGATCGTGAGCGAGGACTTCACGCTCGAGGGGAGGTACCGCAAGATGGACCTGATGCGCGAAGGTGAAATACAGCACTTTGATTGACTCTCGGAGGTGTCCCGTGTCCAAACCGACCATCCTGATCGTCGACGACTCGCCGACGGTACGCCAACAAGTGGGGATCGCCCTGGCCCAGGCAGGCTACCAGGTTGCCGAAGCGGAGGACGGCATCGAAGGACTGAACGCGATACGCCAAAACGAAAGAATCGCGCTCGTGATCCTCGACGTCAACATGCCGGAGATGAACGGACTCGAAATGCTGGAGGAGCTCGACCGCAGCGGACGAAAGGGTGAGCCTCCGGTGTTGATGCTGACGACGGAAGGTCAGCCGAGCCTGGTGAAACGGGCCAAGACGGCCGGTGCCAGGGGCTGGATCGTCAAGCCGTTCAAGGCCGACCAGCTCGTCGCCACGGTCGAGAAGCTCACCGCGGTCGCGACCCCCGCTTGATTCGGAGCATCGACACGAATGGTTCCTAACGCGGAGCAGATCGACTCAGCGGAGCGACGACAGCTCCGTGCGCGGTACGAGCGGCTCGTCCGGAGAATCCTCCAACGTGTGCAGGATGCGGACGAGGTCAGCTCGCGCGAAATCATCGCGGCGGGGCGGTCGGTCGAGCGCATCGTCGATCAAGCACGCGAGTGTGTGGATAGCGTGCAGTCGTTGGTCGGCGACCAGATCGGGCGGATCGACGAGTATCAGGCCGATACCCGTGAGACCATCCAGTCTCACGAGGATGCGGTGGGCCGCGCGCTCGAGAAATCGAACGAGGTGTCCGCCATCGGCACACGGATCAGCGACTTCGCGTTTCAAGCGCAGCTGCTCGCGCTCAACGCTCGGATCGAGGCCAGCCGCGCGGAAAACGGCGCCGCGTTCGCCGTGATCGCCCAGGAAATGGGAGCGCTCAGCGAGGCCATCAGCAAGAGCAACGAGAGCGTCACCGCGAGCGTGAACGAAATGGTCGCCAGCCTCACCGAGCTCCAGAAACACGCGGACAGCATCCGCGATGCAAGTGTCAGCTTTTCCGACGGCCTGACCGCGATCAACGAACGTTCGCGGACGACATTTGCCGATGCATCCGGTGACAGCGGCTTGATGCACGAGATCGTGCGAACCGCGTACGAGACGTTGTCGCATCTGCAATTCCAGGATCCGATGGTGCAGGAGCTGCGTCAGATCGGGAAGCTCTTGCAGGACTTTGCGGACGGTCTCGATCACCCGGCGGCGAGCGATCCCGAGACCGATCCGGCGCAAGAAGAGAACTCACCCGAAGCCGGTGAGGTGATCCTGTTCTGATATCGAGACCCTTTGTCAACCGGGTCGGGTCACGAAGCGGATCTCCACGCGGCGATTCCGCGGCCGCCCGTCCTTGCGCGGATCGATCGGCCGGTCGGGACCGTAACCGACCACGGTCATCCGTCTTTCCGGGATTTCGAAGCGCTGCGCGAGGTAGGCGGCGACCGCTCGTGCGCGGGCAAGGGCGAGCTTCTCGTTGTGCGTGCGGCTCCCCAGATCACAGGTGTGCCCCTCGACGATCAGATGGTGCCGGGGAAACCGACGCAGCGCGTCCTCGACGCCGGAGAATTCCGTGTCCGCCGACTTCAACACCGCGCTGTCGAGGTCGAACAGGACGCTCGACGGCAGCTCCACCGCGACGCCGGCGGTCACGGGTGTGCCCGCGGGCGGCTCACCCGGTTCCGCGATCGCCTCATCGACCGACTCGGCCACGGGCGTCGCCACATCGCCGATCATCACCGCGTGATGACGCAGCAGGGGAGCGCGGTCTCGCGAAACCAGGCTCACACGCCGTCCGATGCTGGAGGTCGGATCGACGGCGATCAGCAGGAGCTCGCCGACGGGCAGACGCAATGCATGGCCTTCGTTCGTGACCGGGTCGAAAACCGTCCGGTCACGGTAGACCTCGAGCCGCTGGCCGACACGCAGGCCGTCGTCGGAACCGCCGGCGAGGTAGTAGTCGGCTCCGCGCGCCGCATCGTCGCCGTCGCCGGCCAAGCTCACCTCGACGTGAAAGACCCGGAACTCCTCGACCGCCGGCGTCAACGCCACGGACAGGCTCAACAGGGCGAGGACAACCCGGAAGAGAGCGAATCGGCCGCGAATCGGCATGCGTGAAGCCTCCGGCCACTTTATCGGTTGCCGGAGCGCCTTCTTGAAAAAGCATCGGAATTCACAAAAAACGTCCGCTGCGACTCAAGATCCGACGCCTTTCCGCCGATAAGCACATCAGGGAGAGACGCGATCCGCCGAACGAGGTGAGTATGTCCACGATCCCGGCGCTTCAATCGGCCCTCTACGGGCTGAAGGAAAGCCTCCGGACCTTCGACGAAACGGCCTCCCGGATCGCCCGCGAAACAGCGGTGGGCGATCTCGGACATCTGGCCGAGAACTTCGTCGACCTGATGACCGCCGAGGCCGGCGTTTCCGCCAACGTTGCCGTCGCACGCAGTGCCGACGAGATGACCGGCACCCTGCTCGATCTGCTGGCCTAGCGCGAGGGCGCGCAGGAGCGGCGGAACCACCAGGCATCGGCGGTGGCCAGCACGGCGGCCGCGATGACCCACCAGAAGCCCGGCAGCAGGGTGGTCGTCGTCAGCTCGGCGAGCTTGACGTAGGTGATCACCAGACCCAGCCCGAAGACGTCGAGCATGGCCCACTCGTCGAGCCGCAGCGCCATACGGCGAGTCGTGACGCTGCTGCCGGAAAGCCAGCGCAACCGCAGCAGCACGAGGCAGCGCAGCACCGCGGCCCCGATGACGAGCAGGCCCAGCATCATCGCCAGGAACCGTTCCTCGTTCTGCGCCAGGTCCCAGGCGGTCTTCGGCAGGTCGATGCTGTTGACGATGGGGACGAACAGCAACTTGCGCTCGACCTCGAGGATCGTGGTTGCCAGCGCCATGCCGAGAGTCGCGGTCGCCAGCGTGGTCAGGATCCGCGCCGGCCAGCAGCGGATCACCGGGTTGTCGCGCAGATCACGGCGCTCGCCACCCGCCACCCAACGGCCGACGAGGAGGGTGCCGATCATCGACAGGGCGATCGCCGCGGCGAACAGGTAGATCCCGGGACGCGACGTCGCGTGGGCGATCCCCAGCCGGATCGCGCCGACGAAGACACAGATGATGAAGACGTCGAGCATCGACCACTTGCCGAGCAGCCCGAGCCACTCGATGGCGCGCTCCCGCGCCTCGCGTGTTCCGCGTTGCAGCAGGATGATGCTGAGCGCGACCAGCTTCGTGACCGGGAAGATGATCGAAAAAAGGAACACGATCGACGCGAGGATGTAGTTGCCGTCGTTCCAGAAGCTCTCGATCCCGCCGTAGATCGAGTAGGTCTCCTGCGCGGAGATGATCGTGTCGAACGTCACCGTCGGCAGGGCCAGGGCGACCCCGAACGTGACCGCGCTGACGACCACGACAACCGTGGGTAGGGCTCGGGCCGGACGGTTCGAGCTGGAGGACGGTGCGGGCATGGGTGACTACTCTAACGCCCCGCGCCCGGGTTTGTTGCACCGTTCGGTCGACCCGGGGTGGCCCCTCTAGGGTGTCCCCGAGACCCCGTTTTCGTCCACGTCCCCGGCGCGGTAGGCGTAGAGCTTGCCCTCGATCGTCCCGATGAAGATCGTCTCCTCGATCACGCCGATCCCGCGAAGCTGTCCGGGAAGCGAATCCGTCCAGGCCGTGTCGCCGTCGGTCGGGTCCACGGCGAACAGATTGCCGTCCTCGTCGCCGAGCATCAGCAGGTCCTTCCAGACGGCGGGGCGCACGGTGGTCCAGGAACGCCGCTCCGCGGTCCACAGCGGCTTCGTCAGGTTCGTGTCGACCGCCGCCACGAGCGTGCTCGGCTCGTGCCCGAGATAGACGACGATGCCGGGGAAGGCGAGCAGCTTCCCACCGGGCTCTTCCTCCGTCTCGAACCTCGCCGTGATCTCCCCGGTGGGTGCGTCCAGCCGAACCAAGACGTTGTCCTTGCTGCCGATGAACAGCTGATCGTCCAGCTTGGCGAGGGAGGTGCTGACGGGCGAGCCCAGATCGCGTGTCCAGAGGATCGTGCCGTCGTCGGGGCGGATCGCGTAAACATGCTCGTCCCGTCCGGCCAGGAAGACGATCCCGTCCTCGACGAGCACCGAGCCGCCGAGCGGCTCGGGGTCGTTGGCGGGGCGCACCGTCCAGACCTCGCTCCCGTCTCCGGCGTCCAGCGCGACCAGGTCGCCGTTCTTGAACAGCGCGAGGACGAGGCCCTCGACGTGCACCAGGTCCGCGGCGACCTGCCCCTGGCCGAGCAGCTGTTGCCAGAGGATCTCACCCGTTTCCCGGTCGAACGCGTAGATGTCGCCGAACGATCCGCCGTCGGTGCCCGTGATGACGAGCTCGTCGGTGACCACCGGATTGGTGTGGAAGGTGACGTCCTTCGCGTCGAGCGACATGTCGAAGCTCCAGCGGATGTCGCCGCTGTCCGTATCGAGCGCGTAGTAAACACCCGAGCAGGAGCCGACGAAAACGGTGTCGCCCGCGACCGCGGGCTCGACGTAGACTCAGCCGCCGGTGTCGAACTGCCACAGCACCTCGCCCGGACCCGGTTGGGCGGTGGATGAACCGCCGAGCAGGAGCACGGCGAACAGCAGCACGGTACGAGTCGGGGTCTCCATCGGCGTCACTCCTTCGAGGCTTCCAACCATGACCGTCAGCCGGTCGTCCACCCGCGGGGGTTCGACTCCAGTGCCTCGCGCCAGCCCTCGAGCGTCTCGCGCAGCTTGCGGCTCACCTCGGGGTGCCGGTCCGAGACGTCGTAGGACTCGCCGGGGTCGTTGTCGAGATCGAACATCCACGGCCCGCGTCGCCGCATCGGACCCCAGCGCCAGTCCATCGGGTTGCCGTAAAACACGCCGTGGGCGTCGTGGTACTTGAAACGTCCCTGGCGCAAGCCCCGCGCCTCGTTCAGGACGTGAAAGTAGATCACGCGGTCGTCGGGCGGCGGACCGCCGGTCAGGGTCGAGACGAGACTGATCCCGTCGATGACGCGATCGCCGGGCAGGGGAAGCCCCGCCATCTCGAGCACCGTCGGGAACAGGTCGACGCCGACGACCGGTGTGTCGATCGTCGTACCCGCCGGGACGGTCCCGGGCCGGGCGACGATCAAGGGCACGCGCATGCCGCCCTCGAAGACCGCGAACTTGCGCCCGCGAACACCTCCCGAGCTGCCCTGGAACCAGGCGCCGTTGTCGCTGCTCACGACGACCAGCGTGTCGTCCGAGAGCTCGAGCCGCTCGAGCGTGTCGACGATCCGGCCGACGCTCCAGTCGAGCTCTTCGACGACGTCGCCGTAGAGACCGCCCGCGGAGCGGCCGCGGCGGTCGTCCGCGACGTGCAGCGGGATGTGCGGGAAGGTGTGCGGCAGGTACAGAAAGAACGGCCGGTCGCGATGCTCTTCGATGAACCCGACGGCGCGCTCGGTGTAGCGGCGGGTCAACGTGGCCTGATCGATCGGATGGGGCTCGACGACTTCCGTGTCCCGCCAGACCTTCGGCTCGCCCTGGTCGTTGCTGTGCAGCAGCCCGTAGAAGCGGTCGAAGCCCCGGTCGGTCGGCATCGACGGCGACCTGTCGCCGAGATGCCATTTGCCGAAGATCCCCGTCGCATAGCCCGCGGATTGGAGGACTTCCGCAAGCGTGATCTCCTCCAACGGGAGACGCCGGTTGCGCCAGCCGATCCGCAGCAGAATGTCCTGCCAGGTCCACGGCGCCTGCACGACGTGGTCCAGCCCGGAGCGCACGGCATAGCGTCCCGTCAGCAGCCCCGCACGGGACGCCGAGCAGTACGGCGAGGCGGCGTAGGCATGCCGGAACAGGGCGCCGGACGCCGCCAGGCGATCGATCGAGTTCGTGCGGATCGCCCGGCTACCGTACGCCGCGAGATCGCCGTAGCCCAGATCGTCGAACAGGATCACCACCACGTTGGGAGCGGAGGCGTCGCCGGCGGTCGGGCCGGCGATGCCCTGCAGGTAGGCCCGCTTCGACGCGACCCGCTCGCGATCGTCCTGCTGGCGGTACAGCGCGATGCGCGCGAAGAGGATCAGGACGAACAGCGCCGTCAACGCGACCACGGTCACGCCGAACCACTTGCAGAGGGTCAGGAATCGTCTCATCGCGGGGTCCCCGGGCGAAACGTAGCTTACCCGACGATCCCCGCGCGACTAGCCGGCGGCGTTCTTGGCCTCCACGGCCTGGTGGAAGGGGCGGTAGAGTCGCCGGTGATACTCGATCCCGCTGTACAGCGCGTCCTCGAGATGCTCGAGGTCCTGTTTGCCCAGCACCATGTTGACCTGGAACGCGAAAGCCTCGGTCCCGTCGAGCGTCTTGAAACGGTCGCCGATCAGCGCGAGGTATGTGTGGCGACGGACGGCCGGTGGGAGCCCGGTCAGCGGCGCCATCGGTTCGTAAGGGGGGTTCACATCGCCGCTGGTAACGAGGATGCACAGCTCGGGATCTTCCTGGATCACGGTCGCGCGGGCGGACTCGAACGAGTCGACGATCCCGAGCTGGCTTCCGACGGACGCCAGGCGGCTCTGGATCTGTTTCATCAACGCCTCGTCGTCGCCGACGAGGATGCCCGACGGGAACCGGGCATCGACCGGGCGTGCGTTGAAACGCCGGTCGGCCGCCTCGCCGGTGGGCAGGGGTGCCGGTTGAGCGCCTCCGGCCGCCGCCTGGTCGGCCTGCGCCAGCAACCGCTTTTCCACACGGACCTGTTGCTTGCAGTGCGGGCACGGGTAGGCCACCGGCTGGTCGGGTAGCCGCTCCAGATCGAGCTGGGCGGGTTTGCTGCAGGACGGGCAAGGGTGGATCACGGTGGACATGCTCAGGCTCCAAACGGCTCGTCTTGGGTGACCAGTTCGAGCGTCGCGTTCTCGCCCGTGCTCTCCGAGCGGGCATCGCTCAACATCAAGCGCAAGTTGTTCCGGTTCGTCGCGTAGACCAGCGCCGTTTCCGCCTCGATGATCCCGTCGCGGACCATCTTCTCCAGGACGTAGTCGAACTCCTGCATCCCGTCGTCGCTGCCCTCGCGCATCGCGTCGACCAGGCTCTTGCCCTCGCTCTCACCCTCGGCGATGTACTCGCGCGTACGCATGCTCGACTTGAGGATCTCCAGCGCGGCGGTGCGGCCTCCGCCGATCCTCGGGACCAGCCGCTGCGAGATGATGTAGCGGAACGACTGCGAGAAGCGCGTGCGGATCTGCGGTTCCTGGTCCTTTGGGAACACGCCGACGATGCGGTCGATGGTCTTCGACGCATCGATCGTGTGGAGCGTCGAGAGCACGAGGTGCCCGGTCTCGGCCGCCTCGAGGGCGATCTCGATCGTCTCCACGTCACGCATCTCGCCGATCAGGATCACCTTCGGCGCCTGGCGCAGGGCCGCGCGCAACGCGAGGCCGAACGAGCGGGTGTCCGAGCCGACCTCCCGCTGGTTGACCGTGGACCTCTTGTGCGAGTGCGCGTACTCGACGGGGTCCTCGATCGTGACGATGTGGTAGGCCTTCTCGCGGTTGATCTTGTCGATGATCGCGGCCAGCGTGGTGGACTTGCCCGATCCGGTCGGTCCGGTCACGAGCACCACGCCGTTCTTGAGCTGGGCGACGTGGTTGAGCTCGTCCGGCAAACCGAGCTTCTCGACCGTCGGGATCTCCATGTTGATCACGCGCAGCACGATCGAAAAGCTGCCGCGCTGCTGGAAGACGTTGACCCGGAAGCGGCTTCTTCCGGGGATCGAGTAGGAGCAGTCGGTCGAGCCGGTGCGCACGAGGGTCCGCAGGACGTCGGGGTTGCCCTGCATCAGGTGCAGGGCGATCTGCTCGGTGTGGAACGGCGACAGCGCCGCGAGCCCGACGAAGGGGACCGGGACCAGATCCCCGTCGAGCTCCACCTGCGGTGGCCGACCGACCGAGAAGTTCAGATCGGAGACCCGATCGGAGACCGCCATCATCGCCACCAGGACGCCGTCCAGGTTGAAGTTTCGCAAGATTTGCCTCGTCGGGTGGACCCGAGTCCCAACTAAACCTAGGCGCCGGCGGCCGAGGTGCAAGGCGAATAGTGCTAGTCTTTGCGCTCGCGAAGCGGAAGCCACCCAAGTTGACGTCGTCGTCCAAACCATCTCCCCTGAGCCCCGAGGATCTGGAAGCCTGGTACCGGCAACATTACGGACCGATCGAAGGCGAGTTCAGGTCCGATTACGCGCATCTGCGGTTACGCAAAAAGGACACCATGCGCTCGCTTTTCTCGGTGAGCGAATCCGGTGACCTGATCGAGTCGCGGTTGGACCTCTCGCGCCCCCACCGCCTGACGCACGACTACCTGCGGTTCATGTTTTGCAGTTACCTGTTCCGCCCGCGCCAGCAACGAGTTGCGATCATCGGACTCGGCGGCGGGAACATGGTGCACTTCTTGAGACGCTACGATCCCGCGATTCGGATCGACGCAGTCGAGATCGATCCTGTCATGGTGCGGATCGCGGACGAGTACTTCGACATTCGCAGCGACGCCACGACGGACTTGGTGACGGCCGACGGGTGCGGGTTCTTGCTGCGAGGCGGGCCGGCCTACGACACGATCTACATGGACGCCTTTCTGCGGCCGTCCGCCGACACCGACGGCGCGGGAGCACCGCGCGCCTTGCGAACCGCGCAGTTCTACAGACGAGCGCAAGCGAGATTGCGGCCGGGCGGATTGATGGCGTTCAACCTCAACCCGCACGATTCGTTGGAGGGTGACGTCCGGACGCTGCGGGAATCCTTCGTC
>JBFFZZ010000090.1:0-10565 GCA_041568335.1 Candidatus Polarisedimenticolaceae bacterium | reverse complement strand
GCAGGGTTTCCTGCAGGACGCGGCCGACCGGGCGGTCGCGGACGGGGAATCGATCCGGCCGTTCCGCGAGCTGCTGGAGCTGCTGCAGGAGCAGGGCGAGTGGCCCGGATTCGAAGCGCTCTCACGGATGACCTGCTCGGAAGCCGGCAGCGTGTTGGCCTACACCCGCGCCTTCGTCACGATCGTCGACGAATCCGAACGAACGGACGAGGAGCTGCTGCGCGCCGACCACGACATCCGCATGACCCACGAGCAGTCCGAGAACCGCATCCTGCCCCCGCCGCACGAGCTGTTCTGCGATGCGCGCGAGATCCGCGAGCGCCTCGCGGCCGCGGGGATGTTCCTGCAGGAGCTCGCCGGCGATGCGCCCGAGCAGGTGGAATCGGAGCTGCGCGTCCTCTCTCGCGCCGCGCGTAGCTACTCCGGCCGCGTCGGCGAGATCGCCGCGGACCTCAAACGCAGCCTGGCGGAGAAGCAACGGACGATCTGCGTGATGCGCGCCGAGGGCAGCGCAAAGAGGCTGCGTGAGATCTTCGACGAGTACGACCTGGTCGGCGCGGACCTCTTGCGGGCGCGCGCCGAGGGAGACGGGTTGCTGATCGGCATCGGATCCCTTCGTAGCGGCTACGAGCTCCCGCAGGCGGGGCTGATCGTGCTTTCCGAGCGCGACCTGTTTGGCGAGACCAAGCGGCGGGCCGAGCCGAAGTCGCGAGGCCACAAGGCGTTCGTCTCCGACTTCCGGGATCTCAAGGTCGGCGACTACATCGTGCACGTCGACCACGGCGTGGCCAAGTACCTCGGCCTCGGGCGCCCCAAGGGCGGTAGTTTGAACCGCGACTTCATGGTGCTCGAGTTCTCGATGGGCGACCGGTTGTTCGTGCCGGTCGATCGTCTCGATCTCGTTCAGAAGTACAGCGGTGTCGCCGGACAAACCCCAAAGGCCGACAAGCTCGGGGGGCCGGGCTGGGAACGCGTCAAGAAGCGCGTGCGCAAGTCGGTCGAGTCGATGGCCCGCGAGCTGCTCGAGCTGTATGCGAAACGCGGCGCGGCCAGGGGCCACGCCTTCGGCCCCGACACGCCGTGGCAACAGGAGCTCGAGGCGTCCTTCCCGTTCGATCTCACCCCGGATCAGCAGCGCGCGCTGGCCGACATCAAACGTGACATGGAATCGGATCGACCGGCCGACCGGCTGCTCGTCGGCGACGTCGGCTTCGGCAAGACCGAGGTCGCCGTCCGCGCCGCGTTCAAGGCGGTGATGGACGGCCGCCAGGTCGCCGTATTGACGCCGACGACGGTGCTCGCGGTCCAGCACGACGAGACCTTCCGCAGCCGCTTCGCCTCGTTCCCTGTGCGCGTCGAGATGGTGTCGCGCTTCCGTACGCCCGCGGAGGTGCGCAAGACACTCGCCGATCTCAAGGTCGGCGCCGTCGACGTGTTGATCGGCACCCACCGGCTACTTTCCAAGGATGTCGAGTTCAAGAAGCTCGGCCTGCTGGTTGTCGACGAGGAACAACGCTTCGGCGTGGCGCACAAGGAAAAGCTCAAGAAACTCTCCGTCGGCGTCGACGTCATGTCGATGACCGCGACGCCCATCCCACGAACGCTGCAGATGTCGCTGGCCGGCGTGCGCGACCTGTCGGTCATCGAGACGCCGCCACCGGGCCGCACGGCGATCCAGACCTACATCATCCCGTTCCGCAAGCAGGTCCTGGCGCAGGCGATCCGGCAGGAGCTCCGCCGGGGCGGCCAGGTGTTCTTCGTGCACAACAAGATCGAGACGCTGCCGTCGTTGATCCGCGGGATCAACGAGCTGGTCCCCGAGGCGCGCACCGCGATGGGACACGGTCAGATGGGCGAGCGCCGGCTCGAGCAGGTCATGCTCGAGTTCGTCGCCGGCGAGATCGATGTCTTCTGCACGACGACGATCATCGAGAACGGCCTCGACATCCCGAACGCCAACACGATGATCATCAACCGCGCGGATCGTTTCGGCCTGGCCCAGCTCTACCAGCTCCGTGGTCGTGTCGGTCGCAGCCACCAGCACGCCTACGCCTATTTCGTGATTCCCGGACGCCAGCACCTCAACGAGGAGGCACGCAAACGATTGCGCGCGTTGCAGGAATTCAGCGAGTTGGGCGCGGGGTTCCGGCTCGCGGCGGCCGATCTCGAGATCCGCGGCGCGGGAGAGCTGCTCGGGTCGCGCCAGCACGGGCACATCGCGGCGCTCGGCTTCGACATGTATTGCCAGATGCTGGAGCGGGCCGTCCAGGAAATGCGCGGCGAACCGGTCGTCGAGCGGAGGCCGACGAACCTGCATCTCGGGATCGACATCAAGATCACCGGGAAGTTCCTACCCGATCAGGCCGATCGCCTGGTGGTTTACAAACGGCTCGCCAGCGCTTCTACTTGCGAGGACGTGGATCGTTTGAAGGCCGAAATCGAAGACCGCTACGGGCACCTGCCGACGAACGTGCAGAACCTGTTCGCCATGGGCCGGCTGCGCTTGATCGCCGAGGAGCTCGGCGTGCAGAGCGTCGACATCGTGGAGGACAAACTGGTCATCCGGTTCCACGAGCGTCCGGCGGTCGATCCGCAGAGCCTCCTCGACCTCGTCAATCGCGAACGGGGCAACCTGAGCCCCAGCGGTCGCCTCACGTTGCAAGCGCCGCCGAAGGGGGCGAGCCGCATCGAGGCGGTGGGTGACGTGCTGCGGCGGCTTGCGGGGGCGGCCTAGCCCACTTTCCTCAAAAAATCATGATTTGCGCCCCTCCGAGCATCTCGTAAGCTGGAGCGGGGCCCGACAACCGAATGGAGATGAATCGAATGCGGATAACCATGGGTCTCGTCGTCGTCCTGGCGCTCGGCGGATCGGCCGACGCGGCGAAACGTGGGTTCGAGATTCGAATCAGCGGGAGCCTGCTGGCGGAGTACACCGACAACCAGTTCCGCCTGTCCGACGAGGACCAGGAGGATTTCCCGACGGACCGGGCGCCCGGCGAGCAGTTTTTTGCCATGAAAGAAACGTCGGACCTGGTCAGCCGGCTGCGGGTGAAGTCCGATCTCACCTGGCGCATGGCCAACAAGCGCAAGCTCGGGGTCCTGCTCCAGGCGACGTACTACGCCCATCTCGAAAACGCCGTGTCGGACTACCCACGCTTCGACGCGGAAATCGACTACCGCTTCGGCAAGGTCCATCGACTGTACGGCGGGATCGATCGTCGCGTCGACCGCTTCTGGAAGAACTACGTGATCACCGGGACCTCGACATTCGGGCCCGCCGTTTACGACCAAAGCGTGTTCCATACGGGGTACACGCGCAGGGTCGGCAAGCGTGGGCGGGGCGGGATCGAGGTCCGGCATCTGCAGCGGGACTACGACGCTCCCTTTTCCGACCGCGATCGAGAAGGCGACTACGTGACGCTCCACGCCCGATACCCCATCGCGGGCCGCCTCGACGGACAGACGAGCGTCCAGGCCGGCGAGATCGAGGTGGCGGTGGACGGCACGGGCCTGACCCCGATCGATCGATCGTTCGACGAACGGCTTTTGGAGCAGCTGTTCCTCGTCAACCTGCGAAAAAAACAAGAGCTCGAGCTGCTCTTGCAATACCGGGAGCGCGAGTACACGACGCCGTTCCCGACGGACCTTGGTCGTTTCGGACGAACGGACGAGCGAATGCGGATCAAGCTCGGCTACAGCAAACGGTTGACCAAGAAGCTCACCCTTCGAGGCCACGCGACGTACACGGACAACGCTTCCCAGCGCCTGGACCCGGCGGTCGAGACCGACGAGGTCGGCTACGAGGAGGCGGTGGCGGGCATCGGTCTGGGCTACACTTTCTAGCCGTCACGGAGTGCGGCGATGAAGACCCGACGTATCCTGTTCGCCGGCTACGCGCCGGTCCACTTCCTCTGCTTCCGTCCCGTGTACGAGCGGCTGCGCTCCGATCCGGCGGTCGACTTGTGGTTGTCCGGAGGCTTCCGAACCCGCGATGAAACGGGCACCGAGTCCTACGAGATCGAGCGGTTTTACGAGCCCTTCGGTGTCGACGAGGACCGGGTGATCTCTTTCGATCGTGCGCGCCAGGAGGCCTGGGACGTGACCATCTGTGGGCACACGTCGCAGGGCTTGGTCCCACCGCGGCCCGGCAAGACCGTCCAGATCTTCCACGGGGTGTCGTTCAAGAACTTCGCCGTGCGCGACAAGGTGTTGCGTTACGACGTCCTGTGCATTCCCGGAAACTACCACGCGAACCGTTTTCGCGAGCAAAACCTGTTCCGCAACGACGGACCGCAGTGCCTGCTGACCGGATTCCCAAAAGTGGACCGATTGATCCACGACGAATTCGACCGAAGTGGTCTGATTCGTTCCGAAGGTTTGGATCCCGCCAAACCGACCGTGCTCTACGCGCCGACTGGCGGAAAGCACAACTCGTTGGAAACGATGGGCAAGGATATCGTTCGGGCGATCACCGCGGACGGGCGATGGAACCTGCTGGTCAAGCCTCACGACCACCCCAAGCGTAAAATCGATTGGACTCAACGGTTGGCCCCGTTTTCCTCGGGTGCGACGCGTGTGGTTTGCGGGCTCGACGTCGTCGACTACCTGAAAGCCGCGGATCTCCTGCTCAGCGACGCGTCTTCGGTCGCTTTCGAGTACACGCTGCTGGATCGGCCGATCATCTTCATCGACGTTCCCAAGCTCTTCAAGAACGTCGTGAAACGCGGTGCGCCGCTGGACCTCGAGACGCATGGGCGTTCCATGGGAGCCGTCGCCCGAACCGCGGAAGAGGTCGTGGCCGAGATCGAGTCGGGACTGGCACACCCGGAAAGACGGGGCGAGAAGCGCCGCGCGACCGCGGCCGACGTGTTCCATCGACCCGGAGACGCCACCCGACGGGTCGCCGAAGCGGTTCGCTGGGCGGCAGGATTGCGTCCCGACCTCCCGGAAGGCGTCGAGAAACTGGCGCCTTGAGACCAAATCGGGCCACGCCGGCGGGCCGACATAATATTGAGGGAGGAGGCCGCGTGTTACACGCCGGTCCCGGGTGTTTATGGCGCAGCAGCGACACAAGGTGAATCGTGAGACACGGCGACTGCTCTGGCGCATGGTGCGGCCTCACCATCGCGCACTGGCCGTCGGGCTGCTGGCGACCGTGGGGGTCGTCGCGATGCGCCTCGCACTACCCTGGCCGCTGCGCGGCATCGTCGAGCACGTGTTTCCGATGGGCGGCCAACCATCCCTCTTGACCGGGGTCGGCAACGGCGAAACCGCGATTCTGCTTTTCTGCGCGTTCTACGTGGTGCTCGCCGCGGGAACGGGTACGTTCGAGTGGATCCAACGGGTGCGCATGGCGCGCGTCGCCAGCCGCACCGCGCACAACCTTCGCGTCCACGTCACGGGGCGGCTTCGTCCGGCGCACGATCGATCGCGCTCGGACACCGCCGATCTGATCACCCGCGTCGTCGGCGACATCGCGCGCATCCGCGCCGACCTCAAGGGCATCCTGATCCACCTCGGACAGAATGGACTTCTCCTGCTCGCGATCACCGTGCTGTTCCTGTTCATCGCTCCGGTACTTGGTTTGTTGTTCCTGATCAGCGGCCTGCTGGCGGTCTGGATCGGGTACCGCGCCGTCGACCGTGTGGCCAAGATCGCCACGCGCCATCGGCGCAAGGAGTCGGAGTATGCGGCGGTGTTATCCGAGGAGGACGACGAGGATGAAGAACGCTTCGAATCGCCGTCGATCAGTGCATCGAGCACCAAAAAGGACGTC
This sequence comes from Candidatus Polarisedimenticolaceae bacterium, assembly GCA_041568335.1. Taxonomy (GTDB): domain Bacteria; phylum Acidobacteriota; class Polarisedimenticolia; order Polarisedimenticolales; family Polarisedimenticolaceae; genus WVWW01. The sequence goes on along the minus strand of JBFFZZ010000090.1, from coordinate 4,789 downwards.
CGTACCACGAGAATCATCGGACGGTCGACGCTGCTGGTGCACGTCGCAGTGGCCTCCACGATCAGCCTCGCACTGTGGCTCGGGGTACGAGACGTGAAGGCGGGAACGCTCGCTCCCGGCGAGTTGTTCCTGTTCATCGCCTACGCGATTACGATCCAACGTCGCGCGGTGATGATCGGACGCCAGGTGGCGCGCAGCGGCAAGCTGCTGGCCAATACCGAGCGACTGGCGTTGCTGATCGACGACAGCCCCGAGAAGGGTGCGCCGCTCCCCCGAGCGCTCGAATCCGCGATCCGATTGGATGGCGTCAAGGTAAAGCGATTCGTGACACAGAGGAAATCCGCGCGCCTGGGACCGCTGACCCTGGAGATCCCGCGCGAGCAGCAGGTGCTGGTCCTGGGCCCGGAGGGCGCCGGCAAGTCGAGCCTGCTGGCGGTGCTCGGAGGACGGCTGAGCTCGAGACGAGGATCGCTTCTTTGGGACGACGAAAATCTCACGAACGATCCCGCGGCCCTTCGCGCGTCGGTCGCGTTTCTTTCGGACGAGCCCCATTTCGGCCGGATGTCCGTTCGCCGGCTGCTGGGCCTGGGTGCGGGAGCGGTCGACCAGGCCAAGACGGAAACGCTGGACGTCCTCGGCGCCGCGAAGGTGATCGGGCGGTTGCGATCGGGATTCGACCAGCGAGTTCCGAGCTCGCATCTTTCACCACGTGAGCGCCGCGCCCTACTCCTCTGCCGTGTGGTCCTGAGCGACGCCCCGGTTTGGATCCTGGACAACCCTGTCGACTCGAACCGATCTCGGGAGCGCGAACGTCTGCAAGCGGTGCTTGACCGGGGGAGAGAAAAGACAATCGTCGTGGCGCTCCGCACACCTGTCCTGGTCGAGCGCTTTGACCGGGTGATCGTGATGCGTCGCGGCAAGGTCGACTTCGACGGTACATCCGCCGAATGGCACGAGTACCGCAAGCGGCGGCGACTGTCGAGCCTCGCTTCATCGACGGAGGAATAGTGGGCGCTCGGGCTTTGATCCTCGCCGCGGGGCGCGGAACGAGATTGGGCGGTTCGGCCCACGAGGTACCCAAGTGCTTGCTCGAGATCGGTCGTCGCCGGCTGATCGAACACCAGATCGAAGCACTAGCCGATGCCGGCGTCGGGCCGGTCCACATCGTGGTGGGCTACGCGGCAGACGAGATTCGCGAGATCGTCGGCATGCGGGCCGAGTACGTCGTGAACACGCGCTGGGAGCAGACGAACAGCCTCTACTCCTTTGCGCTGGCGCGCGACGTCATCCAGGGCCAGATGTTCCTGCTCAACTCCGATGTGCTCTTCGCGCCGGAGATTCTCGAACGTCTCCTCGACCAACCCGGTGACGCAGTGGCGATCGACAGTGGCTCGGGCAGCGGCCGCGAGCAAATGAAGGTCGAAGCGGTCAACGGACGCGTGTTGGGGATGTCCAAGGATCTGGCCAAGGAAAGGGTTGCCGGCGAGAACGTCGGGATCGTCAAGCTGACCGAAGCGACGACACGAGCGGCGTTCGAGCATGCGACCGCGCTTCTCGAGAGGGGTGGCGAGAACAGCTGGGTCGGGGAGGCAATCACGGAAGTTGCGCGCGAGCGCGAGCTTCGGGCGGTCGATGTCGCCGGCTTGCCCTGGATCGAGATCGATTTCGCGTCGGACCTGCAACGAGCAAGGCGGGAAATCTGGCCGAAGATCGAGGACGGGAAATATCGTCGACGCAGGCTGTCGAGGCTGGCCGCATGGACGCTGGGTGCATTGCTGCTGGTCGGTGCGCTCTATATCGGAGCGAAGGTTCCACCACCCGGCGTCGCCCCGCCGATGGAGTGGGACAACATTCCGATCGCCGATCTGAGCCGCGTTCACGTCGACGTCCAAGGCAATTCGCAGGGCTGGTGGCTCTTGCCGCCCGGAAATTCGGCAGCGGTGAACATCGGTGTGGCGGGACCGCTGCGTGTCGAGTCACGCTTGCTCGATCCGGAGACTGCTCAGGAACCCTACGTGCTCGAATTATCCCTCGACGGCGAGCGGCTGGACTGGTTCAAGCTGACGACGCGACCCTCGCGTAAGGCGACTCACGAGGAATGGATCGTCGGCCATAAAAAGCGGCTGAAGATCGACATCGATCGGCCCGGCCGGCTCGAGCTCCGGGTCGTCGCTCCCCCGGACGTCCCCTGCCTGGTTCGATTCCGACGCGCGATCGCGGACGGCGATGATTGATCGACGAGCGATCACGATCGTGCTTACGTGCTTGCTGATCTTGCATTGCAGCTCCGACGTCGAGCTGGGCCGGCGTCCCGTGGTGAAGATCGATTCGACCACGCTGACGCGCGGCGAGCTGGACGCGTATCTGGCGTTGAATCTGGCCCGTGTCGAGCTTCCCGACGACGACGGGGAAGACTCCGCGGGGAGACCGACGCTAGAATCCCGCGACGACGGCGAAACGCTGCTCGCCCACCGCGTCGAACAGGCGAACCGTGTTCGCAGCCGGATGCTGGACACCTGGATCGACGAGCGACTCGTGTTGAACGAGGCCGCGGCCCGGGGACTGATGATCGAAGACGAGATGCTCGACGAGCACCTCGACGATCCCGCCTACGAGGCCGGCGAGGGCGATCGCGAGGCCCAGCGAGCCTACCTGCGCAACCGCTTGCTCATCGAGCTCGTGCAGAGCCAGGTGCTGCAGGAAGTCCCTTTGCCGACGGCGGAAGAAACGGTGGCCTGGCTCGAGGGCAACCCCGGTAGCACGCCCGGCGGTCGCCAGGTGCGGTTGCGTTCGCTGCGTTTCGACGAGCCGGAGATCGCCCGGCGCGTGCACCGTGACTTGCGGCGCAACCGGATTACGTTCAACGAAGCGGTGGTGCAGAACGCCGAAGACGAGAGTCAGGGGGTGGCGACCGTGGTCGACTGGGCGACACTCCCCGCCGAGGTCCAACGGGCGCTCGAAGAACTTCGCCGTGGTTGGAGCAGCAGCCCGGTCGACCTGGGCGGCAGCACCTACCTGTTCCAGGTGGTTCAATGGCTCGAACCCGATCCCGAGCTGCAGATCGAGGCGGCGCGGGAACAGATGATCGCCAGCGCGCGGCGGGAAGCCTGGCAAACGTTTGTGACCGGGCTGAGAGAAGCGGCGAGAATCCGGATCATCCGTGAAAACCTCGGCTTCACGTACGTTTCTTACGATACCGATTGAGGGGAACGATCGCGTGGCCGGTTCGGCGGCCGCCGAATAGAATGGCGTCGACCACTCTTGCGGAGGTTGAGATGCCGTCTGTCGTTCGAACCGCCCTCGGGACGCTGATCCTGTGCTCGTTGTTGGCTGTTCCCACGGCCCGCGCCGAGGTCATCGAGGAGATCGTCGCCCTGATCGACGGGGACATCCTGACGAAATCGGAGTACGACGAGGCCGAGCAATCGATGGTCCAGGACATCTACCGCCGCTACACCGGCGCCGAGCTGGATACGGCCATCGCGGCGGTCCGCAAGACCCTGCTGATCGACCTGATCGACCGCAAGATCTTGGTGCGCCGCGCCGGACGGATGTTCGACACCGAGCGCATGAAAGAGGTGTTCTACGAGGGCTTCCGCGAGCAACAGCAGGTGGACAGCGACGAGGAGTTCGCCGCCATGCTGCAGCGCGAGGGCATGACCGTCGAGGGCCTCAAAACACGCCTGGTCGAGATGTTCGCGCCGGACGAGGTCGTCCGCTTCGAGGTGTCGAGCCGGATCTCGGTCGCGGACCACGAAGTCGAGAGCTACTACGCCGAGCATCCCGACGAGTTCCGCCACGAGGATCAGGCGGAGTTACGTGAGATCGTGCTGATGGCCGACACGCTGACGAAGAAATCCGAACGTCGCGCCGAGGTCGAGCAGCTGCACGCGAACTTGACCGCTGAAAACTTCGCTCAGGTAGCGACCGAATCCTCCGAAGCCGGTACGCAATCCAAGGGCGGTCATTTGGGTGTCATCAAGCGCGGCGACCTGTCGGGAGCATTGGAGTCGGTGGCGTTTTCGATGTCGGCGGGCGAGGTTTCCAAGATCCTCGAAATGCCGTACGGGTACCACATCCTGTTCGCCGAGAACGTCCGGATCGGCACCCTGAAACCGCTCGACGAGGTGCGGGCGGAGCTGCGCATGCGGCTGGAAGACGAACGCTACGCGGAAAAGCTCTCCGAGTTCATGGTCAAGGCGCGCAGCGAGTCGGAGTGGTGCGTCAAGCCCAAATTTATCGCCGCTTTGCCAGAGAAACACGCCGATAAAGTATGTGAAGAAATGTAATAAATTGCTTGCCGTACCGCGTGGTGCGTGGTAGCTTTTTTCACCAACACGGGGGTCGAAACCGGCCCTTTTTTACGGGAAAAAGGTCAACAACCCGGTGAAAGCCGCATAGCGGATCCAATCGGGCGACAAGATCCGAGTGATCCGGCGGGGGAAGGGGGAGACTCACACCATGGTCAATCGCAAACTCGTTCGTCCGAACCTGGCGCAGCTCAAGAACCGGATGGGCGATCAAAGGAACGACGCGCCGCGCAGCAACGGCGGCTCGACGGCGGCTGGTCACGGGAAACGTCGCCCGGCACCCGCCGAGTCGACCAACGCCGAAGCGTTCTACTACCTGAAACAGATGAACACGCAGACGCCGATGATTGTCGTGCTCGACAACGGCGAAGAGCTACGCGGTCACATCGAGTGGTACGACCGCGGTTGCCTCAAGGTGCATCGCGACGACGGACCGAACCTGCTCGTCTACAAGCACAGCATCCGCTACCTGTACAAGG
>JBFFZZ010000089.1:0-10673 GCA_041568335.1 Candidatus Polarisedimenticolaceae bacterium | reverse complement strand
GCCTGGGACAACGCCAAGAAGGCGATCGAATCCGGCGCCGTCGCGGGCGAGCAAAAGGGCACCGAGGCGCACAAGGCCGCGGTCGTCGGCGATACGGTCGGCGATCCGTTCAAGGACACCTCGGGTCCCTCGATGAACATCCTGATCAAGTTGATGTCCGTCGTGAGCCTGGTGATCGCGCCGCTGCTGGTCTAGTTCGGGCCGCGGTGGTATCGTTCCTGGCTTGACAGCCGGGTCTTGCCCCGAGGTACGGGGCGAATCCCGCACCCCTTGCCCGCGGCGCGTCCGTGGGCGGTTACGCCATGAGGAGGTGCCTGGTGCCGACGTACGAAACCCTGTTCATCACTCCACCTACGCTCAGCGACGACGAGGAGCGCACCACGGTGGAGACCCTCGCCGCGATCGTCACCGATGGTGGTGGTGAGTTCACCGCCAACGAGCGCATGGGCCGCCGCCGGCTGGCCTATCCGATCCGCAAGTTCGACGACGGCGTGTACACGCGTTTTCTCTACGACGCCGAGATCGAGGTTCCCAAGGAGCTCGAGCGGAGGATCCGGCTCTCCGACAGCGTCCTGCGCAGCTTGACGGTTCGTCTGGAAGAGGACTGGGCGGCCGCCGCGAAGGTGCAAGCCGTCAAGGATGCCGAGCGGCGCGCCGAGCAAGCCGCCGAGGCCGCCCGTCTTGCCGAAGAGGAGGCCGCTCGCGCAGCCGAGGCGGCGGCGGCGCCCGAAACACCGGCGGTGGACGAAGCCCCGGCCGAGGAAACGGCCGAGGCGGTCGCGGAGACGACACCGGAACCCGTCGCCGAGGCGACCGAGAAGACCCCGGCGGAAGAGCCGGCGGCCGCGAAGGAAGGGGAGTAAGCGATGGCGATGAGACGTGGCTCCGGACGCGGTGGCGGTTACGGCCGGAAACGGTTCTTGTTCCGCCGTCGGAAGTACTGCAAGTTCTGCGAGGCCAAGACGCAGTGGATCGATCACAAGGACATGAAAACGCTGCAGAACTACATCCCGGAACGCTCCAAAATCCTTCCGCGGAGGATCTCGGGGAACTGCGCCAAGCATCAGCGGGATCTCATGAGGGCGATCAAACGAGCGCGCGCGATCGCGCTCCTTCCGTTCACCTCGGACTAGGGGGCAGGCGATGAAGATCATCCTACGAGAACACGTCGAGAACCTCGGCGATCGCGGCGACGAGGTGAACGTCGCGCCCGGTTACGCGCGCAATTACCTGTTGCCCAAGGGGTTGGCTTACAAGGCCGGTGCCGGCGCCGCCAAGCAGATCGACGATCAGCGCCGGGCCTGGGCCGACCGCGAGGAAAAGAGCGCACGCGGCGCCCAGGAGTTGGCGAGCCGGCTGGCGGGCGTCGATCTTTCCGTGCGGCGTCGCGCGGGCGAGCGTGGCACGCTCTACGGCTCGGTGACCAACACGGACATCGCCGAGCTGTTCGCCGAGAAGGGCTACAAGCTCGAGCGGCGCAAGATCCAGCTCAAGGAACCGATCAAGTCGCTCGGGACCTTCGAGGTCGTGATCAAGCTGCACCGCAACGTCAGCGCCAACGTCACCCTCGAGGTTTTGACCGAGGCGGGTCAGACGCTGGCCCAGGTCGAGGCGGATCGCGCGGTTCTCGAGCCGGCGGCGGCTCCGCCTTCGGACGAGGGCGAGACCGCGGCGAACAGCGAGAAGGCCTCCAACGAGACGGCCGCCAAGGCCGCCGAGGCCCCGTCAGAGACCCAAGAGAGTTGATCGGATGACCGAGCCCGAGGGCAACGGGGCGGACCGCGGCGTGCGCCGCACGCTGCTGTCGGTGTTCCTGGGTTGGCTCGTTCCGGGTCTCGGTCACGTCTTCCTCGGGCGTGTTCGCCGCGGGGTGTTCTTCGGCCTTCTGTTGTGGGCGAGTTTCGGGTTCGGCCTGGCTCACGATGCGCGGCTGTCGCTGCGTGACGACAAGCAACCGTTGCTCACCGGGCTCCAGGTCGTGGCCAATCTCGGGATGGGCCCGATCGACCCGATCGTCCGGCTTTTCGTCTACGGCGAGGTCACCTACTCGATGAAGGGCGGCGACAAGGCGGTCCAGCGCGTCGAGACGTTCCGTGCTCGCGAGCGCTCCCCGCTTTCGATTTACGGCACGGCTTACGTCTGGACCGCGGGGTTGATGAACCTGCTCCTGCTGTTCGACCTCTGGGATATCGGGCGCGGACGACGCGGCGATGCGTAGCCACCTGTTCCACATGCTGATCTTTGCGGGGTTGTTGTCGGCCTACTTCGCCGTCCTGCTGCGCGACGAGAAGCGTGAGCGGATTCGGTTCGGGCTGTTCCTGTGGGGCGGGCTGGTCGGCGGGGCGCTGGTCCTCGCGTTCCTGATGGCCCCCTGATCCGGCGATGCTTCGGCTGGCCGGACTGTGGGGGCCTTCGGTCGGGTTCATGGCCTGTGTCTGGTTCCTCAGCGACAGTGTCCGCGTCGACACGCCCGAGCTGATCTCGGACAAGCTCCTGCACGCCCTCGCTTACGGCCTGTTCGGTGTCTTCAACCTCAGGGCTTTTCACGGTGGGTTTCGCCGGCCCGTCCCGTGGGCTACCGTGATGGCCTCGGCCCTGACCGTCGGCTTCGGCGCGCTGGACGAATGGCGTCAATCGGGGGTCGACGCTCGTACGGCGAGCTGGGGGGACTGGCTCGCGGACCTGGCCGGCGCGTTGCTCGCTTTGGTGGTGGTGATGTTGCTCCCGCTGTCCCGACGGGCAGGGGAGTCGGGGAAACGCTGATGCAAGAAAAAGTCGGTTACGAGACACGCGCTGGGATCGCGATCCTGACGTTGAACGATCCGCCCGCGAACACCTACAGCCACGAGATGATGCGCGAGCTCGACGACGCGATCCTGCGCGCCCGTTTCGACGAGTCCGTCCACGTGGTGGTCTTGCGCGGAGCGGGGGACAAGTTCTTCTGTGCGGGCGCGGACATCAACATGCTGCGTGGAGCCGAGGCGACCTTCAAGTACCACTTCTGCCTGCACGCCAACGAGACGCTGAACCGACTGGAACAGAGCCCGATGCTGGTGATCGCCGCCCTCAACGGGCACACGGTCGGTGGCGGACTCGAGATCGCGATGGCCGCCGATCTCCGGCTGGCCAAATCCGGAGGCGGGAAGATCGGCCTCCCGGAGGTGCATCTGGGGGTGCTCCCCGGGACCGGCGGGACCCAGCGGCTGGCGCGCATCGTCGGCAAGGCGCGGGCCATCGAGCTGATGGCCGAGGGCTCGACGTTCGAATTCGAGCGCGCGCTCGAGCTCGGTTTGATCCAGCAGGTGCTTCCGGCCGACGGCTTCTTCGATCGTGTCCTGGACTACGCCGCGACGTTCGTCCCGCCGGGAAAGGCCGCCAAGGCGGTCGGCCTGATCAAGCGCGCCGTGCAGTCGGGGCTGGAGTCGGGCTTCCACGAGGGGCTGGCGCTGGAGCGCGAGCTGCAGCAGCAGCTCTTCTGCGGCGAGGATGCCGCCGAGGGGTTGGACGCCTACCTGAACAAGCGCAAGGCCGAGTTCAAGGCCAGGTGAACCGCACCCTCGTGATCCAGACCGGGTTCCTCGGCGACCTGGTGCTCACGCTGCCGCTGCTGGCCGCCCTGCACGTGCGACATCCCGAAGCTGCGGTGACGGTCGCGGTCCGGGAGGGGTTGGGTGACCTGGTGCGCGACCAACCCGGGGTCACGGATACGATCGTGATCCGCAAGCGACAGACGTGGCGCGAACAGGTGGTGACCGACGTGGCGCGCTTCAGGAAGCTGCGCCGGGCGCGGTATGCGACGGTGCTCCTCGCTCATCGGTCGATCCGCACCGGACTGCACGCCTGGTGCACGCGGGCCCCGCGTCGAGTCGGATTCGCCGCGGCGCCGTCCAGCTGGGCCTGCACCGAGACCGTCCCGTACGACACCGAAAGCCACGTCAGCGCGCGATTCCTTTCGCTGCTCGACGACGCCTCGTCCGCTCCGTCTCTACCGCGCTACGTGGTGCCGGGCCGGGCCCACGACGCCGCCGGGAGGTTGCTGGCCGAGCAGGGCGTCGGCCGGGACGATCCGTTCGTCACGATCGCCCCGGGATCCGTCTGGGCGACCAAACGCTGGACCGAGCGAGGCTTCAGCGAGCTGGCCCGCTGGGTGGCGGACGGCGGTTTCCGGGTCCTGCTGGTGGGGATCGCGGCGGAGCATGCGCTGTGCGAGCGGGTCCGCGCCCGTGCCGACGGAGCGGCGATCAACCTCGCCGGGCGCACCGGGCCGGCGGAGCTGGCCGGGGTGCTCGAGCGCGCGCGAGCGCACCTGGGAAACGACAGCGGGCCGGGCCACCTCGCCGCGGCGGTCGGGACCCCGGTGATCGCGATCTTCGGTCCGACCGATCCGGGGCTCGGTTTCCGGCCGCTGGGAGAACGGGTCCTGGTGGTTGATGTGGGTGGGTCGCTGGAGTGTCGGCCGTGCAGCGTCCACGGCTCGAAGCGTTGCCCTCGGGGCCACCATCGCTGCATGGAGGACCTCCGACCCGCCGAGGTGATCGAGCGCATCGAGCGCTGGCCGCTCAACCCGCTGACGTCGATCCGGGATACGCCTCCAGCGCGGCACGGATGACGTTCATCGCCCGGGCGAGCTCGTCGGTGTTGAGGACGTAGGCGATCCGCGCCTCGTCCACGCCGGCGCCGGGCGTCGCGTAGAAGCCGTCGGCGGGGGCGAGCATGACCGTTTCGTTGTCCACCGAGAAGTCGCGCAGCAGGAACTCGGCGAACTTCTGGGCGTCGTCCACCGGCAGCTTGGCGCACAGGTAAAAGGCGCCCTCCGGCCGCCGGACCAGGACGCCCGGCATCGCGTCGAGCGCGTCGAAGACGAGGTTCCGCCGGGTTTCGTACTCGGCCACCACCCGAGCCATGTAATCGCCGCCGATGCGGTTGAACACGGTCCCGACGTGCTGCCCCAGGGTCGGCGGGCACAACCGCGCCTGACCGAAGCGCAACACGGCGTCCATCAGCTCGGCGTTCTTCGAGGCGATCCATCCGACCCGGGCGCCGCACAGCGACACGCGCTTGGAGAGGCTATCGGTCAGGACGATCTGTTGCTCCAGCCCGTCGAGCGTGGCCGCGGAGCGGTGCCGTGCCCCGTCGTAGGTGAACTCGCGGTAGACCTCGTCCGCGACGAGGTAGAGCTGATGCCGCCGGCACAGATCGCCGATCGCTTCCAGTTCCTCGTCGCCGTACACGGTGCCCGTCGGGTTGTTCGGGGAGCACAGCAGGATCGCGCGGGTCTTGGGACCGATCTGCTTTTCGATCGCGTCGATCGCCGGGAGGTGATAACCCTCGGCCGCGTAGGTGGTGACCGGTCGGGTGCGCACGCCGACCATCGCGGCAAAGCCGCTGTAGTTGGTGTAGAAAGGCTCGAACACCAGCACGTCGTCGCCGTGATCGGCGATCGCCGCCAGCGTGAACAGCAGCGCCTCGCTCCCGCCCGTGGTCGCGAACAGTTGCTCGATCCGGTAATCCAGGTCGAGACCCGCGTAGTACTCGCGGACCGCTTCGAGAAACTCGGGGAGGCCCTCGGACGGGCCGTACGCGACGTTCGGTTGGTCGAAGGTCTTGAGACGATCGAGCACCTCGCGTGGCGCCGGGATATCCGGTTGGCCGATGTTGAGCCGGAACACGCGGCGGCCCGCGCGCCGCGCCTCGGCGGCGAACGGCGCGAGCCGACGAATCGGTGACGCGGGTTGCTCGGCGGCGCGACGCGCCAGTCGAACGGGCATGGGATCCTCCTCGATGTCGGCTGCGAGACAACGATGTTAGCAGGGGCAACGGTGCTAGACTCGGCGCTTCCTGGGACGTTTGTCGTCATGGAGGAGAGGTGTTCCGGCGCATTCTGGTCGCCAACCGCGGGGAGATCGCCGCGCGGATCCTGCGCGCCTGCGAAGCGCTCGGGGTCGAGAGCGTCGTCGTCCATTCCGACGCCGATCGCGGGGCGCCTTGGCTCGAGGCGGCGACGAAGACGGTCTGTCTCGGGCCCGGCCGTCCCGCCGACAGCTACCTCAACGCCGCGGCCGTCCTGCAGGCCGCCGAGCAGACCGATTGCCAGGCCCTGCACCCCGGTTACGGCTTCCTGGCCGAGAGCGGTGTGTTCGCGGCGCGCTGCGAGCAACAGGGGTTGACGTTCATCGGCCCCGGGGCGGCCGCCATCCGCAAGATGGGCGACAAGTCGGCCGCCAAGAGCACGATGGCCGCGCACGGCCTCGTGACGATTCCCGGGTCGGCCGGGATCCTCGAAGACGTCGAGCAGGCGCGGCACGTGGCCGCCGAGGTGGGTTACCCCGTGTTCCTCAAGGCGACCGCCGGTGGCGGTGGGAAGGGCATGCGCCGCTGCGATGGCCCCGAGCGGCTCGAGAAGGCCTACGCCGAGGCCTCGCTGGAGGCGCGCAACGCTTTCGGCAATCCGTCGCTCTACCTTGAGAAGCTGATCGAGGCCGGACGGCACATCGAGTTCCAGGTGCTTTGCGACGCCTACGGGAAGGGGATCCACCTCCGCGAGCGCGACTGCTCGATCCAGCGCAACAACCAGAAGCTGATCGAAGAGTCCCCGTCGCCGGCGCTCGACGACGAGGCTCGTGACCGCGTCGGCGAGAGCGTGGCGCACGCGCTGGCGTCTTCCGGCTACGTCAACGCGGGCACGGTCGAGTTTCTCCAGGAGCCGGGTGGAGCGCTCTACTTCATGGAGGTCAACGCGCGCCTCCAGGTCGAGCATCCCGTCACCGAGATGATCAGCGGCGTCGACCTCGTCCAGCAGCAGATCCGCATCGCGGCCAACGAGCCGCTGGCCCTCGACCAGGAAGGGCTGGAGTTTCACGGCCACGCGATCGAGTTCCGCATCAACGCCGAGGACGTCGACGCCGGGTTCCGGCCCGATCCGGGCGTGATCTCCGGTTTCGAACCGCCCAACGGATCCGCCGGGGTGCGCTGGGACTCCGCCGTCCGCGAGGGCTACCGGATCCCGCCGTGGTACGACTCCATGATCGGCAAGCTGATCGTCCACGCCGCGACACGCGAGGCCGCTCTCGAGCGTGCGGCGAGCGCTCTCGAGTCGCTACGGATCGAGGGCGTCCGCACGACCGTCGGGTTGCACCGGCGTATCCTCGGCGATGCGGCGTTCCGCTCGGGACGCTACGACCTGACCCGTTTGACGGAGATACTGGGGTAGCGATGGCCAAGGTGCGCATGGATTCGATCGGCGCCGACCGCGCGAGCGGTCTCCCGGAAGAGACCTACCGGTCGCAGCGGGAGGCGCTGCGGGAAAAGAACGAAGAGCTGTTTCGCAAGCGCGAACGGGTGCGCGACGGTTGGGGCGAAAAATACCGCGAACGGGTCCACGCCAAGGGCAAGCGGACCACCTGGGAGCGCGTCGAGCTGTTGCGCGACGCGGGCTCGACCGTCTGGCCGATCGGGACCCTGGTCAACGACGGGCGGGAGTTCGGTCCCGACAAGCGGACCTCTCCCGGCGCCGGTGTCGTCACTGCTTTCGTCCGCGTCGAGGACCGCTGGACGGTGGTCATCGCCAACGACAACACGGTCGCCTCCGGCTCCTGGTGGCCACAGACACCGGAGAAGATCCAGCGCGCGCAGGAGATCGCGCTGCGCCTGCGTCTTCCGGTGATCTACCTCGTCGACTGCTCTGGGTTGTTCCTGCCCGAACAAGCGACGACGTTTCCCGGACGCACCGGTGCGGGTGCGATCTTCCGCATGAACTCGCTGCTGTCGGACGCCGGGGTCCCGCAGATCGCCGGGGTCCACGGCGACTGCATCGCCGGTGGCGGGTACATGCCGATCATCAGCGACGTCGTCTACATGACCGAGCAGGCCTACATGGTGATCGCCGGTGCGGCGTTGATCCAGGGCGCGAAGTCGATGAGCCTCACCTCGCTGTCGATCGGCGGAGCGGACGTTCACGTGCACCTGTCGCGCTGTGCCGACCACCGTGTCCCCGACGACGAGACGCTGCTGAAACGGGTCCGCGAGGAGTTGCGCAAGCTGCCCTCGAGCGGCGTCGACTATTACCGCTACGGCGGCGAGCCCGCAGCGCCGTCCTATCCGCCGACGGAGCTCGACGGCCTGTTTCCGCCGGACCACCGCGTGGCCTACGACCCCTATCAGGTCCTGGCGCGGCTCGTGGACCATTCGCTCTTCTGGGAGCTGTGGCCGTCGCGCGGCGAGGAGATGATCTGCGGCGTGGGGCGCGTCGACGGCCTCTACACCGGTTTCATCATCAACAACCCGAAGCTGACCGATCATCCCGTCGACGCCGGCGCGAAACGCCCCGGCGGGATCCTCTATCGCGACGGCATCGCCAAGATCTCGCAGTTCTCGCGCGCCTGCAACGATGACGGCCTGCCGATCGTCTGGCTGCAGGACATCTCCGGGTTCGACATCGGGGTCGAGGCGGAGCGCCAGGGGCTGCTCGGCTACGGCTCCAGCCTGATCTACACCAACTCGACCAACACGGTGCCGATGATCACCGTGCTGCTGCGCAAGGCGTCGGGCGCCGGGTATTACGCGATGGCGGGCCTGCCGTACCGGCCGGTCCTGCAGCTGGCCACCCCGCTGACACGGCTGGCCGTGATGGAGGGCCGCACGCTGGCCATCGGCGCGTTCCGCACCAAGCTCGACGACGAGTTCCGCATCATCGCGGACAGCCCCGAGGAAGAGGCCAAGATCCGCGAGGGCATGCAGCAGGTGGAAGAGCGCATCACGGGAGACATGGATCCTTATGCCGCGGCGTCACGCCGCGACGTCGACGAGGTGGTGGCACCCTCGGAGCTGCGCGGCTGGATCGAGACCGCGGTGACGATGGCGTACCAGTCGATCGGCTACCGGCGGATCAAGAACCCGCGGATCTGGAGCCTCCACGATCTCGCGGCGCTGGACTGAGCGATGCCGCGGTTCACGCTGGAGGTGTTGCTCGATGGAGATGCGGCGAGCGGCTGGGTCGTCCGCTCGCCCGGTGTGGGCATCTGGAGCCGCATCCCGGCGGTCGGTGCCGCGGTCGCCGACGGCGGGGCGGGGCGGCTGGTCCAGGCGGGCCGCCGGTTCGAGCTGACCGTGCCGGCGAAGGCCGCGGGCATCGTCGCGGAAGGGCCCGCCGCGCGCCGGCGCGAGCTCGCGGTCGAGTGGGGGCGGGAGCTGTTCCGCATCGCCGCTCCGGGCGATGCCGTGGAGGCGGGCGGCCCACTCGAAGCTTCGGTCGCGGCCTCGGCCGGCGACGTGCTGCCGGCGGCGAGTGACGGCGTGTTCTATTCCCGGCCGACACCGGACGCGCCGCCGTTTACGGAGCCAGGCTCCTCGATCCGCCGCGGTCAGCCGGTCGGTCTGATCGAGGTCATGAAGACCTTCAACCACGTCCTGTTCGAGGGCCAGGGGCTGCCCGACTCGGCCGTCGTCATCGAGTTCCTCGTCGGCGATGGCGAGGAGGTCGCCGCGGGCGACCCGATCCTGCGCTTCGAATCCTAGCCCGCTTAAAAAGCCGCCAGATCGCGAATGGCCTGCTGGATGTCGTCCACCTGCGGGAGGATGAAGTCCTCCAGCTCGGGCGCGTACCCGACGAAGGTGTCGGTGCCGGCGAGACGTCGCACGGGCCCGTCCAGCTCGGTGTAGAGCTCTTCCGACAGACGCGCCGCCAGCTCGGCGCCGTAGCCCCACGACAGCGAGTCCTCGTAAAGCACCAGCGCCTTGCTCGTCTTGCGCACCGAGGCGTGGAGCGTGTCCCAGTCGACGGGGGAGAGCGTGCGTAGATCGATGATCTCGACGGAGACCTCGTCGCCGAGCTTGCGACAGGCCTGGACCGCGCGGTGGACCGTCGCCCCGTAGGTGATCAGCGTCACGTCGTCACCCGGTTGCACGATCTGCGCGCGACCCAGCGGGATCGAGTGCTCGGGTCCCGGATAGGCCGCCTTGTTGTAGGTCTGGCGGTAGAGGTGCTTGTGCTCGAAGAACAGCACGGGGTCGTCGCAACGGATCGCCGTGCGCAGCAGGCCGTTGGCATCCAGCGCGTTCGACGGACAGACGACGCGCAGCCCCGGATTGGCGGTGAACAGGGTCGCGCCGCTCTGACTGTGGTAGACGGCCCCGCCGCGGATGTAGCCGCCGTAGGTGGTGCGCACGACCAGCGGGCACTTGAAGGTGTTGTTGGAGCGCCAGCGCATCGTGGCCAGCTCGCTGCGGATCTGGTGGAACGCCGGCCAGATGTAATCGAAGAACTGGATCTCGACGACCGGCTTGAGCCCGCGCAGCGCCATGCCGATCGCGCGGCCGACGATGTTCGCCTCGGCGAGCGGGGAGTTGAACACCCGCCGGCTGCCGAACTCGCGCTGCAGTCCCCAGGTGACCTTGAAGACACCGCCCTTCCCTTTGACCTCCTCGAGCGCCTCCTCGCGCGACGCGTCGGCGACGTCCTCGCCGAACATCACGATGCGCTCGTCGCGGCGCATCTCGTCGCGCATGCATTTGTTCAGCAGGTCGACCATCGTCGTCGGGTTGCCCTCGAACTCGGGCGCGACGGAAAACGTGTCGGCGGTCGGATCCACGTCGGGGGAGTAGACGAAATCGAGCGCCGACTCGGGCCGCGGCCGCGAGCCCTCGTAGGCCCGGTCGCAGGCGCTGTTGACCTCCTC
>JBFFZZ010000088.1:0-10805 GCA_041568335.1 Candidatus Polarisedimenticolaceae bacterium | reverse complement strand
TCATCGTCGTACTGGACGATGTCGATCTTCTCGCCGCGCAGCTCGCGGATCACCGCTTGCACGCGTGAGCCCTTCATCCCGACACAGGCGCCGACCGGGTCGACGTCACGGTCGCGCGAGGCGACGGCCACCTTGCTGCGTTCTCCCGCGTCGCGGCTCACACTCACGATCTCGACCGTGCTGTCGTAGATCTCCGGCACTTCCATCTCGAACATCTTCTTGACGAGGATCGGGTCGGCGCGCGAGAGGATCAGCTGCGGACCCTTGCCCTGGCGCTCGACGTTGATCAGCACCGCACGGATGCGGTCACCCGGGTTGTAGTGCTCGGCACGTGACTGCTCCCGCCGCGGCACCACACCCTCCGTACGACCCAGGTCGACGACCATGTCGCCGCGGTCGAAGCGCTTGACCTGTCCGGTCAACAGCTCGCCGACGCGCTCGTGGTACTCGTGCCAGATCAACTCGCGCTCGGCCTCTTTGACCTTCTGATAGATGACCTGCTTGGCCGCCTGCGCCGCGATCCGCGTGAGCGGGGCCTCGGCGTCGACGTGCGGTGTCTCGAGCACGTCACCGACCTCGGCGTCGTCGCGCATCTTGCGCGCTTCCTCGAGCGTCACCTCGGTCTGCGGATCGACGATCTCGTCTTCGTTCTCGACGACGATGTGCTTGGCAAACACCTCGAAGTTGCCCGTTTCGGGGTCGAAACGCGCGCCGAAGTCCTTTTTGCTCTGGTAATACTTGCGAGTCGCGGCGGCGTAGGCTTCCTCGATCGCCTGGATGACGACGTCGGTATCGAGCCCTTTCTCCCGGCCGATCATCTCGATTGTCTGATACAACTCGCTGCTCATAGCGCACTGTCCTCGAGTCTCTTAAAAGGAGGCTTCCTGATGAGCCACCTGGATGCGATCGCGAGGGATCTTCAACACTTCGGTGTCGTCGATGCGTAGCTCCACCCAACCGGCTTCGCCGCCGATCAACACCCCGGCAAACACCTTGCGGCCGGCGATCGGCTCGGTCGTCTGGATCCGAACTCTCCGCCCGGCATTTCTTCGGATGTCATCGTCGGTCCGGATCGGCCGGTCGATCCCGGGGGAGGAGACCTCCAGCACGTAACTCGAAGGAATCAGGTCGGATTCCTCGAGCGCCGCACCGACCTGCCGGCTCACGAGCTGACAATCCTCCAGCCCCACGCCACCGGGTCCCGGTCGGTCGATGTCGAGGCGCAACACGCGCTTTTTGCTCGAACCCTTGAGGCTCAACTCGACGAGCTCGAGACCCGCCTCCGAGATCACTTTCCCGGCCAATCGGCCGAGCTCTTCGAGCAAAATGTCGTGTCGGCCCTGGCTCACGCTCGAGCCTCCCCGGCGGTTTCAGGCAATAAAAAAGGTGAGCCCTGGCTCACCTACCAAAACCAGCGGTACTGTAGCCGAAACGGGTCCGCGAAGCAAGCCGACGCCGAGAGCCGTCGCTGTAAGCTATTGAAAAATCAACGCTTTCCGGCGGCGGCCAGTTTCTGGCTGACTTGATCGGCGTCATCGGCTCCGGGGGCCAACTCGAGGTATCGGGCCCACTGCTCGAGTGCGGCCTCCTCTTGGCCCAGTTCCTCGAGCGTCGCGGCGAGGCTGCGCACCGCCCGGGCGTGGGTCGGCTCGATGACCAACGTCTCGGAGAAGGCGTCCCGCGCCTCCTCGAATCGCTCGGCCTTGAACAGCCGGGCCCCGACGCTGTAGTAGTGGCGGGACGAGCGATGCCCCGCCGTCGAACCGTTCGCCAGGGCGCCGATCGCCCCGTCGAGATCCTCGGCATCCAGGTAGAGCGTGACGAGGTCGCCCCATGCCTTCAGCTGCGAGGGGTCCAGCTCGAGGGCCTGTTCCAGCTCGGCCGCGGCGTCCCTCCATTGCCGCTGCTGTTGGTACAGCATCGAACGGTTCATGTGTGCCAGCAGCCGCACCTGGGCTTCCTTGGAGTGCGTCAGCTCCTTGCCGAACGCGTCCAGCGCGCCGCTCCGGTCGCCGGTGGAGGCGAGCGCGGTGCCGAGCTGGAAATGAACCCTCGGCCGCTCCGGCTGCATCTCCGCGACCTTCCTCAACAGCGGGATCGCTTCGTCGATCCGGCTCAGCGCCACGAGCAGCTCGCCGCGCAGCGCCAGAAGCGGGATGTCCTCCGGGAAGTCGTTCTGCAGGGCGGCCAGGGCCGCTTCGGCCCCCGCGTAGTCCTGCGCTCGGACCAACTCGTTCGCCTCCGTCAGGTCCGCGAACTCCGGTTCCGGCGGCGGGGCCTGCTCGACCACCTGGCCGGTGAGGGGGTCGACTCTTTGCGCCGCAAACGGCGCCGTCACGACCAACATCGCAAACAGAGTCAGCGCAAGGAAAATGTTTCGCATAATCTCCATTCTAGCACCGGGAATTTCGGCGGCCCGTCGTCCGGTTGTCCTGGTGAATCCGGCGGGATGGAGGCCCTCATGCGGCTCATGTTCGCGACCGTTTTGACGCTGATGATGGCGGCAGGCGTGGCTGGAGAGTCGCACCCCGACATCGTGTTGTTCTTCGAGGCGGCGTCGTCCGACGAGAAGGTCGCGAAGGCGGCGCTGAAACGAATCGCCGCCGACTGGCATGACGGCTACACGCCGATCTTCATCGACTTCGCGCGGATGATGCGACCGCCCGACCGCTCCTCGTCCGGGGGCTCCGCGAGTGGCCCCTCGGGAGGCTTGATCCCCGAATCGATGGCCGATGCACGCGAAGCGCACCGCCCCACCGATCTCTCGGCGAGGGCGGCGGTCCCCGGCGATCGCGGCTCGCCGATCCGTCGCCGGCTGCTGCAGTTCCTCAAGAAGCAAACCGGCAAGAACTTCGGTGACGACCTGGACGGCTGGCGACGCTGGATGTGGTCCTTGCCCTACGAGCCGCATCCCGACTACGCCTATCTCAAGGCGGGCGTCTATCGCAACATCGATCCGCGCCTGACCGAGTTCCTGTACCCGGACCGGCCGGCCGCGATCCGGCTCGACGAGATCGACTGGGGTGGCGTCATGGTCAACGGCATCCCTCCGCTCGATCACCCACCGGCGATCGGATTGGAGGATGCGGCTTACCTCTCCGACGACGACGTCGTGTTCGGTGTCGAGATCGACGGCGCGGCACGCGCCTACCCGAAACGCGTCATCAGCTGGCACGAGTTGGTGCGCGACAAGCTCGGCGAAACCGAGATCGCGTTGGTCTACTGCACGCTGTGCGGCTCCGTGATCCCCTACGAGTCGCGCGTGGGCGACGAGACGCTGACGCTCGGGACCAGCGGATTGCTGTACCGGTCGAACAAACTGATGTTCGACGAGGAGACGATGACCTTGTGGTCCTCGCTCTACGGCAAGCCGGTCGTCGGCCCACGCGTCGGCAGCGGGCAAGCTTTGAGACGTTTCCCGGTCGTGACCACGACCTGGGGCGAGTGGAAAGCGATGCACCCGGACACCAGCGTCCTGTCGGCGGAAACCGGTTTCGACAACGACTATCCCGCGGGCGGGGCCTATGACGAGTACGAGCGTTCCGACCGGATCATGTTCGAGGTCCCCGTCGTCGACAAGCGGCTGCAGAACAAGGATGTCGTGGTGACGCTCGAGCGAGCCGGCGTGGCGCTGGCCGTGTCGCGCAAGTTCTTGAATCGGAACCCGATCTACCACCACGCGATCGGCGACGAGCGGATCGCGTTCCTCACCAGCGGCGGGGGGACGACGCGTGCCTACCTCGTCGGTGACCGTGAGCTCACGCGTTGGGAGCGCGGCATGAGCGTGGTCGATTCCGCCGACTCGCTGTGGCGGATCGAGGAGGACGCGCTGGTGGGTGACGCCGGGACCCGGTTGCCACGGGTGGCCACCAGCCCGGCGTACTGGTTCGGTTGGTACGCGCAGTACCCCGAGACCGAACTCGTCAAGTAGCCCGTTAGGGGGCGCCGCCCGGGACGTCCGATCGGCGGACATGCTCGACGACCTGGATCGGGATGGAGTTGGTCTGTGTGCGTCCGGTTCGATCGTTGGCGACCGTGACCAGCAACGTGTATTGACCCGACGCCAACCCGCGCGGGTGGAACCTGCCGATCAACACTTCCTGGCCGCCCGGCGCCGTCGAGTTGTCGGTGCGCTCGAGCAGACGCAGCTGCGGTTGCTCGTGGGTCGCCCCCAGGACATCGATCACCTCGGTGTAGACCGAGACCGGCCCCTCGCCGAGATCGTAGACGACGAGATAGACCTCGGCCTCGCTCTCCGAACCGATGCTCGGGAGCGCCGCGGGCAGGTAGGGTTGTTCGCGTTGCATGAACGGGTAGGGCCGGTCGGGCACGTTGTCGCGGCTGTTCTCGCGCACCACGAGCCACTTACCCCGCGGGTCGGGAAACAGTGGCGGCAGCACGGTCAGCTGCTTCGTGTCGTGTGCGGGAACTTGCAAGGTGGAAGCGCGCGTGCTGTAAAGGCCGAACCGATTCTCGTGAACGAAAAGCCGCAACGAGTACTCCCCGGCGCGCAGCGACAGGTCGCCGAACATCTTCAGACCGCTTTGTGCCAGCTTCTCGCCGAACGTGGCGAGATCGACCCGCAACCGCTGGGTCAGGAAGTCCTCGATCGAGCCGTCCTTCGCGATCGCGTAGAGGAAGATGTCGAAGTGCAGCTCGCCACGGGTCACGTTGCGCGGCAAGCTCGCCCCGTCGACCTCGATCAATACGGGAACATAGGCCCTCTCGCCGTCGCGGAACGGTGACGCGAGGATCGATGCGGCCAGCGTGCCCTCACCGTCGCGCCCCTCCATGATGCGACCTGCGGCCTGCATGCGAAGCTGCTCCGGGGTGAGCCGGCCTCCGGGAGTGGGTTCGTAATAACCGGGGCGGTGGGTCACGCGGGCCTTTTTCGGCGTATCGACCAGCTTGACCTTCAGCTTGTGGAACTTGCCGCCGTGCTCGAACGCCTCCGGACGGAACGTCAGCACGTAGGTGACGCTGGTCTTTTCCAGCAACGAGGACATCACCTCGTCGAGGTTGTTGAAGTCGCGGTACAGCTCGCCGCCCGTCCCGTCGGCCATGATGAACAGGCCATCCGAACGCGTGGACGAAAGGGACTCCTGGCCCTCTGCGGCGCCGATCTGGATCGCCTGGATCGTGCAATCGGCGCGGCGCAGCTCGTCGAGCATCGTGTTGATCCCGTTCTGCGTCGCCGAGTCGCCGAACATCTCGTCGGTCTTGATGTTCTGGATCGCTCCTCCCTGGGCGAACTCGTTGGCGCGGCGCGTGACGGACTCCGAATCCGCCTTCGCATAGGCCAACGAGGAGTCGAAGCCCTGGGAGAGGTAGATCACGTGCTTGCGACCGCGGACCGTGCGGATCCGTTCCGCGAAGTCGGTGATGGAACGGGTCAAGGCGAGGATCCGCTGCCGCTCACCCTGCCGTTTGACCGGCTCGTAGACCGAGTAATAGATCTCGCGCATCGCGGCGACCATGCTGCTCTCCTGGTTGGAGAGATTCTGGTCCGTGCCGGCTTTCATCCGTGTGCCGGGATCCTCGGCGTCGAGCGGGTCGACGTCGGGCAGGGCGACCCCGATCTCGAGGGCCAGCGGATCGATCCCGCGGTCCACGTACTGCGGCAACCCGAGCGACTCGATGGCCAGCTCCAGCTGCTGGCGGTCCGAGGTGAAGTTGAGCAGCAGGTCGGCGCCGGTCGTCGCGCTGTAGACGCCCACACCGACGAGATCCCACGGGTGCAGCTGCGTCTTGACCCAGTCGCGCATCTTCAGCTGCGCGCGGCGGATCGCGACCGCGTCCGAGAACGACACGTCGAACAGCAACAGGAAATGGCGTCTCGCCGCCAACGAGACCTCGCGCGCCGGCGCGGGCATCTCGCCGGCGGTCGACATCGACAGGTCGAGCACGCTGAAGCCGGTGATCTCCTGGGGCTTGCCGTTGTCGAAGACCTTGAAGTTGTCGGCGGTCAGCCCCCGGACGGGCTTGCCCGCGAGGTTGACGTGGAGCGGCACCTCGACGAGAACCGACTCGCTGCGCTCGACGATCTCGCTGTCACGGGCCGGTTGTGCGGCTGTCGATGGGAGGAGAAGAAGGAGCGGCAACGCCACGATCGCGGCAACGACTGGGCGGGAGAGCCTGGAGCGCATCCGCATCTCCTTCTAGAATGAATATGCTGTAATTGTACGCGTATTCGGCTAACCAGGCTATCGTTCATTTAGGGCGACGATGACGATTGTGTCTTTGGTGGGACAGTTCAGGACACGCGCACGCGGCGGAGGTTTATGGATCCTCGGCGCATTCTGCCTGTGTCTCGCGGCGGCCGGCGTCGAGGCGCAACAGTCGGCCCCGCGTCCCACGCGCTTCCAGCAGCTGCGCAGCGGCGTCGCTCATCTCGGCCAGGCCGGGCTGGAAGGGGATCGTGGCGCGATCCAGTGGCTCGGGACGGCCTTCCTCGTCGACGATCGCTGCACCGTCGTGACGGCCAAGCACGCGATCGAGAACATCCCCGACGGCAGCTTGATGCTGCGCTTCCTCGGTCCCGAGGATCGCGTCTTCACGCACATGGCTCGTTTGATCCACACGACCGAAGAGGCCGATCTGGCGTTTCTCAAGTTCGGGCCCGAGACGGGTCAGAAGCGTTTCTGCGCCGGGCTCGACGCGCGCCCGCTGGCGGTTCGTTCCGGCGGCGATCGCGCCCGTCTGACCGGAGAACCGGTTTGGGTGCTGGGCTATCCCGCGCTCGAGGGAGCGCCGCCGCGGGACGTCCCGATCGTGCGTCGCGGCATCGTCGCCTCCGCCGAGCTCGACTGGCTCGGCCGCCCGATGTTGCTGCTCGACCTGACCGGGATGCCCGGGTTCTCGGGCGGGCCGGTGATCCTGGAGCGGACCGGCGAGGCCATCGGCGTCGTCTACGGGCCCGGCAGGACCGACCGCGTGTTCGATGTCGAATGGGCCACACCGCTGTCCGGTGCGGACTACGACACGGCGATCGGGCGCAAGCCCTGACCGGTCGCGCTGCTAGCATGCCCCGGATGGGTCGCCGCCGAACGACAGGCTTCGCGCTGGGGGTCGCGCTGGCCTTGTCGGCGTGCGACGGTTCCCCACCGCCGGCCGCGGGAGACGGCCCGTTCCGCGAGGCCGCGGCGGACAGCGGTTTGCGCTTCCGTCATTTCAACGGGATGTACGGCGAGTTCCACTTGCCCGAGATCGTCGGCTCGGGGTTGGCCTGGCTGGACTACGATCGTGACGGCGACATGGACCTCTACGTCGTGCAGGGCGCGATGATCGAGGACACCCGCGACCCGCGCGACGCCGTGCCGCGTTGGGACCGGGGCGACCCTCCCGGCGACCGCCTGTTCCGCAACGACCTGAGTGTCGATTCGTCGGGGCGCCCGCGGGTGAGCTTCACCGACGTCACGTCCGTGGCGCGCATCCCCGCCGGGGGGTACGGCATGGGTGTCGCGGCGGGGGACTACGACAACGACGGCTGGACGGACCTCTACATCACCCAGCTCGGCGCCAACCGCATGCTGCGCAACACCGGGCGGGGAACATTCGAGGACGCCACGCAAGAGACCGGCACTCCCGGTGCCTGGTGGTCGGTCAGCGCGGTATTCGTCGACATCGACCACGACGGCTGGCTCGACCTGTACGTCGCCGACTACCTGGACTGGAGCCTCCAGTCCAACCTGGAGTGCTACCGGACCAACGGTCTGGAGGATTACTGCGGGCCCGACAGCTATCTGCCGATCCCCGATCGTCTGTTCCACAACCGACGGGACGGGACGTTCCGCGAGATCACCGCGGAATCGGGGATCACGAGCGCCTACGGCGCGGGTCTCGGCGTCGTCAGCGGCGATTTCAATGCCGACGGGCTGTTGGATCTCTACGTCGCCAACGACGGGTTGCCCAACCAGCTCTGGATCAACCGTGGCGACGCGACGTTCGAGGATGTCGCGCTGCTCGCCGGGTGCGCGCTCAACGCCGACGGCATGGCCGAGGCGAGCATGGGCGTCGACGCCGCCGATTTCGACGGCGACGGCGACGAGGATCTGTTCATGGCGCACCTCAACGAGGAGACCAACACGTTGTTCGTCAACGACGGGAGTGGGGGCTTCACCGATCGCTCCGCGTTCACCGGGCTGGGGCCGGCCAGTCACGCGTTCACGGGGTTCGGGGCGGGTTGGTTCGACTACGACAACGACGGCTGGTTGGACATCTACGTCGTGAACGGTGCCGTGCGCACGCTGGAGGAACTGGCCCGCGCAGGGGATCCCTACCCGCTGCACCAGACGAACCAGTTGTTCCGTCACCTCGGCGACGGGACCTACGCCGAGGTCGACCTGGGTCTCGGTACGGAGTCGGCGGTCAGCCGGGGTTCCGCCATCGCCGACGTGGACAACGACGGTGATACGGACCTGGCGGTTTCCAACAACAGCGGCGACCTGCGGCTGTTCCTCAACGAGACGCGTGGCTCGAACCACTGGATCGGCCTGGATGTTCGCGGGCCGGACGAGCGGCCGCGGCCGATGCTCGGTGCGTGGGTCGAGGTGACGACCGCATCGGGACGGAGGTTGCACCGGCGCGTGCGGCGCGACGGCAGCTACGCCTCCTCCAACGATCCGCGGCTGATCGTCGGGCTGGGCCCGGAGAGCGGAATCCGCGGTGTGCGGATCGCCTGGCCCGACCGGAGCGTCGAGACGTGGGGTGCGCTGGAAGCCGATCGGTGGCATACCCTAAAACCGGGCGGCGGGTCGGCCGCCGCCCCGTAGGATGATCCCCGTGCGCCGTCCATTCATTCTCGGGTTGGCCCTGGCCGTCGTTCTCGGGTGCGCCGCGCCGCGGGAACCCGGCGTCACGGAGACGGGGCTGCAATCGATCCCGCGTCCCGACGCAAGCCAGCTCTCCGCCGAGCAGCAGACGTATTACGACAAGGCGCTCGCCGATCTGGAGCGTCACGATCCGGAGCGAGCCCCTCGGGCAACGGCCGAGGCCTACGGCGAGCTGGGCAAGCGCTTTCTCGCCGACGGCTTCGCCGCGGCCGCCGAGCCCTGTTTTCGCAACGCCGTCGAGCTCGACCCGGAGCGCTACGACTGGGTCTACTACCTGGCCCACGTGGACCGCGGCAACGGTAACGCCGAAGGCGCCATCGCCGGCTTCGAACGGGCCCTCGAGCTGCGGCCCGACGACGTGGCCGCCCGGGTCTGGCTGGGCAACACCTTGTTCCAGTCCGCGGCCTACGATCGCGCACGGGCCGCCTTCGACAAGGCCCTCGAGCTCCACGGGGAGTCGGCTTCGGCCTATCTCGGTCTCGGCCGCGTGGCGCTGGCGGAAGGGCGTCACGAGGAGGCCGTGGCGGCACTGACGCGTACGCTCGAGCTGTCGCCGGGATCGACCGTCGCGCACTACCCGCTGGCGCAGGCTTATCGCGCGCTCGGCCGCCTCGAGCCGGCCCGGCAGCACCTCGAACGGCGTGGCGAGACGGAAGCCTACCCCTACGACCCGTTGATGGACGAGATCCGCAACCGTTTCGGGAACGAGTCGGTGTTGACGGAGCGCGGGGGCAACGCGTTTGCCCAGGGGGATTTCGAACGCGCGGTCGAAGAGTTCCGAAAGGTGGTCGACGCCTCTCCGGAAGTCGCGATGGGTCACGCGAACCTGGGCGCGGCGCTGTTTCACCTCGGCGACCGGGCGGCCGCCAGGGCGGCGTTCGAACGGGCCCTGGAATTGGACCCCGCCGACCCCGCCGTGCTGTACAGCCTGGGGGTGATGAGTCACCTCGAGGGCAACACCGAGGCGGAGGAGCGTTACTACATGCAGACGCTGGACCGCGACCCGGACTACATCCTCGCGCACGTCGGTCTGGGTCACGCCCTTCGAGCGCGCGGCGCCCACGAGCGCGCGGTGGAGCACTACCGCGCGGCGCTGGAGCTCGAGCCGCGACGTGCCGTGGCGCACCTGGGGCTGGTACTGGCGCTGGTCCAGCTCGAGCGCTGGAGCGAGGCCCGCGACGCATTGCTCGTGGCGATCGATGCGCTGCCCGACCAACCGGCCTTCGTGCACGCGCTGGCGCGCATTCACGCGGCCGCACCGGACGAGTCCGTCCGCGACGGGCGGCGCGCGCTCGGGTTGATCGAACAGCTCATCCAGGCGGGCCAGCAATCCACCGACGTGGGTGAGACGCTGGCGATGGCGATGGCCGCGCTGGGCGAGTTCGAGCAGGCCGTCGGATTCCAGAGCCAGGCGATCGAGGTGGTGCGCAACGCCGGCCAGACCGACTTGCTCGACACGATGAACGAACGGCTTCGGGCCTATCGCGCCTCGCGCGCATGGCTCGTGCCCTGGCCCGACGACGACCCGTTGCACCGACGGCCCGACGAACCGACTCCGGCGCCGCCGCGCCGCACCGGTTTCCCCTCGTGATGCGCCGCGCGACGGTCGTGCTGTGCCTGGCCGTTCTTTGCGCGCCGATGTCGGCTCAGAGCACGCGGCTGGAACCCGCCCGGCAGCACCTGGACGCGGGCCGCAACACGCAGGCCGAGGCGGCGTTCCGTGAGCTCCTGGAGAGCTACCCCGGTTTGATCGAGGCGCACGACGGTCTGGTCGCGGCGCTCGAGGCACAGGGTCGCCGCCGCGAGGCGCTACGCTGGTTGCTCGAGGTGGGTCAGGGATGGGTTCGCTCGGGTCGGCTCGAGCCGGGCACGAGATTCCTCGAGCGCGCCGTCGAGATGGACGCCGGTCTCGCGTCGGCCCACGCCGCGCTCGGTCACGCCTACCTCCAGGCGCAACGCTACGGCGACGCGGAG
>JBFFZZ010000087.1:0-10811 GCA_041568335.1 Candidatus Polarisedimenticolaceae bacterium | reverse complement strand
CCGCTCTGACCCTCGGGCTCGTTCTCGCCGCGGCCGGCATGACCTCCGCGGATCCGTCGCGGGTTCACGTCAACAAAGGCTCCTCGGAGCGCGCGATCGAGATCGCGCAGTCGACGGTCCGCGAGATGGGCGGATGGGAAGCGCTCGACGCGACACGCTTCGTCAGCTGGAAGTTCTTCGGCCGGCGCCAGCACTACTGGGACCGCCACACCGGCGACATCCGCGTCGAGAGCGACCGCGACGGGGTAAAGACGATCATCCTGATGAACATCCACACAAAACGGGGCCGCGTGTTCCGGGATGGGGTCGAACTGGAAGGGGAGGACCTCGCGGAGATGTTGAGCAACGGCCACCAGGCGTGGGTCAACGACTCGTACTGGATGTTCATGCCCTACAAGCTGCTCGATCCCGGCGTCACGCTCGATTATGTCGGCGAGCGGCCGACCGCCGAGGGCAACGATGCCTGGGTGCTCGACCTGACCTTTGGTGACGGTGTCGGCTACACCCCGCAAAACCGCTATCACGTCTACGTCGGCAAGGAGTCCGGGCTCGTCGAGCAGTGGGACTTCTATGCGGAGGCGGGGGCGGAGGAACCCAACTTCGCCGGCGTGTGGAAGGACTGGCGGACGTTCGGGCGAATCAAACTGGCCACGAATCACGGGCGCAACGTCGACTGGAAGATCGCCGTTCACGACGCGTTCCCGGACGGCCTGCTGACCGATCCGGCCGTGAGCGGCGACTAGGGGTCGTCCGTGGGCGCGCACCGCGTCGTGATCGTCGGCGGTGGCTTCGGCGGCCTCAGCGCGGCGCTGGGACTGGCCCGCGCCGACGCCGCGGTGACTCTGGTCGACCGGCGCAACTTTCACCTCTTCCAGCCTTTGCTGTATCAAGTCGCGACCGGCGGCCTGTCGCCCGCCGATATCGCCTCACCGCTTCGTGCGGTGCTCAAACGGCAGACCAACACCGCGGTGATCCACGACGAGGTCACTGCGATCGATCCCGCCGCCAAACGCGTGACGCTGGAGTCCGGCGAGCTTACGTACGACACGCTCATCGTGGCAACCGGTGTGCAACCGTCCTACTTCGGTCACGACGACTGGAGGGCGCATGCGCCGGGGCTGAAGACCGTCGAGGACGCCACGCAAATCCGCTCCCGGATCCTCGCGGCGTTCGAGCGCGCGGAGCGTGAGGACGACACGGCCGCGCGGAGCGCGTGGATGACCTTCGTCATCGTCGGCGGTGGGCCGACCGGCGTGGAGCTCGCGGGTGCGGTGGCCGAACTCGCTCGCCACACCTTAAGACGCGATTTCCGCAGGATCCGAACGGGTGACGCGCGTGTGGTGTTGATCGAGGGGTCCGGTTCGGTCCTCGGCGGGTTCGCGAAGCCGCTCCCCGCCGCCGCGCGGCGGTCGCTCGAGAAACTCGGTGTCGAGGTGGTTTGCGACACGTTCGTCGAGAACATCGACGCCCGGCAGGTCACCCTGCGCGCCGCTGTCGGCGACCACCGGTCGACGCTCGAATGCGCGACCGTCCTGTGGGCCGCGGGCGTGCGCGTGACGGACCTCGGCGAAACGATCGCCCGGGCCACGGGCGCCGCGACGGATCGTCTCGGCCGCATCCGTGTGCAACCCGATCTGACGATCCCCGGGCAGCCGGATTTCTACGTGATCGGCGACCTGGCCTACCTGGAAGGGGCCGACGGGAAACCGCTTCCGGGGGTGGCGCCGGTCGCGATGCAACAGGGTCGCTATGTCGCTCGTGCGATCCGCCAACGGAACGACGGGCGTCAGGCCGACCCGTTCCGGTACCGCAACAAGGGTTCGTTGGCGGTGATCGGTCGCGCCGCTGCGGTCGCCGACCTGGGACGGCGGCTACGCTTCAGCGGCTATCCCGCGTGGTGGCTGTGGCTGCTCGTGCACATCATGTATCTCGTCGAGTTCGAGAACCGTGTGCTCGTCTTCGTCCACTGGGCGTTCAGCTACTTCACGCGCAAACGCGGCGCGCGCCTGATCACCGGCGAACGCGAAATCTGAATCTATGCCAGCAGTCGGTTGAGCTCCTCCACCGCGCGCTCCTCGTCGAACAGGATCTGCTCCAGAGAATCGGCCAGTTCCTCGTCCAACCCTTCCATCGCGAGGATCGTGTTGTAGGTTTCGGCGGCCTGTGTTTCCGTTTTCAGCGCTTCCTCGAGCATCACCTTGTAGTTCGTCGTGTGGACGATCTCGGTCGGGTCGCGCTCGGTGACCGCGGTTCCGCCGAGCTTGACGATCGCGCCCCGTACCAGATTTCCGTGCCCGACCGACTCGGTCGCCTCGGTCTCGAAGTAGGGCTTGAGATGCAGGCGGTGGATCCCGCCGACGTAGGCGGCGTAGTGCGCATACATCGTTTGCGCGCGCATTTCCCAGCCCAGCGCTTGGTTGAGTTTGTCGATTAGCTCTCGCGAACTGCGTGCTGCCGTCATGATCGGTCTTCCTCTTGACTAGGGTTCGTGTTGGAGTGCTTCGGCGGTGACGTCGATGGTAGCACCCAACGCGAACGGCAGGTTGTCGGCCTCGTGACGAAGCAGCCAACGTTTGCGCTCGACGCCGCCGCCATAGCCGGAGATCGAGCCGTCTGCATGGATCACCCGGTGGCACGGGATCACGATGGCGACCGGGTTGGTCGCGTTCGCCGTGGCCACGGCGCGAAAGCCGGTCGGTTGCCCGATCGACCGCGCCAGAGCGCCGTACGACGTCGTTCCACCTCCCGGGATACGCCGCAACGCGGACCAGACCTTCTGCTGGAACTCGCTACCACCGGCATCGGTACGGATGTTGTCGAGCGCGGCGATCGTGCCGTCGAAGTAGGTCCGGATGTCGGCGGCGGCGGGGTCCCGGTCCGGGTGAGGGCGGGTGTCGATCGTGCCGAACCGCCCCTCCAAAAAGCACCACAGCCCGTCCACCCGATCGTCGAACGCGAGCCCGGCGAGTCCGTTCGGCGTCGACGCCAGGGTGAGCGGCCCGAGCGGGGTGTCGAGTCGTGAGACGAGCAGGTCCATGCGCCTATTCTACGACCTCCAGGAGCGTCACCTCGTCCTGATTCGAGGACGACCCGAAACGCCCCAAACAGCGGACAAACCACGAGAATCGGCTGGCATCGACCTTGCTGTGCAGGGAAGTGCCGGCCGCAGGCCGGGTGGAGACGATCATGAAGAAGGATCCGACGATCGCCCTGATCACCGTTGCCTTGCTATCCGTCGCGTCGCTGGTGTTTGCCAACGAAGACACGCCGGTTCCTCCGTGGGAACGCGGCGAAAGCCGCCGTGACCGGGCCGCCGTGGACACTCGACCCAGCGCCCAGTTGCCCAACGGTCTGCGCCGTGCCTCCGTGGCGGCGGCCGGGCGAGCCGCGAACCGCACCGAGAGCGTGGCGACCCAAGGGGATCTCCAACGCCGCATCGTCGCCGATGCGCGTCGCGCGGCGGAGGCCCAGGTCAACGGCCCCGGGATCCGGAACTACTTTCGCGTCGGTTTCCACCAGGGCATGCTGGACGCGCTGAACGACGACCGTCTGGGCCGCCGCGATTTCCGGCAGGGCCTGCGTCATGGCGATGCGGATCGTGAAGCCCGGCGCATCGGTCGCCGTCTCGGGTCCGACGCCGCCTTCGAACTGGCCGTCGCCGACGCCGAGACCGCGGTGGCTACACAGTTTCGCGACCTCGAGAACGAGCCGCGTTTCGCGCCCGTGACGAGCGTCCCCGCGTGGGCCGCGCCGCGCGTGGACTTCGACGCGCCGACCGTCGAGGACCTGCTGATCGAGTTTCCGCTGCTCGGCTTCGCGTCCTTGCGCCGCGATTTCGACCTCTACCTGGCGGGATGGGAGTGGGACGCCGCGCGGCTCGTCGCTTGCGCCAGCTACACCGAGTTCTATTCCAGGGACTGGGACAGCGCGAACCGCGCGTTCCGCCAGTGGCGCCGCAACCTGCGCAACGAACGTCTGCTACGTGGCCTGACGCCGGCCGAGATCGACCGACTGCGAACGATCTTCGCCGATGCGTTCGTGCGCCGCATCGACCGGCTCGCCGGCATCAGACTGACGCCCGCGTGGAACCTCGGTCTCGATCGCGGTTGGGACTACGGCAGTTTCATCCGGCAGGAGCTCGACTACCGAGCCGGTTTTGCCAAGGGCTTCCGCCAGCAGGCCAGCCTGGTGGCCAAGGCGGTGTTCCGCTCGGCGTACGCCCGGGAGTTCGAGTCCGCCTATGCGACCGCGTTCGACCGCTGGTCGACGACCGCCGTCCCCGCGATCGGAACGGTGCGGTTGCTCGACGGCAACGACGACGGCGTCTTCGAGCCCGGGGAGAGCGTGATCGCCGATGTCGAGCTGGTCAACTTCGGCGGTGTCGACGGCCGTTTCGTGACCGGTCTCGACGGGACCGCGTTAGCCGAGATCGACTCCAAGCAAACACGGGTCCCGCGTCGGAGCGCGGTCGTCAGGCGTGGCCTCCTCGAGGCGGTCATCGACGGCTCGATCCGTCCTCGCACGCGCACCCGGTTGACGGTCCGGCTCGGTGGCGAGACACGCTCCGTCAAACTGCAGATCAACCGTCCGCTCGAATGGGTCGGCGGGAGCCTCCGTCTCTCTCGCGACAATCTCGGCGGGCGGGTCCGTGTCGAGCTCGACGTGCGCAACCTCTCGCGGCGCGAGCGCTCGGCGCAGGTCAGCCTGACGACGAACCTGCACGACGATATCGCGCTGTCGCAGGAGCTCGCGCTCGTCCGACCCGCGGACGAGGTGACCGTCCGCTTCGACGTCGACGGCCTGTCGCCGCTCGCGCTGATCGGCGGCCGGGTCTCGCTGGACCTGTTCGTCGACGCCGACGGCGTCGAGCAGGACCGCATGACCGCCAGCATCGCGGGTACGGCGACCGATCTGTCGAGCCGTGATCTGCCCCGGTTGCTGAGGCGGATGATCGCCGAGGGCGCGACACCCGTCGAAACCGCCCAGGTGCGCGAGCTCGTGCTGTTGCGGCTGCGCGCCGACTGGCGCGCGGCGGTTCGGGCCCGAGGCAACCCCTACAAACGTGACTATCGTTCCGGCGGTGACAACACCGCGCTGGGTCAGCTCGTGCAGCTCTCGACGGGCTATGGCAAACGCTCCGCGACCGCCGACCTGCTGGACGGGCTGTCGGTGGATGTGCTGACGCTCGCGCGGGAGCTGCCCGGACCGCACCCGCTGTTGCGCAAGTACGTGAAACGGCTGGCGCGAAGGTTGCCCTAGCGCTCGGAACGGGGAAAGATCGGAGGGCAGGCTCCGTTTTCATAACGAAAGCGACGGGTCGGACCACCAAGGAGCCTGCCCTCCGTTGGCGATCTCGGGACCACGGTAAGGCTCTGCGACGACGACCAAACGTTCGGGTCCCGGTGTCCAGGCGTCGAGCGGCCAGCAGGTGATCAACGTCAGCCGCGTGGTCGCGCTGCGCTCCAGCACCTCCGTATCCCACATCGACACCACGGAGCGCTCGGTGACGCGGTAATGAACCAGTGCCTGTCGGGTTTCGAGCCACAGCACGTCGCCGACGCGCAGATCACCCAGAAACGCGAACGACGTGTCACGATGCCCGGCCACGCAGCAGTTGCCCCGTGCATTCGGCCGTGCGGTCCCGTCGATGTGCCCGGGACCGAAGGCCAGGGACGTGCCGCTCGCACCGGCGAGCAACGTGCGGCGCACACCGAGTCGCGGAACGCCCAGCCGCCCGATCGGATACGTGTCGGCCCACGACCACGGCGGATGCGCGCCGCCGTCCTTCAGGTAGGCCGCGTATGCGCGGTCGACGAGCCGCTCGGCGACACGCGCCTTCACCGCGAGGTAACCCTGCTCGCCGACGAGGCCGAGACCAACGGCGAGACCGAGGAAACTCGCGGCGATCGCGAGGCGCCGGCTCACGCCACGCGCCTCAGCCCGTAGAGACTCAGCAGCGCCGTCGTGACGAGGAAGAGAGCGAGGGCCTGCTTCAACGGGCCGAAGGTCCCTGTTCGCGGCAGCGCGTGGCGAAGCGCGACGAGCCCGTCGTCGATCTCGCCGGGGAATTGTTCGACGGCGACGAGACTGGTGTACGCCGTGACCAGACGAAACGCCATCGCGAGGTCGACCACATCGGCGCGGACCGCGCGTTCCTCGGCGCCCTCGACGAGACGGTCCATCAGCGTTTCCACCTGGGCGCGCGCCCAGGTCAAGGCGATGCCGTCATTCTCGATTCCCGGCGAGTCGAGCGCGACCGTTCGTTCGGTCCAGCCGTCGACCGACCAACCGCCGACCGTCAGCGAACCCCCGGTGGCCGCGTCCAACCTGGCCGACAACACCAGGGGCTCGTCGCGATACAGGTCGGGGAGGCGCGCCGGTGCGACGCCATCCGCGTGAACCCCGTCCCAGCGCAGCTCGAGGTCGGTCCACACGGGCCGCTCCAGTCGGTCGAAGAACGCGTCGATGCGGTTGTTCGCCTGATCGATCGTGGCGACGAACTCGCAGATCCCTCGTCCGTGCCAGGCCATCTTGCGCATCAGGTACGCGTTGGGAGCGGCTCCGATGCCGATCGTGTGCAGGCGGGTGTCCCCGAGCCGTCCGGCGATGGCCCGGAGCACCTCCTGCTCGTTGGCCACGGCACCGTCGGTGAGGAAGATCACCCGAGACGCGTAACCGGCGGAACCCTGACCGATCATCGCCATCGCGCGCGCGAGCGCGGGGTAGATCGCCGTTCCGCCATCGGCGCGAAGCCCTGCGACCCAGCTCTTCGCCCGCTCGAGAGCCGCCGGGGTCGCGGCTTCGAATTCCCGCGCGTAGGCGAACGACTCGTCGTTGAACCGCAAGATGTTGAAGCGGTCTCCAGGTCGCAGTCGATCGAGCGCGCTCGCGAGTGCCTTTCGTGCCTGGTCGATCGACGAACCCTGCATCGAGCTCGAGACGTCGATCACGAACAGGGTCTCGGTCGCAAGCCCGGTCCCCAGCACGCTGTCGACCACGGGCGGCACCAGCATGACCAGTGCGTAGCGCGTGTCACCGCGCGTTTCGACGAACGTCGTGATCTCCGGCAACGGGGAACGTTTCGGGCTCCACCGGATCACGAAATCGCGATCGGCGAGGACGACGCCGTCGGCCAGCTCCAGGACGAGACGGTCGGCGTCGGTCGCCGTGCGCCGCATCGTGTGTAGCGGTGTCTCGATCAGAGCCATTGTCCCCGGCTCGTCGATCTCGACACGCACGCGAGCGCCCGGGTGCAGCGCCACGTTCGATGCGGGCAAGCCCGGGTATCCGGACGGCACGAAGCGCGGGGTGATCGTCAACGGAAACGTCGCACGGTACTCGTCGCCCACACGCGACACCCGTTGCACGAAGCTCAATTCGATTTGCACGGAATCGCCGGGCAGGATGTTCGCCGCGGACGTACGAAACAGGTTGGGGCGGTGCTGAGCGACAAGCGCCGCTTTGCGACCGTCTTCCTTCGCTTCCTCGTAGATCCGGCGGGCCCGCTCTTTCTCGTGCACCTCGGCCACGATTTTGCGGGTCCCGATCCGCATCTCCATGGCATACACCGCGGCGTCGGGAGGCAGGGGAAAGACGTAGAGTGCCTCGATCGTTTCGCCCGTCGTGTTTTCGAAGCGCTGCAAGAGGGTGCCGTCGATCACGACACCGCTGATGCGTAGGTCGACCTCGACCTCGGTCATCGGCAACGCGACGGGACCCGTGTTCGACAACCAGAAGAGATCTCCGCTGGTGGCTTGGTTGGGGTCGACGGTGGCGGGCCGCTCGATCTGAGCGTGACCCATACCGCTGAGAACGATCCAGAGGGTGAAGATACAAACGGTTGGGGCGATCGGTTTCACCGGCGTTACCTCCGTCGACCCCACGGTTTCGCTCCATCCCTATCGCAGGATACGTGCCAAGAAAAACTTCCCTGATTACGTCGATCGAATCCGGATTCGTGTGGAACACCGGCCACGCCCGCGTGTCCTGCTGGCCCGAACGGACCGAGCGGGGTAGCATCCGATGCTGCAAGGGGAAGGAGCAGGAGGCGGTCGTGAGTTCAAGGATGGTCTCGGTGTCGCTCTGGCTGTTTATCGGTGCGATCGTCGCGCTCCCCGCGTTCGCCGGGATGGCTTCGATCAGCGATGAGGACATGCGGCGGCATGTCAGCTTCCTCGCCGCGGACGAGCTCGCGGGTCGCGAGACCGGGGAGCCGTCGATCGCGATCGCGGAGCGTTACGTGGCGACCGCGTTCGCGAGTTACGGGCTCCAGCCCCTCCCGGGTCAGGATGACTTCACGGTACCGTTTGCGTTGTTCCGCCGGGGTTACGCCGAAGGGACCGGTGTCCGGACGGAGGAAGCGCGCTGTCGCGCCGGGCACGATTGCCGGCCTTTCGGTTTCAGCGGAACCGGCGAGGTCGAAGCACCCGTCGTGTTCGCCGGCTACGGCATCCATGCGCCGGACCAGGGTTGGGACGATTATGACGGGTTGGACGTCGAGGGCAAGCTGGTCCTCGTCCTGCGTCACGGTCCGGGCGAAGGCGACCCGGACAAACGGGTGAACGGAGATCACCAGCAATTCCGCGCCAAGGCTCGCACGGCCGAAGAGCAGGGGGCGCTCGGTATGTTGTTGGCCACCGACCCGTTAAACCACGAGGATGCCGACGATTTCCGGCTGGGGGGACGTCTCAGCCTCCAACCGCCCGCCCCCGCGGACAGTTCCCCCGCGACCGACCCGGGTTTTCTCGCGATCCACGTCTCCCGCGGGCTCGCCGAGACGCTGATCTCCGGTTCGGAAAAAACGCTGGCCGAAATGCAGGAGGCGTTGGACGGGGGCGCCCGCCCTTGCGACCTGACGACCGATCGACCCGTCGCGGCCGTCACCGTCGTCGAGCGTAGCGAGCCGGACCGCGTCGAAGCGCGCAACGTGGTCGGCGTGTTGCCGGGGAGCGACCCCGAGCTGAAGCACGAGTGGATCGTCATCGGCGCTCACCACGATCACGTCGGGGCGTACGCCGGACCCGGCGACACCATCTTCAACGGCGCCGACGACAACGCCTCGGGCGTCTCCGGTGTTCTCGAGTTGGCTCAAGCGTTCGCCACACGGGAGACATCGCCACGCCGGACGCTCGTCTTTGCGACGTTCACCGGAGAGGAGAAAGGTCTGCTCGGTTCGCGCGCGTTGGTCGAGCAGGGGACCCTCCCGTTGGATAAGCTCGTTTTCATGCTCAACCTCGACATGATCGGGAGAAACTCCGACGCCGGGGTGCAGGTGTTCGGGGACGGGTTCGTCCGCGACCTGCGCGGCCTGGTCGAGGAGGTCAACACCGGAGCCGGACGGATCGACCTGGCTTTCGCCGGCCAGGAATACAGCGCAAACAGCGATCATCACGCGTTTTACCGCGAGGGCGTTCCGTTCATGTTCTTCTTTACCGGAACACACGAGGACTACCACCGGATCGGCGACCACGCCGAGAAACTCGACTACCGCAGGATGCGTGAGATCATCCGGCTCGCCTACGGGGTCCTCGATCGCTGGGCGGCGATCGAGCGGCCGTTGGCGTTCATCCATCGCATCGATTGGCTCGGCATCGCGGTGGAAGCCCGCGACGCAGGCGACGGGCATCGCGTTGCGGAGGTCACGGCCGTCGAGACGGGCTCGCGGGCGGCCTCCTCCGGTTTGCGTGAGGGGGATCGGTTGGTGCGGCTCGGAGGGGACGACGTCGTGTCGTCACGCGTCTCGACCATGTTCGATGCCGTCGATGAGGGAGCCACCGCGGAACTGGTCGTCGAGCGTGCCGGGCGGACGCGCAGCGTGGAGATCGAACGGGTCCGGCCGGGTTACATGGGGGTGATGCCGCTCGGTGTGGATGCGGCGGTGCGCGAAGAGCACGGGCTGGCGGATGATGAGGGGTTGTTGCTCGGCAACGTCGTCCCCGGCGGGCCGTCGGCCGAGGCGGGGCTGCGCTCCGGAGACATCGTGCTGCGCATGGACGGGAAGCCGATCGACAACAGTTCGCTGCGAGCACGGCTGGCGCAACTCGGCGCTGGGGCACGAGTCGGGCTTCACGTCTTACGCGACGGCAAACGGATCAAGATCGCGTTGATCCTCGGCGAACGGCCGCGCGGATAGCGCGTCATCGGACGCGCCCGGCTCGGCCGGTTCGAGCAGATCGATCGGCTCGTCGCGATCTTCCAGATGGAGCACCAGCCGCTCGAGCTGCCAGGAGTCCTCTCCCCGGGGACGGCGCGCCTCGATTTCGAGCCGGCCCTCGCCGTGCGGCCCGGCGACCGTGACGGTGGTGTCCATGGTGGCGTCCTTGCCGTCCCCGAGCCGAACGTTGAACGATGTGTTCTCACGCCAGACCCGCGGCTCGATCGGCTCACCGAGCGCCTCGACGGCTCGAGGGTCCGCGCGCAGCCGATCCATCGCGGTTTGGATGGCGTCGTTGGAACCGATCCAGCTCTTCGTCGTCCAGACCGTCGCGGTGACGATCGCGCCGATCACGAGCACGGGCAGCAGGCAACCGCAACCGAGGCACCAGCCCCAGTTGCGGCTGAACCAACTTCGATTCGCCTCGGCTTGGGCCACGGGCGGATCGTAACACGCGCCGCCGCGCGGCTCATGGGAGGTTTAGCGCAGATCCAGTCCGACGTTGATCTCGACACCCGCGCGTACGCGAATGTCGCGCGCCGCTTCGATTCCGTCGGGTGTCACGAACTTGATCGTGTGCATGCCGGGACGCAGGGCGAGCTTGTCGGGGTGACCATCGAACTCGGCGCACGTGCCCCGCAACCTACCGTTGACCCAT
>JBFFZZ010000086.1:0-10812 GCA_041568335.1 Candidatus Polarisedimenticolaceae bacterium | reverse complement strand
TCTTCGACGACAACCTGACCCCGACCCAGGCGCGAAACCTGTCCGAACGCCTGGAGCTTCGCGTGATCGATCGCACGCAGCTCATCCTCGACCTGTTCGCCCAGCACGCCACCACGCGCGACGGCAAGCTCCAGGTGGAGCTGGCGCAACTGAAGTACCTGCTGCCGCGGCTCATGACGCGCGGCGACAACGGCCTGTCCAGACTCGAGGGCGGTGTCGGCGGCCGCGGGCCCGGCGAGCAGAAGCTCGAGATCGACCGTCGACGCGTGCGCGACCGCATCCGCGCGCTCGAGCGGCAGCTGCTCGCCGAGCGCCGTCGCCGCGAGCAACGCCGTTCCCGGCGGCGCGAGCGCGACGTCCCCGTCGTCTCGCTGGTGGGCTACACCAACGCCGGCAAGAGCACGCTGCTCAACCTGCTGACACGCAGCGAGGTGTTCGTCGAGCACAAGATGTTCGCCACGCTCGATCCGACCTCACGGCGGCTGCGCTTGCCGCGCGAGCGCGAGATCGTGATCAACGACACCGTCGGCTTCATCCGCGATCTGCCCGCCGATCTGATGGCCGCGTTCCGCGCGACGCTGGAGGAGATCGAGGACTCCGATCTGATCGTCCACGTCGTCGACGTCTCGCATGCGGATTACGCGGCTCACATCGCCGCCGTGCACCGGATCCTCGGCGAGCTCGGTTACGACGAGATCCCGCGGATGCTCGTCTTCAACAAGATCGACCGTGTCGAGCGCGAGCAGCTCCCGGCGCAGGTCGGCGGCGCCACCGCGGTCCCGATCTCCGCGCTACGCGGGGAGGGGATCGAGAACCTGCTCCACCGCATCGATGAGCGGCTGCCCGCGCGGCGGGGCTTCCCGTCGATCTACCCGGTCGACCAGCCGAACGCCTAGCCAATTTCAGGTTTTTCTGATTGGACTACCTATTTCGGATTGACAGGCAGGTCCAATAAAACTACTCTAACGTCATTGGACTAGTCCAACAGGGTCCAAAATGACGATCAGCACCCTTCAGATCGACACGAATTCCGCCGAGCCGGTCTACCGGCAGATCGCCCTCGAGATCCGTCGCTCGGTGCTCGACGGTCGCCTCGAACCGGGTTCGCGGCTCCCCGCGACGCGCGACCTCGCGCGCACATTGGGGGTCAATCGAAACACCGTCGTCGCCGCGTACGATGCGCTCGCCGCCGAGGGCTGGGTCGCCAGCCACACCGGGCGTGGGACGTTCGTCGTCGACCGCGCCACGATGGAGACCGACGAGCCTACCGAAACGGCCAACGACGAGACGCTGCGAGCCGGGTTCTCGCGCACCGTGGAATGCGCCGCCGCCGGGGGGTTGCAATCCATCTACCGGCTGGCGACCTCGGACGAGGGCATCTCGTTCGTCGGTTCCTACCCGGCGGGCGAGCTGATGCCCGTCGAGTCCTTCGCCGCCGCGCTGCAAGCCGTGCTCGAGAAGGACGGCGCGACGATCCTCGGCTACGGCCCGACCGCCGGCCACTACGGCCTGCGCGAGACGATCGCGAAGACGATGCGCGAGGCCGGCTCGGACGCCACCCCCGAGCGCACGCTCGTGACCAGCGGCGCCCAGCAGGCGATCGAGCTGGTCTTCCGCACCTTCGTCGAGCGCGGCGATGCCGTGGTCATCGAGGAGCCGACCTATACCGGGGCGCTGAGCGTGCTCAACTCGCTCGGCGCGCGGATCGTCGGCGTGCCCGTCGACGAGCAGGGGATCCGGCCGGATCTCCTCGAGGTGGCGCTCGAGCGGCACCACCCGAAGTTCCTCTACGTCCAGCCGACGTTCCACAACCCGACCGCCGGGGAGATGAGCCTCGCGCGGCGCCGCGAGGTGGTCGAGATCTGCCGTCGCCACCGCTGCCTGATCGTGGAGGACGACTGGGCCGGCGACCTGCGTCTCGACGGGGAGCGGCTCCCCACCCTACACGCGCTCGCCGGCAACTCCGAGGTCATCTATCTCAGCACGTTTTCCAAGAAGCTGATGCCGGGGCTGCGTGTCGGCTGGCTCGTCGCGCCGGCCACGGCGATGGAGCGGCTGGTCGAGCTGAAGCGGTTGCAGGATTGCGGGACGAGCCCGCTGATCCAGGCCGCGCTGGATCATTTCCTGCGCGCGGGCGGGCTCGACGAGCACCTGAAGAAGACGGTCCCGGTGTATCGCGACCGGCGGGACACGATGTTCGAGGCGCTTCGTCGTCACTTCCCCGAGGAGGCCGTTTTCTCGCGGCCGACCGGCGGGTTGTTCATCTGGGTGACGCTGCCGGCCGGATTCGACGGCAACGCGCTGTTCAACGCCGCGCGGCGGCGCGGCGTGCTGTACTCCCGGGGCGATCTGTTCCACGGCGACGGGTCGGGAAGCCACAGTTTACGTCTGACCTACTCGGCAGCAGATCCGGCGGAGATCGAAGACGGCGTATCCGTGCTCGGGGGTTTGATCCGCGAGCGCTGGCCGGACCGTCCGCACGAGGGCTCCTCGGGGGCGGCGGAGTCGATGCCGATTTTCTGAGTTTGTCCGGACCCCGGACGGGGAGGATCGAGATGCAGGACGGAAAAGAGACCGCAAAGGGCACGCTCCGGTTGAAGACCGGGCTGGCCGAGATGCTCAAGGGCGGCGTCATCATGGACGTCACCAACGAGGAGCAGGCCAAGATCGCCGAGGACGCGGGCGCGACCTCGGTCATGGCGCTCGAACGCGTCCCCTCCGACATCCGGCGGGACGGCGGTGTCGCGAGGATGACCGATCCCGAGACGATCCAGAGGATCAAGGACTCGGTTTCGATCCCCGTCATGGCCAAGTGCCGCATCGGCCATTTCGCCGAGGCGCAGATCCTCCAGACGCTCGCGATCGACTACATCGACGAGAGCGAGGTGCTCACGCCGGCCGACGAGGCGTTCCACATCGACAAGCACGCGTTCGACGTTCCGTTCGTCTGCGGCTGCCGCGATCTCGGCGAGGCGCTGCGACGCATCGGCGAGGGCGCCGCGATGCTGCGCACCAAGGGCGAGGCCGGCACCGGCAACATCGTCGAGGCCGTCCGGCACATGCGCAGCGTGCAGTCGGGGATCCGGCGGCTCACCACGCTGGGCGAGGAGGAGTGGATGACCGAGGCCAAAAACCTCGGCGCGCCCTACGATCTGGTGCGGCTCGTCGCCCGCGAGGGCAAGCTGCCGGTGCCCAACTTCGCCGCCGGAGGGATCGCCACCCCGGCCGACGTCTCCTTGATGATGCAGCTCGGCGCCGAGGCGGTGTTCGTCGGCTCCGGCATCTTCAAGAGCGAGAAACCGGAGCGCATGGCGCGGGCGATCGTCCGCGCGGCGACGCACTACAAGGACTTCTCCACCCTGGCCGAGATCTCCCGCGGGCTGGGCAGCGCGATGCCGGGGATCGAGACCAGCAAGCTCGACGAGTCCGAGCTGCTGCAGACGCGGGGCTGGTAGTGACACGGATCGGTGTGCTCGCCCTGCAGGGCGATTTCGAGGCTCATGCCCGCGCGTTTTCCGCGCTGGGCGTCGACGCGGTGGAGGTGCGCCGCGTGGCCGGGCTCCAGCACATCGACGGCCTCGTGATGCCGGGAGGCGAGAGCACGACGCTGCTCAAGTTGATGGAGGACGAGCCCTGGTTCGAGTCGTTGAGCGAGTTCCATGCGCGGGGCGGAGCGCTGTTCGGCACCTGCGCCGGGGCGATCCTGCTGTCGCGAGAGGTGCTCGAAACGGGGCAGCGCTCGCTCGGGCTGCTCGACACGACGA
Organism: Candidatus Polarisedimenticolaceae bacterium; assembly: GCA_041568335.1. Lineage (GTDB taxonomy): Bacteria > Acidobacteriota > Polarisedimenticolia > Polarisedimenticolales > Polarisedimenticolaceae > WVWW01. Next base: position 7,048 of record JBFFZZ010000086.1, on the reverse strand, counting down.
TCCGGCGCAACGCGTTCGGCCGGCAGATCGACTCGTTCGAAGCGGATCTGCCGCTCGATGGGGAGCCGGAGCCGCTACGGGCGGTGTTCATCCGCGCACCGCGGTTCGTCACGACCGGTTCAGGGGTCGAGGTGCTCGCGCGTCTCGACGGCGAGCCGGTGCTCGTGCGCCAGGGGTGTATCCTGGCGGCGACGTTTCACCCGGAATTGACCGACGATCCACGGATCCACCGCCGCTTCCTCGATCTCGCGGCGGGGGTCGAGGGGCCTGTCGCGGAACGGGCCACCGGCGTCGCCGCCGGCTAACTGGAGGGTACCGATGCTGATCTACATGAACGGCAAGCTCGTTCCGAAAGAAGAGGCCAATGTCTCCGTTTTCGATCACGGTCTGCTCTACGGCGACGGGGTCTTCGAGGGGATCCGCGTCTACGAGGGCAACATCTTCCGGCTCCACGCCCACATCGAGCGGCTCTACGAGTCGGCCAAGACAATCGGGCTCGAGATCCCGATGAGCATCGAGGAGGTCGAAGCCGCGACGGTCCAGACCGTCGAGGCCAACGGCATGGCCAACGCCTACATCCGGCTCGTGGTCACGCGCGGGCGCGGCGATCTCGGGATCGACCCGACGAGCTGTCCCAAGCCCACGGTGTTCATCATCTGTGCGACGATCCAGCTCTATCCCAAGGAGTTCTACGAGACCGGGATCCCGCTGATCACCGCGAGCACCCGGCGTATCCCGATGGAGTGCCTGGACCCGCGGATCAAGTCGCTCAACTACCTCAACAACATCCTGGCCAAGATCGAGGCCAAGAAGGCCGGTGTCCCCGAGGCGGTGATGCTCAACCTTTCCGGGCGTGTCGCCGAGTGTACGGCGGACAACATCTTCATCTGGAAGAACGGCAAGCTGAAGACCCCGCGTCTCACCGAAGGGGCGCTACCCGGCGTGACGCGCTGGGCGACGCTGGAGCTGGCTCACGAGAGCGGCCTGCGTGTGAAGGAGACGGTGCTCGGGCTCCACGACCTGTACAACGCGGAAGAGTGCTTCCTCACCGGTACCGGCGCCGAGATCGTGCCCGTCGTGACCATCGACGGCCGCCAGATCGGCGACGGCAAGCCCGGGAAGACGACGCTCGACCTGCTGGAGCGCTTCCGCAAGCTGCGGGTCAGCGACGGCTACAAGGTCAAGCTCGACGCGGCCGCCGCCCGCTGAGGCTCTAGGGCGCGTTCAGCGCAGCAGCGTAATCCACCCCGTTGCGGAAGATCCGCAACCCGGCGCCTTCCGCCGGCAGATCGCCGTTCGCCTGCGCCCGCTCCCAGCGCGGGTGGTGGAACGGGTAGAGGTAGGCGTCCGGGTGCGGCATCAGGCCGAACAGCCGTCCGCTCGGGTCGCAGACACCGGCGACCCCGCGCGGCGAGCCGTTCGGGTTGTGCGGCCAGGTCTCCGTCGGGGCGCCCGTCCCGTCGACGTAACGCGCAACGACCTGGCCCGCCCTTTCCAGTCTCTCCAGCAGCTCGTCACTCTCGGCGAGGAACTTGCCCTCGCCGTGCCGCGCCGGCAACTCGAGCTGCCTCAGCCCACGCGTCCACACGCACGGGGAGGCCTCGTCGAAGGCCAGCCGCACCCAGGCGTCGCGGTAGCCGAGACGGTCGTTGGGGGCCAGCGCGGCCCGCGGTGTCCGGTAGTCCCCGTCCAGACCCGGAAGCAGGCCCAGCCGGACCATCGTCTGGAAGCCGTTACAGATCCCGAGCGCCAGTCCGCCGGCCTCGATGAATTCCAGCAGCTGATCATAGAGCCGGTGGCGGATCTTGTTGGCGAAGACGAATCCCGCGCCGAGGTGGTCGCCGAAGGCGAAGCCGCCGATGAAGGCGAGGACGCGATAGTCGGACAGCCGCGGGCCGTCCGCCCCGTCGAGCAGGTCGAGCAGGTGCACCTGTTCGGGACGCGCCCCGACCAGACGAAACGCCGCCGCGGTTTCGGCTTCACAGTTCAGACCCAGACCGGTGAGGATGAGGACGCGCACCTCCCGGCGCCGAGCGATCTTCTCGTCGGCCGTCCGCTTCTCGAATTCGTTCAGTGCTTCAATCATCGGCGAGCGTTTCCTTGAAGCTGCGCCGCAACGCGTCGGCGTCCCACCGATAGGTTCGCTCGTCGGTCGTCAGCTGCAGTCGCGGTTCCGCATCGACCGTACCGACACGAAGCACCGGAAGGCCGTCGAAAACGGCCTCGAACCGTTCTCGATCCCGCTCGCGCACCGTGACCAGGAAGCGGCCGTTCGACTCCGAGAAGAGGAACCGCTGAAGATCCAGCTCCGCGCGCCCGGCCGCCTCCCCGAGGTCGAGATCGAGACCCAGACCGGAGGCCATCACGCAGCGTGCGAACAGCGGCCCCCAACCGCCCAGCGAGGGCGTCGCCGCGGAGCGCAGCAGGCCTGCGTCGCTCGCCCGTTCAAACGCCCGGTACAGCGGCAGCAACCGACCCGGATCCACCCCCGGCGGGCCAGTCCCCACATAGGGCTGCGGCTCGTTGGCGGCCGCGGTGCGGCCGTCGCTCTCGCCCAGGTAGCGGTAGAACTCGCTGCCGCCGAGCTCGTCCGCCGTTTTTCCGATCAAATAAACGAGGTCGCCGCCCGCCTTCGGCTCGAGCGTCCGGCTCCTGCGCACGTCGTCGATCTGTCCGATCGCGGAGACGAGCAACGTCGGGGGCACGCTGATCTTGACGCCCCCCCGGGTGGAATCGTTTTTCATCGAGTCCTTGCCCGAGACCAACGGCGTCCCGTACGCGATCACGGCGTCGCGCAGACCGCGACAGGCGCGCACGAGCTGCGCCATCTTGTATTCGCCGTCCGGCGTTTCCGCCGAACGCACGGGATCCGGCCAGCAGAAGTTGTCCAGCATCGCGATGCGGTCCAGCCGCGCCCCGGCGCAGAGCTGCCGCCGCAACGCCTCGTCGACGACCGTCATCGCCATCGCGCGCGTGTCGAGGTCCGACAGGAACGGGTTGATCCCTTCGGACAGGACGAACCCGCGCAAGGATCCGTGCCGCGCCAGCGATACCGTCGCGTCGGCCGGGATGTCCTGGCCCACGCCGATGAACGGCTTGATCACCGACAGCCCCTTGACCTCGTGGTCGTAGTGCCGGGCCTTGGTCTCACCCGAGCAGAGGTTGAGCCGTGCGAGCATCGCGGGGAGCGCAGCCTCGATATCGACCGCGCGGTCGGCCGGCTCCTCGAAGCTCGGCGGTTCCCACGTCGCCGTCAGCTCGAGATCGGGATCGCCCTCGTGGAGAAACTCCATCGACAACAGCGCGACCGTGCGGCCGTCGTGGAGCACCTCGAAATAGCCGTCATCGGTGAACTGCCCGAGGTCGGTGGCCTCGACCTCACGCCGCCGCGCCAGCTCGAGCAGCGGTTCGAGGTTCTCGGGCGGGACCGCGAGCGTCATGCGCTCCTGCGCTTCGGAGACGAGGATCTCCCACGGAGCGAGACCCGGGTACTTCAGCGGCGCGTTCGTCAGATCGAGCCGGGCGCCGCCGGAGCCCTCGGCCATCTCGCCCACCGACGAGGAGAGGCCGCCGGCGCCGTTGTCGGTGATCGCCGTGTACAGCCCCGCCTCGCGAACCTCGAGCAGGAAGTCGAACATCCTCTTCTGAGTGATGGGGTCGCCGATCTGAACCGCCTGGACCGGCGCCGCCTCGTCGAGCGGTGCCGAGGAAAACGTCGCGCCATGGATGCCGTCGGCGCCGATGCGCCCGCCGACCATGACGATGCGATCGCCCGCGCGCGCGCGTTACTTCTCGCCGGGCCGGCCCGCGACCGTGACCGGCAACGCGCCGACCGTGCCGCAGAACACCAGCGGCTTGCCGAGGTAACGCGCGTCGAAACGCTCCCACCCCCGCCCGTAAGGCACGCCGGACTGGTTCCCCCCGTCGATGACGCCCTGGTGCACGCCGTCACGGATGCGTCGCGGGTGCAACAGACCCTCGGGCAGGTCGCCGTCGTAAAACGGCGACGCGAAGCAGTAACCCCACACGTTGACCAGCAGATCCGATCCGAGCCCCGTGCCGAAGGGATCGCGGTTGACCCCGACGATGCCGGTGATGGCGCCACCGTACGGGTCGAGCGCGGAAGGGGAGTTGTGCGTCTCGACCTTGTAGACGAGGTGGACGGCGTCGTCGAACGCGACGACGCCCGCATTGTCGTGAAAGACCGATACCAACCAGGAGGCCCCGATGGTCTCCGTGGCTCCCCGGATGCACGTCTTGAACAGCGAGCCGATCGTCTCTTCGGGTCGACCGGGCTCGCGGTACGCCACGGTCGCGTTGAAGATCTTGTGCTTGCAGTGCTCGCTCCAGGTCTGGGCGAGGCACTCGAGCTCGACATCCGTGGGACTCGAGTCCAACCCGGCGTTCGCGCGGCGCGGGTCCGTCGCGGCGGCGCTGAAGTGGTCGCGGATCGTGCGCATCTCGCGCAGCGTCAGCGCCAGCAACCCCTCGCGGCTGATCCGCTCCAGCTCGGCGTCGTCGCCCGACAGATCGACGCGCCCGACCTCCGGCACGCCCCCTCCCGCGACGCGGGGCACGCTGCGATCCGGGTCCGAAGCGAGCCACTCCCGCCACGGGGCCACGTCGATGGTCTGGATCACGGGGTTGGCGAGCAGGTCCTCAGCGATTCGGCGCGCCTGCGCCGGGTCCACGCCGCGCAGCAGGTACAGCCGCGAACAGTAAACGGAGGCGTCCTCGCCGAGCCGGCGCCGGAGCGTGTCCTCGACGGCGACCTTGGCACTCTTGCCCACGGGGTCGGTCACGCCCGGCTTGTACCCGACCCCGACGATCACGTCGTAATCCGCGACGTCGGCGTCCCCGGTCAGCCGGTCGAGCGCGCCGATCTGCTGGACCGGATCGACGAATTCGGCGAGCACTCGGTGCTGCTCGTCGGTGTCGAGCCGCCCCTCGATGCGGTAGACCTCGCGTGTGCGGACCCGCTCGACCTCGATCCCGAGAAACGACCGGATCTTGTGCTCCGCTTCTTCACCGCGCGGGTCGCGGCGACCCGGTCGGATGGCGATTTCGAGGCGTGTGACCAAGCTCCGAGCCCTCCCGTGGACTCACGGTAAAACGGCGTCATTGATAAATCAAAGCAATTATGTATATTGGACCTATAGGCAAAAACAATAGGTAGAGGATGACCCCAGCGGCTCGCCAGATTTCCGAGATTCGAGCGGACGTGGGCGATTTGCGGGCGTTCGTCACGGTGGCCCGGCTGGGCGCTGTGGCCCGCGCGGCCGCGGCCCTGGGGCGCACGCAACCCAGCGTCAGCGCCCGCCTGGCGGCGCTGGAAGCGGCCTGGAACACCCGTCTGTTCCGCCGCGTCGCACGCGGCATGGTCCTGACCCCCGAGGGGACCCGGTTGCTGCCGTTCGCGGAAACCATCCTGCGCGATCTGGAGAAGCTCGAACACGAGGCCGGCCTGCCTGCCGGTTCCTCGGCCGAGCTGCGGCTGGGAGCCGGGGACGCTCTCGGTCGCCGGCTGCTGCCGCGCGCGCTGGCCCGGCTGATTGCCGAGCTGCCCGGGATCGAGGTGCGGCTGCGCGAGGGCACCGGTGCCGCCCTGCTGAACGCGCTGCGGGACGGCGAGATCGATCTCGCGTTGATCGTGGCGACGCCGGAGGCGGGCGTCCCTTCGGGGATCAGCGTCGAGCCGTTGTTCGACTCGCCGGTGCAGATCATGGCCCCGCCCAACCTGCTCGACGACGAGGACGAGGAAGCGCCGGTCGATCTGGCACGGCTCGCGGAGCAGCCGATCGTGACGCTTCAACCGGGCTCTTCGTTCCGCGCCCACCTCGAATCCGCTTTCGCGCGCAACGGCTTCGCGTTGAGAGCCGCGGTCGAGGTGGGGAACCTCTCCCTCGTGCGCCGCTTCGCGATCACCGGTCTGGGCGTCGCGCCGGTTCCCGCGGTGGCCTTTTCGCGGCGCCCGCGTCCCGCGCGTTACCGCCTGCTCGACAGCGACCTACCCGACGTGAGCTACGCCTTCGCCGTGCGGAGCGGCGCCCCGTTGCCCGCACCGGCACAACGGTTGCTGGATCGGCTCCGGGTCAAGCGCTGAAGAAAGGGTGTCGCGCGATCAGCTTGCGGTCAGCGTTCCGCCGTCCCAGTTCAGGTTGCCGTCGGGAACCATGTTGCAGGCCGGTGGCTGTCCCATCATGTTCCACTGCGGGCAGGTGGTGACCTCACGCGTTCCGGCCAGGTCGAACGTGAACGCGTTGCCGCCGGTCGGGTTGGTGGCGCGGAAGTTCAGGATCAGCAGCTGCTGGGGCGTCGCGCTGGACGCGAACCCCGGCGTGTAGGCGAAGCTGTTCTGTATGGTGGCGACGACGAGCACGGTGCCGGCGTCGTTCGGATCGACCGCCGCGTTGATCGTGACCGGCGCCGAGTTCGGATGGTTGTGCAGGAACGAGCCCGAGCCGTCGAAGCTGAGGAACTCGGCCGATGCCGAATTGAAGGCAATGCGGAAACCGGCTCCGAAGAAGTCCGTGATGTCGGTGACGTTGATGATGACCTGGAAGGTGTTCCCCATCGCCGTTCCCGCCCCCATCGAGATCGAGTCGGCGCCGGGATTGTTGTTGTCCGGTGTGAACGCGGCGGTGACCTGCCCGCCCCCGCCGCCACCGGGCACGTTTCCGCCGCCGCTGCCGCAGGAAGCCACCGCGACCGCCAAGAATAAAACGAGCAAGCAATGCACCGAATCAAGTCGTTTCATGGATTCCTCTTTGCGGCCGGTCATGGCAGACAGGTCATCGCGAAGTTGGCCGCCATCAGGGCCAGATCGACGCCGCTGATGAACGCGTCGCCGTCGAGGTCGACCGTCGGATCCCAGCGGGCATTCGTCGGGTCGGACGCAAACGCGACCGACAGCCGGAGCAAGTCGATACCGTCGACGTAGCCGTCGCCCGACGAGTCGGCGAGTGTAGGCACGGCCTCGGAGGTGCCGCCGGTGTGACCGAGATTGACGATACCGGGCCCGCCGGGGGGGCCGTTCGGGGGGGGGGGC
>JBFFZZ010000085.1:0-10882 GCA_041568335.1 Candidatus Polarisedimenticolaceae bacterium | reverse complement strand
GGCTTCGACACCGGCAACCCCGCCGAATCGTTGACCAGCGGCGAGCTGTGGGGCGATGCGGCGCGGGACATCGTCGTCGGCACGGCAACCGCCGACCCGGCGGGTCGAACCGATGCCGGCGAGATCCACGTCTACGCGATGAACGCCGGTGACGCCGACCACGACGGGATCCTCGACACCGACGACCTCTGCCCGCACGTCGCGCTGACCACCGACCCCGCCTACACCGACCATGCCGATTTCGACGGCGATGGCCGCGGTGACGCGTGCGACAACTGCCCGAGCGTCTCCAACCCGAACCAGCTCGATACGGATGACGACGGGGCGGGGGACGCCTGCGATCCGTATCCCTCGCTCGGCACGACCGGGCCGTGCGACGGTAAGTTCGACTTCCTCGACGGCTATCCCGACAGCGATGGTGACGGGTGGGGCGATCTCTGCGACTGCTCACCGCTGGCCGCGGGGGTTTACCCGGGGGCGCCCGAAGTCTGCGACGGCTTCGACAGCAACTGCGACGGCGCGCTGCTGCTCGACGAGGCGGACATGGATCGCGACGGGTTCGCCGTCTGTCTCGGCGACTGCGACGACGCCGATCCCGCGCGCAATCCCGGCGCGGTCGAGCTGTGCAACGGCATCGACGACGCCTGCAACGGCTCGGTGCCCGTCGACGAGCAGGACGCCGACATGGACGGCTTCGCGATCTGCGAGGGCGATTGCGACGACTCCGCTCCGGCGATCTTCCCCGGTCAGGCCGAGGTCTGCCGCAACACGTTCGACGACGACTGCAACGGTCTTGCCGACGCCGCCGATGCGGTCTGCTCGGCGCCGGCCTGCGTCGTGGTGACGCTCGACGCGTCGCCGGGCGACCCGACGATCGAGTTCGAGGAGACCGTTACCTGTCCGACGGGCGTTCTCCTGGCACGCACGGTCGATGTGATCTGGGGCGATCTTGCCGCGGTCACCGACCCGGGCGGCGGGCAGGTCGAGCTCGGAACGGCGACGCAGATCGGTTGCGGTGGGACCGAGATGGGCCACCTGTTCGACTCATCGAAGCCCGATCCGGGTGGGGTCGACTTCATCCTCGTCCGTGAGAGCGGCTCGGCCGACTACGGGCAGGATTCGGGCGCCCAGCCACGTGTCGTGCTGGCCAACGATTGCCCCTGAGTTGACAGACCGGCCCACAGCGCATACCTTCTTACGTGGCCGGACTCTCCGGTCCTCGGCGCCCAACAGGATCTGAACCAAAGATCGCGCCGCTGATCACGACTTCCCCTACCTACTTCTGTTGTGTGGCTAGGCAAACGGCGGGCCCGTGTGTGCCGATGTGCACCGCACCGCCGGAGAAAGAAAACCATATGTCCGTCATTGAAGCGGAAACCCCGACGGGTTTCAGAGAATTCGACCTCGGTCCCTCGATCCAGCGCGGCGTCGTCGCCGCCGGATTCGACGAGCCGCGGCCGATCCAGACCGAGACCATCCCCGCGGCCCTCGCGGGCCGCGACATCCTCGGCCTGGCCCAGACCGGCACCGGCAAGACGGCGGCGTTCGCGCTGCCGCTGCTGGAGCGTCTGATGGCGACGCGCTCTCGCTCCCGCGACCCGCGGGTCCTGATCGTCGCCCCGACGCGCGAGTTGGCCAGCCAGATCGGCGCGGAGATCGACAACCTGGCGCGGTTTACCCGCATCCGGACCGTCGTCATCTTCGGCGGCGTCAAACCACGCGCGCAGATCGAGGCGCTGCGCTCGGGACCCGAGATCGTCGTGGCCTGTCCGGGACGACTGCTCGACCTGCACGGCCAGGGCGCCGTGCGACTCGACCGCATCGAGACGCTGGTGCTCGACGAGGCCGATCACATGTTCGACATGGGCTTCCTGCCCGACCTGCGACGTATCCTCGCGGAGCTACCGCCGGAACGCCAGAACATGCTGTTCTCGGCGACCATGCCGTCCGAGATCCGCAAGCTCGCCAAGAAGGTGCTCAACCGGCCGCACGTCGTCGAGTTGGGTCACTCGAAACCGATCTCAACGATCGACCATGCGCTCTACCCGGTGCGTCCGAATCGCAAGTTCGACATGCTCGACCACATCCTCTCGGGGGACGGATTCGTGCAGGCCATCGTGTTCACGCGCACCAAACACCGCGCGAGACGCTTGGCCCGGCAACTCGACGCCGCGGGGCACCGTGCCGTCGCCCTTCAGGGCAACATGTCGCAAAACGCGCGCGACCGGGCGATGACCGGTTTCCGCAAACACGACTACGACGTGCTGGTGGCCACCGACATCGCTGCGCGTGGGATCGATGTGATCCAGGTGTCCCATGTCGTCAACTTCGACATGCCGACCACACCGGAGGCCTACACCCATCGAATCGGCCGCACCGGTCGCGCCGAACGGAACGGCCGGGCCTATACGTTGATCGGTGCGGAGGACCTGGACATGGTTCGTGCCGTGGAGGCGCGCATCGGACAGCCGATCGAACGTCGTTCGCTGCCCGGGTTCGATGAGGCCCCGACCCTGGTCGAGCACCCGACCCAACCGCAAAGCAGCGGGCGCAAGGACCGCAGTGGAAGGGCAGCGGCGGGCCGGCCGAGTGGACGCAGGCGCCGCCGCCGCCGCACCGCCTGAGCGTCGGGGCTGGTACCGTAAGGCCGATGAAGTCGATCGCCGCCGTCGTCCCGGCGCTCCTCGTCGTGGCGTGCGCCGCGCCCGACCGGCCCGACACCACCGCGCCGGACAGCGGCGCCGTTTTCGAGAACGTGACGGCCGAAGCGGGCCTCGGCTTCGTCTTCGATCGCGCCCGCGGCGGAGGCCACTTCATGCCCGATAGCCTGGCCGGCGGCTGCGCGCTCTTCGACTACGACAACGACGGTGATCTGGATGTGTATGTCGTCCTCGGCTTGTTCGAGAACGGCACGTTTCACGCCGACGGAGCGAATCGGCTCTTCCGTCAGGGATCGGATGGCATGTTCATCGACGTCAGCGCGGCGTCGGGGGCGGCGGATCCGGGGTACGGGATGGGCGTGGCGATCGGCGACATCGACAACGACGGCGATGCCGATCTGTTCGTCAGCAACTACGGACCCGACGCCCTCTACCGCAACAACGGGGACGGCACCTTCACGAACATCACGGAGACCGCCGGGGTAGGCGATCCACGCTGGGGGGCATCGGCGGGCTTTTTCGACTTCGATGGCGACGGTCTCCTCGACTTGTTCGTCTCGAACTACCTGCAGTACGAGCCGGGACCCGACGTACGCGACGCGGCGGGCCGGCCCGAGTACGCGGGGCCGGATTGTTGCCCCGGCACGGGAGACATCCTCTATCGCAACAACGGCGACGGGACGTTCCGTGACGTCAGCCGTGAAGCGGGGATTGCCGGCGCTCGCGGCAAGGGACTCGGGGTCGGTTTCGCCGACCTCGACGACGACGGGCGGACCGACGTTTTCGTGGCCAACGACGGCGAGGCCAACCGGGCGTGGGTCCACGACGGCAACGGTCGCCTGCGCGACGCGGCGGGGCCGCTGGGGGTCGCGCTCAACGGGTTCGGTGGCGCCGAGGCCAGCATGGGCGTCGTCGTTGCCGGCCTGAACCGAGACACGCGGGTCGATCTGTTCCTGACGCACCTGTTTCAGGAGACCAACACGCTCTACCTGGCCGGCGACGGGGGCCGTTTCTCCGACGCGACCTTGGGTAGCGGGCTGGGCAAGCAGAGCGCCGACTCCACCGGTTTCGGCGTCGCGGCGCTGGACATCGACCGCGACGGGCTGCCCGAGCTGGCGATCGTCAACGGACGTGTGCTGCGCGCGACCGGCACCCCCGGGGACGATCACTGGTCGCCTTATGCCGAGCCGAACCTGCTGTTCTGGAACGAGGGGAACGGACGATTTCACCAGGCGGGCGACGAATGCGGGCCGTTTTGCGCCACCGACGTCGGCCGCGGCCTCGCCACCGGCGATATCGACAACGACGGCGACCCCGATCTGGTGACGACCACGGCGGACGGCCGGGTTCACCTGTTTCGCAACGTTCACGCAACCGACGCCCACTGGATCGGATTGAAGCTGATCGACACACGGGGGCCGCGCGACGCCAACGGCGCGGTCGTCGAGGTGCAAGTCGCCGATCGCACCCTGACCGGTCTGGTCGCTCCGCACCAGAGCTACCTCTCTTCCAACGATCCGCGATTGCTGTTCGGTCTGGGCGCGGCGGAAACGATCGATCGACTCCGTGTCCGCTGGCCCGACGGTGAGGTGGAGATCTTCGACGCCACGGGGGTCGACCGCTATCATGACCTCGTTCGCGGAGAGGGGAATCCTGCATGACGTCACGTCCATCGTTCGCGGTCCCGTTCATCGGGATCCTCCTGGTCGCGTGTTCCGGTGAGTCCGGGGTCGCCGTACCCAAGGTGCCGTCGAAGATCGACGAGGTGCTGGTCGAGCAAAAGATCCGCGAAGCGACCGCCGCCGTTCGCGAGCAACCCGACTCGGCCGATCGCTGGGGCCGTCTCGGCGTCGTCTACGACATCCACCGTTTCTTCGATCAGGCGCTGGACTGCTACGAGACCGCATCGAGACTGGATCCCCAGGAGTGGCGCTGGCCCTACTTCTCGGGGATCGTCCTGCGCGAGACGCACCAGGGCGCCGCGCTCGACCGGTTCACACGAGCGGCGGAGCTGAAACCGGACCACCCGCCCTTGCAGCTCTACCTCGGCTTCACCCATTTCCTCGAGGAGAACGTTGACGCGGCGGAAACCCATTACACCCGCGCGCTGGAGCTCGATCCGTTTTCGATCAACGCGCGGATCGGCCTGGCCCGGGTGGCGCTCGCCGAGCAGGATGCCGATCGCGCATTGGAGATCCTCCAGCAAGCCGCGTCGATCTCGCCCCAGGAAGCCGCGGTGCACCACCACCTGTCGCACGTCCACAGCGTGCGCGGGGACGAATCGGCCGCCGAGCTCGAGCGCCGGTTGGCGGAGACCGTGGCGATCAAGATGCAACCCGGCGAGATGGCGTCGTTCCCCGACCCTCCGCGTGACGAAGTCATCCTGCAGGAGGGTGTCAGCTCGAACTGGCTGCTCGCCAACGCCAACAGGGCGCTCGCCGCGGGACGGCCACAGGAAGCGCAACAAGCGCTCGAAAAGCTGCTCAAGGCCAACCCGGAGTCGATCCCCGGGTTGATCGCGTCGGCGCGGATGTTCCTCGGCGCGGGTGACGCGCAGCGCGCCACCGCGATGATCCAGCGAGCGGTGACGCTCGCGCCGGGTGACGCGTCGGTCCACGCGGACCTCGGGATGATCCTGGCGCGCACCAACCAGTTTCCCGAGGCCGTCGAGGCCTATCGCCGTGCGCTGGAACTCGACCCCGACCTGCCCGAGGTCCAGAGCAACCTCGGCTCGCTGTTGTTCCAGATGGGGCAGACCGATGCCGGGCTGGAGATGGCCCGCCGGGCGGGTGCCCGGTTCCCGGGACGTTCCGACGTCCAGCACAACCTCGCCAACCTGTTGCTGATCGACGGCCAACCCTCGGAGGCGGTCAACGTTTTCGCGTTCGCGCTGCGGCTCGACCCCGGCAACGTGGAAATGTATGCGGGCATGGCCATTGCGCTCTGGGAGCTCCAACGTTACGCCGACGCGATCGACGCGTACCGCAAAGCGCATCGGCTCAACCCCTCGAACCCGACGACGACCCGCGACCTGGCCTGGGCGCTTTCCGTTTGCCCGCAGGCGGACCTGCGCGACGGGGCGACGTCGTTGCAGCTGGCGCAGCAGCTCAACGAGGGCACGCAGTTCAGCGATCCTCGTTACCTCGATCTGCTGGCCGTGGCGCAGGCGGAATCGGGCGACTTCACCAAGGCCGTGGCCACGCTCGATTCGGCGATGAAGATCGTCCGCGACACGATGGCGCGGATCGCGCAGCAACTCTCCCCGCCGCAGCGCGAGCAGATGATGCTGTTTGCCGAAGGCCTGCGGCAGCGACACGAGCTGTTCCGCAGCGGCCGGCCCTACCGCGAGGGTTCCTGACCGGTCGAGCCGAGCCGAATCGGTTCCTGCACGCTTACGGCATGCTCGTCCTCGCCCTCGACGACACGGACGAAGCGATCGAGCGCCAGGCCCTCGATCGTCTGGACCGTCCTCGAGCCGGGCCAGCGGATCTCGAGCCGCTCGATTGCGGTGGCCCGGCCGAGGCCGATCGTCTGGCGCAGCGGATTCGATCCGAAGCTGCCGCCGGTGGTCACCGCGCGACGGATGCTCCGCTTCGCGCCGTTCTCGACCACATCGACGCGGATGCGCGCACCGATGGCCGAACGATTGGCGTTGCGACCCTGAAGCTCGACCGTGAGCCAGCGGTTGCCGGAACCGGGATTCTCGAACAACGCGTTGGCGAACTTGTCGCCGAGGTAGAACCCGCCGATCTGCTCGAACAGGTCCTGATCGCCGTCCTGGTCGAGATCGGCAAAGACGACCGCATGGCCTTTCTGCAGATGCCCCAGACCCGCCGCGTAGGTGACGTCGACGAAGGTCCGGCCGTCGCGGTTTCGATACAGGACGTTGGGCATCAGCGCCTCGTAGTCCGGGTAGCCCGTCCCGAGATAGACGTCGAGCCAGCCGTCGTTGTCCGCATCGCCGAAATTGGCGCCCATCGGTAGCGTCACGGAGGCGAATCCGGCTGCGGCCCCGACATCCTCGAACCGTCCGCTGCCGTCGTTGCGGTACAACGCGGTCGTCTCGATGCCGTGCGGCACGCCGAGCTGACTGCGGACATAGGCGTCGAGCCCGCCGGCGTTCCAGTCGTAGGCGGCGACGTAGAGATCCAGGTCGCCATCGTTGTCGTAATCCCAGAACCACGAGGCGAAGCTCATCGACGGCCCCTCGACGCCGAGCTCGCGGGCGATGTCGGTAAACGAGCCCTCGCCGTCGTTGCGGTACAACCGGTTGACGCCGCCGAGATTCGAGACGTACAGGTCCGGATCCCCGTCGTTGTCGTAATCCCCCCAGGCGACCGACTTGGCAAAGCCGTCGTTGGTCACCCCCGCGGTCGCCGCCACATCGACGAACGTGCCGTTCCCCTCGTTGCGAAACAGCTGGCCCGGGGACCGCGTCGATTCGTCGGACTCGTTGCCGATGTAGAGATCGAGGTCGCCGTCGCCGTCGAAATCGGCCCAGCCGGCGGTCTGGGTCGGGTAGTGCGCCACCCCGAGCCCCGATTCGAACGTCACGTCGACGAAGCGCCCCTCGCCTTCGTTCCGCAACAGGGAGTTGGGCACGTGGCCCTCGGCACCGAGCCAGGCGCCTCGCAGGACGAGGACGTCGGCGTCGCCGTCGTTATCGTGGTCGGCGTGCACCAGATTGAAGCCCCCGAGAAGGCCCTCGAGGTTGGCCTCCACGCTGCGGTCCTCGAACCCGCCGCGCCCGTTGTTGCGGAAGTAATGGAGGTGCTCCGTCGGATCGTAGGTCGAGACGAAGATGTCGAGCAGGCCGTCGCCGTCGAAGTCCTCGACGATCGCCCCGCCGGCGAGATCGAAGGTGTCGAGGCCCAGCCCGGGAGCGCGATTGACGAATCGGGGGATCGACTCCGCCGATCGATACAGCGATTCCGGGATGCGCCACCTCTCCGGGACCCCTTCGGGGTAGTCGTCGATCGTCATGTAGGCGATGTTGAGCAGCCACTTGGCGTTGAAATGGACATCGGAGTCAAGCGGGGCAAGCTCGAGCGCGCGTTGGAAGAACTCGATCGCCTTGCGCGAGCCGGCCTGGCTCTCGTGGATACCACCCCCGCGAATCGGCAGCAGGCAGCTCTCCGGCGCATGTTTCAGACAGCAGTTCTGCGTCTCTCCCAGTCGCATGTGACCGATCGCCAGCCGGTAGGCCGTGTTGAACACCGCCTTGGGGTGCACGCCGCCGATCTCGTAGAAGCCCTCGACGTCGCGGTAAGCCTGCTCGAGGTAGCCGATGCCTTCCGCGAGCCGGTTCTGCCGCAGCGCCTCCTCGCCGAGGGCGAGGTGCAGCCCGAGCTTCTGTTGGGGGTGCGCGTCGGCGGGCACCGCCGCGAGCTGTTCGCGCAGCTGAATCGATCGCTTTTCGCTGAGCAACGGATGATCGGCGACGGTCCCGTCGGCGACTTCCTTCAACAGGGCGAGCATGCGCTCGTGACCCGATGGGCCGGCCTTGCCGGCCGCCGACGGCTCATTGGATTCGACCGCGTCCTGCGGGCCGGAGCAGCCGGCGCACCCAAGCACCAACGCGACGGCGGCTAGAGCCGGCCGTCGCGCGGTGGGCTGGAATCGATTGAACGGGCCGACGATCACGACCCCAGGTTACACCCCCGGACGAAACTTCTCGATGACCTTCATCGCGGTGCCGATCATCGCGGCGACATCGGCCGCGTTCGACGGCAGGATCATCGTGTTGGACTGCTTGGCCAGCTCGCCGAAGCGGGCGATGTAGTCCTCGGCAACCCGCAGTTGGACCGCCTCGTAGCCCCCGGGCAGCTGGGTCGCCGCGGCGACCTTGGCGAGTCCTTCCGCCGTCGCCGCCGCGACCGTGAGGATCGCCTGGCCCTCACCCTCGGCCTCGTTGATCTGGCGCTGCTTGGCCGCCTCGGAGGCCTTGATCACCTGCTGCTTCTCGCCCTCGGCCTCGTTGATCCGGGCGTCGCGCTCGCCCTCGGAGGTGAGGATCACGGCGCGCTTTTCGCGCTCGGCGCGCATCTGTTTTTCCATCGCGGCGAGCACGTCGCGCGGCGGGTTGATGTTCTTGATCTCGTAGCGCAGCACCTTGATGCCCCAGGGATCCGAGGCCTTGTCCAGCTCGGTCACGACCTGGACGTTGATCGTGGTGCGCTCCTCGAACGTGCGGTCGAGGTCGATCTTGCCGATCTCGCTACGCAGCGTGGTCTGGGCGAGCTGGCTGATGGCGAACAGGTAGTTCGCCACGCCGTAGGACGCCCGCTGCGGGTCCATCACCTTGAGGTACAGCACGCCATCCACACCGACCTGGACGTTGTCGCGCGTGATGCAGATCTGCTCGTCGATGTCGACGGCCCGTTCCTTCAGCGAGTGTTTGTAACGCACCGTGTCGAGGAACGGGAACAGGATGTGAAAGCCGGCGTTGAGCGTCTTGTGGTACTTGCCCAGCCGCTCGACCACGTAGGAGTTCTGTTGCGGCACGATGACCGCGGTCTTCGCGATCACGATGATGACGACGACGGCGACGACGCCGAAGACGATCAAGGATTCAGTCATGGTACCCCTCTACTTTCAGCGAACGTAAAGTGTCAAACCGTCAACACGTTCGACGGTTCGGGCTTGGCCCTTGGACATCGCGGTATCGCCGAGATTCACGACGGTCCAGGAGGTCCCGCGCAATTCACCCTTGCCCTTGCCGTTGGGCCCGATCTTCTCGCTCAACACGACGTCCTCTCCGACCAGCGAGTCGACCTCGTCGGCCTCGAACCCGTGCGCGTCCATCCGGCGCAAAATCGGGCCACGCATGGTCAGCAGCGAGACGACCGACATGACCGAGAAGATCAGCGCCTGCATCCACAGCGGGCCGCCGACGCCGATCGCGGCAAGGATGCCGACGACGATCGCCGAGACGCCGAAGAACAGGAAGATGATCCCTCCCGGGACCATGATCTCCACCGCCAGCAACGCCAGGCCCGCCAGTATCCAGATCCACCAGCTCATCGTGGGCTCCTCGAGGGCTTTCGCCAGAAAATCGGTCATCTGCATCGGGATCGCGTGTCTTTCAAGCTGTGGGTCGAACGAACGACCGGTTACGCTCGATGGTACACGCGAAATCCTTAGTTATTCGATGCGCAACGACCCGATTCTATCCCGATTGTCACGCTTCTCGCGTGCGTGAATCCCGAACCCGGGTCCACCGGATGCTTCCTTTCTGCGGCAGGGTTCCTGTAACATCGGCGGCCGTCCGGGCACGGATCGACAACGACTTCGCTCTGAACCGCGAGCTCGCGGCTGGGAAAAAACGGGGGACGAACGTGCGACCAAGAACCGGCTGGTTCGTATCGTGCGCGCTGTTGCTCGCGCCGGGGACCGCCGCGCTCGAGTTGCCCGAGACCTGGATCGCCTACGAGATCGAGGTGCGGCTCGACCCCGAGACGCGGGCGCTCGACGGCAGGGAGACGATCCGCTGGACCAACCCTTCGAGGACCACGCTCGCTCGCATGCCGTTGCATCTCTACCTCAATGCCTTTTCCCACGAACAGACCACCTGGATGCGCGGCGTTCCTCCCGGCCGCTTCGACGCCGATGAGCTGGTTCGGCGATTCGACGATCCGTGGGGTTGGACCGAGCCGACCTCGATCCGTCGCGGGGATGCCGACGTCGCGTGGGAGCCGATCCGTCCCGACGACGGGAACCCGTTGGATCGGTCGCTGATCGAGCTGACCCTCGATCCG
Source organism: Candidatus Polarisedimenticolaceae bacterium (assembly GCA_041568335.1). Taxonomy (GTDB): domain Bacteria; phylum Acidobacteriota; class Polarisedimenticolia; order Polarisedimenticolales; family Polarisedimenticolaceae; genus WVWW01. The sequence goes on along the minus strand of JBFFZZ010000085.1, from coordinate 465 downwards.
CCGTTGCGTCCAGGCGAGACCGTCGAGCTGGAGATCGAGTTCGAGGCGAAGCTCCCGGTGCCGATCGCGCGGACCGGTGGACGTCTCGACTACTTCCTCGTCGCGCAGTGGTTCCCCAAGGTGGCGGTGATGGAGATCGTCGGCGTGCGCGGCGCGACAAAAGACCGCTGGAACGCGCACCAGTTCCACGGACCGACCGAGTTTTACGCCGACTATGCCGACTTCGACGTGCGCATCGGTCTGCCGGAGGGTTGGAACGTCGTGGCCACCGGGAAAGGCGGCCCGGAAGGCGACGGTCCGGTCGACGGGATCGTCTGGCACCGCTATCGCCAGCGCGCCGTCCACGACTTCGCCTGGTGCACCGGCAGCAACATGATCGACGTCGTCTCGACCCACGACCCCGAGGGGCCTGGCGAAGAGGTCGAGATCCACGTCTTCGTGCCGCGCGGCACCGAGCATCAGGCC